>NZ_JBYTST010000008.1:0-256276 GCF_058111565.1 Telluria sp. AZSoR62
CCCGCGACAATGGCCACAGGCGGGTGCCGGCGCCGCCGGAGAGGATGACTGGATAAATTTTCATGCGCTGACTTTCTTTGGGGTTCTTTTAGAAGCGGGCTTCATGCACTCGGGCGATAGATAAAGACACAGGTTCGCCCCGACACATTGCGACCATTCGAAATCAATTAGATGGGCGTTAAATATTGGATCAACTAAAAATTAATCAATATAATATTACACTACGCAACACATGTGTTCATTTGAACAACGTGCGATTGTTGTTTTAATGTCTATTCGCTAACTTCCTCAAGCAAGGCAGTTTGTTGGCCCGATTTGTTAAATCGGCGCAACCGCACTCCCTAAGTCGATCGGATTGAGGCTCTCCAGCTCGCGCGCCACCTGCGCGCAGGCTTCGACGTGCTGGTTCCCCATCTTGCGAAACAGCGCGAACCCGATTGCCGCCGAGGCGATCTGCCCGGCGATCGGCACTACCTTGGCCACCGTCTTGGCCGCGATCCGGATGCCCGCGCGCTGGAACACGGCCAGCACCAGCTTGCGCGTCACCAGTTTCCCCACCAGCATCCCGCCCACCGAGGCCGCGGCCCGGTAGATCAGCACCTGCCGTTGCGGGTTCAGGCGCTCGATCTGCTTCTGGCTCAGCCCGAATTCCTTGTTGACCTCTTCGACCAGCACGGCAAACGTGGTCAGGTCGGACAGGATGTCCACGCCCGGCAAGGGCACTGCCGCCACGCCGGCCGACACCATCGCGCGCTTGCGCACCATCTCGCGGCAGCGCGTGCGCGCCAGTTCGATCCCGGCGCCGCTGACCGGCACCAATGGCGGCTCCGCCTCCAACATGTTCTTGTTTTTGCGTCCAAACAACATATCGCCTCCCGGTTATTGTCTGGTCAAAGTGTAACGCGGAGCCTGCTATCCCCTTAACACAACAGAACAAAGGTTCCAAATGTAAATTTCTAGTTTTCCTATAGCATTATTTTGTGAAAGTCTGCTATATTCGGTTTAACCCTTGTAGGAGACTTCCTACAAGGGTAACCTTACCAGTAGATGACCTATGAAGATTGCGATTCTGGAACAAGACCGTGCTCAGGCAGAGCTGATTTGCCAGGTGCTGACCGCGGCCGGCCATAGCTGCCTGGCCTTCGACAGCGCCCGCGAATGCCTGGCCCAGTTGCGCAAGGAAACAGCGGACATGCTGGTCATGGACTGGAACGTGCCGGACATGGAAGGCGGCGAAGTCATGCGCCGCGCCAAGGAAAAGATGGCGTCCAACGCTCCCATCATCTTCCTGGTCGCCAACAATGCCGAGGACGACATCATCGCGGGCGTGACCGCCGGCGCCGACGACTACCTGGTCAAGCCGCTGCGCCGCGGCGAGCTGGTAGCGCGCGTCTCGGCCCTGCTGCGCCGCGCCTACCCGTCGCAAAACAGCGCGGAACAGCTGCAGTTCGGTCCCTACATTTTCGAAACCCGCCCGGGCCGCCTGATCAAGGATGGTTCGGTGGTCGACGTCACCCAGAAGGAATTCTCGCTGGCGCTGCTGTTCTTCCGTAACATCGGCCGCCCGCTGTCGCGCGCCTACATCCACGAATCGGTCTGGGTACGCGATACCGACGTGCCTTCGCGCACCATGGACACCCATGTCTCGCGCGTGCGCAACAAGCTGAGCCTGCGCCCGGAAAACGGCTTCCGCCTGGTGCCGGTCTACAGCTACGGCTACCGCCTGGAAAAACTGGGCGCCTGAGCCTCCTCACGGCCGTCCTCGGCGGCCGCTGAAACCCTTCCCGCACAAGGGTATAATGGGCGCATACCGTCCACCCCGCCCCACCATGCAACTGCTTGCCGTTGGCCTGAACCACACGACCGCACCGGTCTCGCTCCGCGAGCAGCTGGCGCTCGGGCCTGAGCAGCTCGGCGGCGCGGTGCAGGCCGCGCGCGGCTGGTTCGCGCGCCAGGGCGGCAGCGGCGGCGCCAGCAACGAGGCGGCCATTCTCTCGACCTGCAACCGCACCGAGATGTACGCGGCCAGCGACGCCCCCAATCCGCTCGACGCCTCGGCCCAGTTCCTGGCCCACTACCACGCCCTGAATTTCGCCGAGCTGCGCCCCCACCTGTACATGCTGCCGCACGACAGCGCGGTGCGCCATGCCTTCCGGGTCGCCTCCGGGCTCGACTCGATGGTGCTGGGCGAGCCCCAGATCCTGGGCCAGATGAAGGATGCGGTGCGCACCGCCGACCAGGCCGGGGGCCTGGGCACCTACCTGCACCAGCTGTTCCAGCGCAGCTTCGCGGTCGCCAAGGAAGTGCGCAGCACCACCGAGATCGGCGCCCACAGCGTTTCCATGGCCGCGGCCGCGGTACGCCTGTCGCAGCGCATCTTCGATTCCATCGCCGACCAGCACGTGCTGTTCATCGGCGCCGGCGAAATGATCGAACTGTGCGCGGCGCACTTCGCCGCGCAGAACCCGAAATCGGTCACCATCGCCAACCGCTCGCTGTCGCGCGGCCAGGCCCTGGCCACCCGCTACAACGGCGAGGCGATCCTGCTGGCCGACCTGCCCGAGCGGCTGCACCAGTTCGACATCGTGGTCTCGTGCACCGCGTCCACCCTGCCCTTGCTGGGCCTGGGCATGGTCGAGCGCGCGATCAAGGCGCGCCGCCACCGTCCCATCTTCATGGCCGACCTGGCCGTGCCGCGCGATATCGAACCGGAAGTCGCGCGCCTGGACGACGTGTTCCTGTATACCGTCGACGACCTGGCGCAGGTGGTGCAGACCGGCCTGGAAAGCCGCCAGGCCGCGGTGTCGCAGGCCGAAGCCATCATCGAGACCCGGGTCCAGTCCTTCATGCACTGGGTGGGCGACCGCGCCGTGGTGCCGGTGATCCGCGACCTGCACGAGTCGAGCGAGGCGCTGCGCCTGGCCGAACTCGAACGCGCGCGCAAGCTGCTGGCGCGCGGCGAAGATCCCGAGGCCGTGCTCGAGGCATTGTCCCGCGGCCTCACCGCCAAGTTCCTGCATGGCCCGCAGCAGGCGCTGCACCATGCCCAGGGCGACGAGCGCGCCCGCCTGGCAGCCCTGCTGCCGCAGCTGTTCCGCGGCCGCCGTTAGCGGTCCTCCCCCATTTGCCGTGCCTGCTCCAGGCGCGTCCCGGCCGCACCGCGGCTTTCCGAATTGAACGAGTATCCCCATGAAACCATCCATGCTGGCCAAGCTGGAACAACTGGCCAACCGATTCGTCGAACTCGACGAGCTCCTGATGTGCGAAGGCGCCACCGCCAACATGGACAGCTACCGCAAGCTCACGCGCGAGCGCGCCGAGCTGGCGCCGCTGGTCGAGCTGTTCCACCAGTACGGCGCCGCGCAGGGCGACATGGATGCGGCCCAGGAGATGGCGCAGGATCCGGAGATGAAGGAGTTCGCGCAGGACGAGATCGAAGCGGCCAAGGCGCGCCTGGCCGCGCTTGAACTGGACCTGCAAAAAATGCTGCTGCCGAAGGACGTCAACGACGAGCGCAACATCTTCCTCGAGATCCGCGCCGGCACCGGCGGCGACGAATCGGCGCTGTTCGCGGGCGACCTGCTGCGCATGTACACGCGTTTCGCCGAGCGCAACCGTTGGCAGGTCGAAGTGGTGTCGGAGTCAAACTCGGACCTGGGCGGCTACCGCGAAGTCATCGTGCGCATCATCGGCAACGGCGTGTACTCGAAGCTGAAATTCGAATCGGGCGGCCACCGCGTGCAGCGCGTGCCGGCCACCGAGACCCAGGGCCGCATCCACACCTCGGCCTGCACCGTGGCCGTGATGCCGGAAGCGGACGAAGTCGAGGACGTGAACATCAACCCGGCCGACCTGCGCATCGACACCTACCGCGCCTCCGGCGCCGGCGGGCAGCACATCAACAAGACCGATTCGGCAGTGCGCCTGACCCACCTGCCGACCGGCATCGTGGTGGAATGCCAGGACGACCGCAGCCAGCACAAGAACAAGGCGCAGGCGCTGAAGGTGCTGGCGGCGCGCATCAAGGACGTGCAGCTGCGCGAGCAGCAATCGAAGGAAGCGGCCACCCGCAAGAGCCTGATCGGCTCGGGCGACCGCAGCGAGCGGATCCGCACCTACAACTTCCCGCAGGGGCGGCTGACCGACCACCGCATCAACCTGACCTTGTACAAGCTGGACTTCATCATGGATGGCGACCTGGCGGAACTGACCAATGCGCTGGCGGCGGAGCACCAGGCGGAATTGCTGGCGGCGCTCGGCGATTAAGTTTCACGACGGGTTCACCCGGCGTCAATTATGCGAGAATGCCTCGTCCCGACCACGCCCATAACAACACCATGATGCTGCCTACCACCCGCCAGATCCTGTTCGCCATCTCGTCGATCTGCTTCGCGCTGATCGCCGTGGCCCTCTATCTCCAGCACATCCAGCAGATGCTGCCTTGCCCGCTGTGCGTGATCCAGCGCTACATGTTCCTGGCGATCGGCGTGGCCACCCTGGTCTCGGCCATCAGCGGCAAGGTCCGCGAGGGCACGATCCTGGCGCTGCTGGCGGCGCTCGGCGGCCTGTACGCGGTCGGCAAGCACCTGTACGTGATCGCCAACCCGGGCTTCAGCTGCGGCATCGACCCGATGGAGACCTTCCTCAACAAGATTCCGACCGCCGAATACCTGCCATGGCTGTTCCGCGCCGACGGCCTGTGCGCCGGCGCCACCGATGCGGTGATGGGCCTGGCGATCCCGCAATGGTCGGCGATCTGGTTCGTGGCCCTGACCGTGCTGCTGGTCTTCGTCCTGGTGCGCAAGGCACGCTGATGATCGAGGCCGGGGCCACGCTCAAGCAGCTGCAGGCATCGCTGCCGCTGGACCCGCTGGAAAACCGCATCCTGCTGTGCCATGCGCTGGGCCTGGCAAGGGTTGGCTTGATCACGCAGTCCGAACGCGCCCTCACGCTTGAGGAAGCGGCGAGGCTGGCCGCGCTGGTGCAGCGCCGGCTGGAGGGCGAGCCGATCGCGTACATCGTCGGCAGCCGCGAGTTCTTCGGGCTGCCGTTCCGCGTCGCCCCCGGCGTCCTGATTCCCCGCCCCGACACCGAATTGCTCGTCGAACTGGCGCTGGAACGCCTGCCGCCGCAAGGCCGGCTGCTCGACATGGGCACCGGCAGCGGCGCCATTGCCGTGGCCTGCGCCCACACCCGGCCCGATGCGATCGTCACCGCGCTCGACCTGAGCGAAGCGGCGCTGGCGATTGCGCGCGACAATGCGGCGGCCAACGGCGCCGCGGTGCGCTTCCTGCGCAGCGACTGGTTCGCTGCCGTCGCCGAGGAGCGGTTCGAGCTCATCGCCTCGAATCCCCCCTATATCGCGGCGGGCGACGCACACCTGACGCAAGGCGACCTGCGCTTCGAACCATCGGGCGCACTGACCGACTTTGCCGACGGCCTGTCGGCGCTGCGCACCATCGTCGATGGCGCACCGGACCACCTGGCGGCAGGCGGCCGGCTGCTGCTCGAACACGGCTACGACCAGGCCGAAGCCGTGCGCGCCCTGCTTGCGGCGCGCGGTTTCCTCGACGTGCAGAGCTGGCGCGACCTGTCGAACATCGAACGCGTCAGCGGCGGCCGCCTGCCCTAGCCTGCGCGGCGCCGGGCCGGGTCTTGCTACAATGACCATTCCTTGACTGTCGGCCCATTGCGCGGGCACCGCATGCGCACCTTCCTCGCCTCGTTCTTCCTGCTGCTTCCCCTGGCCTGCGGCGCCGCCGACACGGCTGACGAGGCGCGCCGGCTGTTCGAGCGCGAATGGCAATACCAGCTGCGCCAGCAACCCGAATTCGCCACCAGCATCGGCGAGCACCGCCACAATGCGCTGCTCACCGACACCTCGCTGGCCGCACGCGCCGCCGCCCTCGAGCACACGCGCCAGGTGCTGGACGAAGCCCGCAAGCTCGACCGCAGCGAGCTCGACGCCCAGGACCAGCTGTCCTACGACCTGTTCATAGCCGCGCGCGAGCGCAGCCTGGCGGCGGCCGCCTTCACCGCCTTCGACCCGCAGCCGATCAGCGCTTGGGACGGCCTGCACCTGCGCCTGCCGCGCCTGGCCGCGCAGATGCCCTTCGCCACCGAAGCGGACTACCGCGCCTACCTGGCGCGCCTGAAGGCCTTGCCGGCCCATGTCGACGGCCTGATCGAGCAGCTGCGCGCGGGGATGCGCGCCGGCTGGACCGTGCCGAAGGCGGCGATCGCGCCGGTGCCCGATGCGCTGCGCGCACTGCGCGAGAACATCGCCACCGGCCCGCTGAATGCCCCGTTCGGCCGCATTCCGGCATCGATCGAGCCGGACACCCGCGAGGAACTGGTCGACCGCAGCATCACCGTGCTGGCCAATGCGGCAGTGAGCCTGCACCGGCTGGAAGACTTCCTGCGCAGCGACTACCTGCCGGCCGCGCGCGAGACCATCGGCGCATCGTACCTGCCCGGCGGCGCGGCCTGGTATGCCTTCCTGCTGCGCAGCGCCACCACCACCGGCCTGGCGCCAGGCGATGTGCACGCCATCGGCCTGCGCGAAGTGGCGCGCATCCGCGGCCAGATCGCGGCGCTGGTTCCGCGCACCGGCTTTCGCGGCACGCTGCCCCAGTTCCTGGTGTTTGCACGCACCGACCCGCGCCTGTTCTTCAGCGAGCCCGACGCCCTGCTGGGACGCTACCGCAAGGCCCTGGCGCGGGCCGAGGCCAGGCTGCCGAAGGTGGTGGCCACGATTCCCGAGGCCGGCATCGCGGTCAAGCCGATGATCCAGGACGGGACCTGGCAGCCGGTGGCGTATTACGAAGCCGGCAGCGAGGCGCGCAGCGCGGCACTGGTGGTGAACATCACGCAGCTGGGCGCGCGCCCGCTGTGGCAGGTCGACAGCGTGGCGCTGCACGAAGCGCTGCCCGGCCACCACCTGCAGGTGGCGCGCGCGCAAAGCCTGGCGCTGCCGGCCTTCCGCCGCCATGGCTGGATCGACGCCTTCGGCGAAGGCTGGGCCACCTATGCGGAAGGCCTGGGGCCGCAGCTCGGCTTCTTCGACGATCCCTTCTCGCGCTTCGGCCAGCTCAACGAAGAGATGCTGCGCGCCGCGCGGCTGGTGGTCGATACCGGCATCCATGCGATGGGCTGGTCGCGCCGCCAGGCGATCGACTACCTCCATGCCCACACGGCCAACCCGCCGCAGGACAACGAAGCGGAAGTGGACCGCTACATCGCCCAGCCGGCCCAGGCGCTGGGCTACAAGATCGGCCAGCTGCGCATCGCCGCCCTGCGCGAGCGCGCCCGCGCCGTGCTCGGCGCGCGCTTCGACCTGCGCCGCTTCCACGATGCGGTGCTGGGCAGCGGCGCCCTGCCGCTCGACGTGCTCCAGCGCCAGGTCGAACGCTGGATCCAGGCCGAAAGAACCGCAGTCCCGAAGGCCGCCCCACGGCCGGTCCCGAAGGCCCGCCAGGGGCCCTCCGTGCCGGCCGCGGCGGCTACCCGGCGGGAATGAGGGGGTGCCCGGCGCGCTTGGCGTTTTTCGGTTAATCTCTGCTCCAATCCGCATTGGCAGTATAAGAAAGGAAACACCCGTGTCGACCCAATTACAACGCCGCCTGGCCCTGCTCGACGACGACGACCACCGCGCCCTGCTCGGCCAGGGCCTGCGTGGCATCGAGCGCGAGACCCTGCGCGTCGACCGCTACGGCCACCTGGCGCGCACCCCGCACCCGGTACAACTTGGTTCGGCACTGACTCACCCGCTCATCACCACCGACTACGCCGAAGCCCTGCTCGAGTTCATCACCCCGGCCGAGCACGATATTTCGGTGGCCCTGAACCGCCTCGACGCCATCCACCGCTTTGCGCACGCCCGCATGGACGGCGACATGCTGTGGAGCGTGTCGATGCCCGGCGAATTGCCGTCGGAAGAAGAGATCGAGATCGCCTGGTACGGCAAGTCGAACCTGGGCATGCTCAAGCACGTGTACCGGCGCGGCCTGGCGCTGCGCTACGGGAAAGCGATGCAGTGCATCGCGGGCATCCACTACAACTACTCGCTGCCCGAAAAACTGTGGCAGCTGGTGGCCGCCAGCGAAGGCATCGTCGAAGAACGCCGCAATGCGCTGCGCGACTTCCAGTCCGAAAGCTATATCGCGACCATCCGCAACTTCCGCCGCTACAGCTGGCTGCTGATGTATTTGTTCGGCGCCACCCCGGCCCTGACCACCAGCTTCCTGCGCGGCCGCACGCACAATCTCGAGACCTTGTCGAGCGACACGCTCTACCTGCCTTACGCGACCAGCCTGCGCATGAGCGACCTCGGTTACCAGAACGACGCGCAAAGCGGCTTGCGCCCGCACGAGAACAGCCTGGAGAGCTATGTCACCAGCCTGATGACGGCGGTGAACACGCCCTACGAGCCTTACCAGGCGATCGGCACCAAGAAGGACGGCGAGTGGATCCAGCTGTCCACCAACGTGCTGCAGATCGAGAACGAGTACTACTCGACGATCCGCCCGAAGCGCGTGATCCGCACCGGCGAGCGCCCGGTGCAGGCCCTGTGCAACCGCGGCGTGCAGTACATCGAAGTGCGCTGCCTCGACGTCGATCCGTACGAGCCGGTCGGCATCAGCCTGGAGACCGGCCGCTTCCTCGACGCCTTCCTGCTGTTCTGCGCGCTCGAGGAAAGCCCCCTGATCAGCGCCCTCGAAGGCCAGGTCCATGCGCGCAACTTCGCGCGCACGGTCAAGCAAGGCCGCGACCCGGCCTTGCTGCTCACCCGCGACGGCGTCGAGGTGCCCTTGAAGCAGTGGGCGCTGGAACTGATCGAACGCATCCGCCCGGTGGCGCGTCTGCTCGACGAGCAGCACAACGAGGGCGAGGTGCATGCCAGCTCGCTCGGCCTGCAGAAGGCCAAGATCGAGAACCCGGCGCTCACGCCGTCGGCGCGGGTGCTGGAAGACATCCGCGCGCTCGGCTCGGCCAGCGCCTTCGGCCTGCGCCAGAGCGAGCTGCATGCGGCCAGCTTCCGCGATAGTCCACTCATGCCGGCCGAGGAAGCGCTGTTCGACGAGCTGGTCGAGGTGTCGCTGGCCGAGCAGGCACGCATCGAGGCGGCCGACAGCGGCAGCTTCGACGACTTCGTGGCGGCCTACAACACCAGCACCCTGTGCGGCAACCAGTAGGCTGCGATCGCCTGCGGGGATGCCTTGCTCACCTTTTATAACGAACACCATGCCCAGCACGATGCCGGCGCGCCTGCCCCCTGGCAGGAAGGCAGCGGCGCAGTCGATGCGCTCGGCCTGACGCTGGCGGAGTTCGAGCGGCGCGGCCTGGGACGCATCGTCACGCCGCACGGCGTGCCGCTGGTCTCGCTCGAGCGCGTGCACACGCCGCGCTACCTGCACTTCCTGCGCACGGCCTGGAGCGAATGGACGGCCCGAGAACCGGGCAATGCGGCGCGTCCGCTGCTGCCGTCGCTGTGGCCGGTGCGCGGCATGCGCGCGCATGGCGACGCCCCCGAGCCCGAGGATTTTCTCGCGCGGGCCGGCCTGTATGCGGCGGACAGCCACACGCCGCTGGGCCCGGGCACCTGGACCGCGGCCAAGACCGGCGCCGACTGCGCCGTGAATGCCGCCCACGCCCTGCGCATGGGCGAGCGCGGCACCCTCGCCTTGAGCAGTCCACCCGGGCGCCATGCGGGCGCCGACTGGTTCGGCGGCGGCTGCTTCCTGAACAATGCCGCGCTGGCGGCCCAGCACCTGCTGGACGACGGCCTGCAGCGCGTCGCCATCCTCGACATCGGCCGCCACCACGGCCACGGCACCCAGCACATCTTGTATGAACGGGCCGACGCCCTGTTCGTGTCGATCCACCTCGACCCGCGCGGCGCCTACCCCTTCTACCTCGGGCATGCCGGCGAACAGGGCGCCGGCGCGGGACTGGGCTACAACATGAACCTGCCGCTGGCGGCAGGCAGCGGCAGCGCGCAGTGGTTCGCCGCGCTGGAGACGGCCTGCCTCAAGCTGGCGATGTTCCGCGCGGACGCGCTGGTGGTGTCGCTGGGGGACGAGAGCGCACCCAGCTTCGGCCTGCAGGGCGGCGACTTCCTGCGCATCGGCGAACGCCTCGCGCATCTGGGCCTGCCTACTACCTTCATCTTCGAGGGCGGCTCTGCCGCGGCGGAGCCTGGCGCAGGCAGCAGCGCCGGCACCAATACCGTCAACATCCTCGAAGGCTTCGAAACCGCCGCATAAGCCCTGGCGCTGCGGCATAACACCACACCATCATGATCGACTGGCAGTTCTCCCCTTTCAACGACCTCAGCCCCGCCGACCTGTACGAGGTGCTGGCCCAGCGCCAGAACGTGTTCATCCTCGAGCAGACCTGCCTGTATCCCGACATCGACGGCCTCGACCCGGTGGCCCACCACCTGCTCGGCTGGCGCACGGTCGAGGGCAAGCGCCAGCTGGCGGCCTACCTGCGCGTGCTCGGTCCCGGCGTGAAATACACCGAGATGTCGCTCGGCCGGGTGATCACCACCCAGGCCGCACGCGGCAGCGGTGCCGGACGCGCGCTGCTGACGCGCGGCATCGCGTGCGCGGAAAACCTGTACCCGGGTCATCGCATCCGCATCGGCGCCCAGCAATACCTGGAACAGTTCTACCAGGGCTTCGGCTTCGAAACCGTCTCTGCCCCCTACGACGAAGACGGCATCATGCACGTCGACATGCTGCGCTGAACGCAGCCCGGCCTGGCTGGCCGGCACCGGGTCGGGACGCACCTCACCCGCGCCGGCTCGTGGCAAGCCGGCCCGCCGTGCAGACGGCCACGGCGGCCAGCAACAGCCAGATGTCGTTATCGGCCGGAGGCGGATCGGCAGCGACCGCGCAGGCGCGCGCTGGCATGGATGCAGTGCAGCCATGGAGACATTCAGGAGTAGAAAATTCTTCAGCGCCGCACACGCGGCAGGCGGACAAGAGCAGGAGGAGCAGGAAGAAAAAGCGCATGGCGGCAGCGTGCAGTGATCAGGACCTGCAGCTTCCGCCATCCGGGCAGCGCGCCATGTGCGCCAGCTCAGGCGTGCGCGCCAAAAAAGCCGGGCAATGCCCTGCGCCTGTGTGTAATCCAGCAAACCCGGGGTCAGGTCTGACATTTGGACACGGGCTCAACCGGGGTAAGGCTGGGCTCGTGTCCGAATGTCAGACCTGACCCCGAAGTTGGCGTGCTTCCGTCATCCGGGCAGCGCGCCAAAAAAAACCGGGGCAGCGCCCCGGTTGTGTGGTTAGTTCACGCTCTTCAATACGAGCTCGAACACCAGGCCGGAGTTCGGCGGGACGCGGCCGCTGCCGGTGGCGCCATAGCCCAGGCTGGCCGGGACCAGGACGGTGCGCTTGCCGCCGACCTTCATGCCGAGCACGCCCTGCTGGAAGCCCTGGATGGTATTGGTCGAGCCGATCGTGAAGGTGTATGGACCCGATTCCAGCTGCGTGCCCTTGAAGTCGGCAGCCGAGGCCTTGTACAGCCACAGGGTGTAATCCACGGTGACGCTCTTGCCGGTGACGGCTTCGGCGCCGGTGCCGACGGTGTTGTCGGTCTTGGTCAGTGCGGTTGGGCTGCTGACGGCGACGCTGTCGGAAGAATCGCTGCCGCCACCGCAGGCGGTCAGGCTCAGCATGGCGACGAAGGCGGCGATCAGGGGGAACTTCAGCTTCATGGGACAGTCCTTGCGAGGTGGGTGCGAAAAAAGTTTATACGGCGAAACACCGCACCTTACCTCAGCCGTGTAACGGCGTCTATCCCGGGACTGTCCGGCTTTTGTATTTTTTTGTAAAGGCGCTGCCGCCACGTGGGGGCAGCGCCTTGACGGTCAGATCTCGACCTGTGTGCCGAGCTCGATCACGCGGTTGGGCGGGATCTGGTAGTAGTCGGCCGCCGCGCGGGCATTGCGCGACATCATCACGTACAGGTGCTCGCGCCACGGCGCCATCCCGCCCCCCGGCGCCGAAATCACGGTCTGGCGCGCGATGAAGAACGAGGTTTCCATCATCTCGAACACCAGCCCCAGGCCGCCGCAGCGGCGCAGCACATAAGGAATGTCAGGCTCATCCTTGAAGCCGTAGCGCACGTTCAGCTGGAAGCAGTTATGGCCGAGCTCATTGATCTCGACCTGCTCGTCCACCGGCACCCACGGTTCCTCAATGATATGGACCGTGAGGAAGACGACACGCTCGTGCAGCACCTTGTTATGCGACAGGTTATGCAGCAGCGCATGCGGCACGCCATCGCTTTCGCCGCGCAGGAACAGGGCCGTGCCCGGCACGCGCGCCGGCGGCGCCACGAACAGCGATTCCATGAAGGCTTCCAGCGGGATCGCATGCTTTTCCAGGTTCTCGAACACCAGCTCGCGACCGCGCTTCCAGGTCAGCATCAGGGTCAGCAGCACGGTGCCCAACAGCAGCGGGAACCAGCCGCCGTGCAGCAGCTTGAGCGCGGTCGAGGAGAACAGCAGGATGTCGATGATGAGGAAGAAGCCGGTCGCGCCAAAGCACAGGATCAGCGGCAGTTTCCAGCGATAGCGCGTGACGAAGAAGGTCAGGATGGTGGTCGCCATCATGGTCGCGGTGACCGCGATGCCGTAGGCGCCGGCCAGCTCGTCCGAGGAACCAAAGCCGATCACCGCCATCAGCACGATGGCCAGCTGCACCCAGTTCACCGCCGGGATGTAGATCTGGCCGATCTCGCTCTCCGAGGTGTGCTGGATGCGCATGCGCGGCAGCAGGCCCAGCGCGATGGCCTGCTTGGTCATCGAATAGGTGCCGGAAATGGTCGCCTGCGAAGCAATCACCGCCGCCATGGTCGACAGGATCACCAGCGGAATGACGCTCCAGGTGCCGAGCTGGTGGTAGAACGGGTTCTCGACGGCTTCGGGCTGCATGATCAGGAGGCCGCCCTGTCCCAGGTAGTTCAGGGCCAGCGCCGGGAAGGCGATCGTGAACCAGGCCAGCCGGATCGGCTTGCGGCCGAAGTGGCCCATGTCGGCATACAGCGCCTCGGCGCCGGTGATGGCCAGCACCACCGCGCCCAGGGCGACGAAGGCAAGGAAGCGGTTTTCCAGCATGAAGCGCAGCGCGTGCCAGGGATTGAGCGCTTCCAGGATCACCGGCGCTTCGATGATGTTGATGACGCCCATTACCGCCAGCGCCAGGAACCAGACCACCATGATCGGCCCGAAGAAGCGGCCGATGCCGGCCGTACCGTGGCGCTGCACGCTGTACAGGGCCACCAGCACCACCACCGCCAGCGGCACCACGTAATGTGTCATGCCGGGGGCCGCCACTTCCAGGCCCTCGATCGCGCCGAGCACGGAAATGGCCGGGGTGATCACGCTGTCGCCATAGAACATGGTCGCGCCGAGGACGCCGATCACCATCAAGGGGAAATACCAGCGCGAGGCCTTGGTGACCGAATTGGTGGCCAGCGCCATCAGCGCCATGATCCCGCCTTCGCCGCGGTTGTCGGCGCGCAGCACCAGGGTGACGTACTTGAGCGAGACGACGACCGTCAGGCTCCAGAAAATCAGGGAAATGATGCCGAGGATATTCGGCGTGGTGAGCGGCAGGCCGTGCTCTTCATCGAAAATCGCCCGCAGCGTATACAAGGGGCTGGTGCCGATATCGCCGTAGACGATGCCGACGGCAGCCAGCGTCAGTGCGGCGACGCTGCTTTTCTTATTATCTGACCTCAAGATTGCCCCATGGTTGAGTGTTGGTGCAGCGCACCATAAAATATCGACAAGATAATTGCAAGAAGATTTCGTATTGGATCATACACTTCCTCAAAATCGGTCCGCGCCAGCGCGGATATTGCGTTAAGGGGATAATGCCAGCTCTGCAATTGCCCCTTCCTTCCTCATGCGTTCCGGTATCCTGTCCGCCGCCCTGGCCTTCCTGTGCTGGGGCCTGTTCCCTATTTATTTCCATGCCATCGGCGAGGTGCCGCCGACGCAGATCCTGGCGCACCGCGTGCTGTGGTCGCTCGCTTTCCTGCTGGTCGTGCTGGCTGCGCGGCGCCAGTGGAAATGGCTGGCCATCGTGCGCCAGCCGCGGGTGTTCTGGAGCTTCGCCGCTTCCGCCTTCCTGTTGTCGGCCAACTGGCTGGTGTATATCTGGGCGGTGAAGAACGGCCACGTCATCGAAGCGAGCCTCGGCTATTTCATCAACCCGCTGGTCAACATCATGTTCGGATTCTTGCTGCTCAAGGAACGCATGCGCCCGGCGCAGTGGGCGGCGATCGCGCTGGCGGCGCTCGGCGTGTGCTGGCTGACCTGGCAGTCGGGCACCGTGCCCTGGATCGCGCTGTTCCTGGCGGCCTCGTTCGGCGGTTACGGCCTGCTGCGCAAGACCGCGGCGCTGGGCGCCCTGGAGGGGCTGTCGTTCGAGACCATGGTGCTGTTCCCGTTCGCTGCCGGCTACCTTGCCTGGCTGACGATGAACGGTGCGAATGCCTTCGTGAATGCGCCCTTCGATACGACCCGCTGGCTGCTGGTCGCGGCCGGTCCGATCACGGCGATCCCGCTGCTGCTGTTCGCCAGCGGCGCGCGCCAGATCCCGCTGTCGATCCTGGGCCTGCTGCAATACCTGTCGCCGACCATCCAGTTCGTGCTCGGCGTCTGGTTGTTCCATGAAGCCTTCACCAGCGACCGGCTGGTGGGCTTCGTCATGATCTGGACCGCACTGGCCCTGTACGCCGGCGAAGGGCTGCTGCGCAGCCGGACCACCCAGAAAACCTGAGCCGGCAGCGCGTCCGGGCACAAGAAATCCTGTGTCCGGCGCGGGTTCTGTCGTATCCTGTGCACCTTAAACAACACCAGAGTAAAGCATGGCCAATTACGTCTATACCATGAACCGCGTGGGCAAAATCGTCCCGCCAAAACGTCAAATCCTGAAAGACATTTCGCTGTCCTTCTTCCCGGGCGCCAAGATCGGCGTGCTGGGCCTGAACGGCTCGGGCAAATCGACCCTGCTGAAGATCATGGCCGGCCTCGACACCGACATCCAGGGCGAAGCACGCCCGATGCCGGGCCTGAACATCGGCTACCTGCCGCAGGAACCGCAGCTCGATCCGGAAAAAACCGTGCGCCAGGAAGTGGAGTCGGGCCTGGGCGAAGCGTTTGAAGCGCAAGCCAAGCTGGAAGCCGTGTACGCGGCCTACGCCGAGGAAGACGCCGACTTCGAGGCCCTGGCCAAGGAGCAGGAACGGCTGGAAGCGATCATCTCGTCGTCCGACGGCGGCAACCTGAACCTGCAACTGGAAATGGCCGCCGACGCGCTGCGCCTGCCGCCATGGGATGCCAGGATCGGCGTGCTGTCCGGCGGCGAGAAGCGCCGCGTGGCGCTGTGCAAGCTGCTGCTGAGTAAGCCGGACATGCTGCTGCTGGACGAGCCGACCAACCACCTGGACGCCGAATCGGTCGAGTGGCTCGAGCAATTCCTGCTGCGCTTCCCGGGCACCGTGGTCGGCATCACCCACGATCGCTACTTCCTGGATAACGCCGCCGAATGGATCCTGGAACTGGACCGCGGTTCGGGCATTCCATGGAAGGGCAATTACTCGTCCTGGCTGGACCAGAAGCAGGCGCGCCTGAAGCAGGAAGAGTCGACCGAGTCGGCGCGCCAGAAGGCGCTGCAGAAGGAACTCGAATGGTCGCGCCAGAATCCGAAAGCGCGCCAGGCCAAGTCGAAGGCCCGCCTGGCCCGCTTCAACGAACTGAGCGAATTCGAATACCAGAAGCGCAACGAGACCCAGGAGATCTTCATCCCCGTGGCCGAGCGCCTGGGCAATGAAGTCATCGAGTTCAAGAACGTCTCGAAAGGCTTCGGCGACCGCCTGCTGCTCGACAATGTCTCCTTCACCGTGCCGCCAGGCGCGATCGTCGGCATCATCGGCCCGAACGGCGCCGGTAAGTCGACCCTGTTCAAGCTGATCGCAGGCAAGGAACAACCGGACAGCGGCGAAGTCGCCATCGGCAAGACCGCGCGCATCTCCCTGGTCGACCAGCACCGCGACGAACTGGCCAACAACAAGACGGTGTTCGAAGACGTCACCGGCGGCGCCGACATGCTCAGCGTCGGCCGTTTCGAGATGCCGTCGCGCGCTTATCTCGGCCGTTTCAACTTCAAGGGCTCGGACCAGCAGAAAGTCGTCGGCAACCTGTCCGGTGGCGAGCGCGGCCGCCTGCACCTGGCCAAGACGCTACTGCAAGGCGGCAATGTCCTGCTGCTCGATGAACCGTCGAACGACCTGGACGTGGAAACCCTGCGCGCGCTGGAAGATGCCCTGCTCGAGTTCGCCGGCAGCGTGATGGTCATTTCCCACGATCGCTGGTTCCTGGACCGTATCGCCACCCACATCCTGGCCTTCGAAGGCAATTCGCAGGTGACCTTCTTCGACGGTAACTACCAGGAATACGAAGCGGACAAGAAGAAGCGCCTGGGTGAAGAAGGCGCCAAGCCGAAGCGTATCCGCTACAAGCCGCTGACGACCTAAGTTGTTGTTCTATAAATAAAAAGCCCGGTTTTCGGGGCTGATGAACGCCCGGCCATGCCGGGCGTTTGCTTTCCGGAATCGGAACGCGGTCTGCGCAAAGTCATGTGTAATATCTTTCTTGTTGAGGCCATGTAGCGGCCTCGGATGCCGGCGACCGTCCAGGCGCCGGCTGACGGAGCTCATGATTGATTACCGCAACAACCGCGTCCCGGGCGGGACCTTCTTCTTCACAGTGCGCCTGCTGCAACGCGGCAGCACACTGCTGACAGACCATATATCCGCCTTCGGCGAAGCCATGCGCCTGGCGCGCGTGCGCAAGCCCTTCCACGTCGATGCCTGGGTAGTCCTGCCCGACCATGCCCATGCCATCTGGACCCTGCCGCCGGGCGACCACGACTGCTCGAGCCGCTGGCGCGCCGTCAAGATCGCGTTCTCAAAGGCCTTGCGCAAGTCCGCTATTCCCGGCGCCGACGACGGCTCCATCTGGGAGCGCCACTACCAGCATTACCGCGTCGGCGACGACGAGGAATACGCGGCCCTGGTCGACCTGACCCATACCGATCCCGTCAAGCACGGCCATTGCAGCCATCCCGCAGACTGGCCATGGTCCTCGCTGCACCGGTTTGTCTCGGCCGGCTATGCGATCCCGGTGCCGGAGCTGGTGATTCCACCCTGGGTACTCCGGCCGCAGCCGCAGGGGTTCGCGCGCCTGTGAATGGCCGCCGTCTCCCCAAACAAAAAGGACCCCGCAGGGTCCTTTTTGCTATCACGACATTGGCTTAGAAGCTGTACTTCGCGCCGATGGTAAGGACGTCGGCAGAGGCGCCGAAGTCCTTGGACTTGCCGTAGCGCTCATACTCGGCGATCAGCGCCACGTTCTGGTTCAGGCTGTACTGCGCGCCCAGGGCGCCGTAGGCTTCGGTCTTGCGGTGCTCGCGGTTCTGCGAGGAGTTGATCATGACCAGCTCGCTCTTGTTGCGGGCCGCGCCCAGCTTGCCGTAGAGCGAGAACTGCTCATTGATCGGCATGGTCGCCTTGGCGGCCAGGTAGATCGACTCGCCCTTGGTTTCGCCGCGCTGGTTCACGCCATTGGCGGTGTAGCTGACGCCGGATTTGCGGAAGTCGGTATAACCGGCTTCGACGCCCCAGGTCTGGTTGAACTCATAGCCGCCGAACAGCTTGCCCGAGGCTTTGTAGCCGTCGGTATCGACGTTCGAGGCGCCGGAGATCCGGTAATCATGGTCGGCGCTGGCCACGCCGGCGCCGACATAGCCGCGTGGGGTGGTCTGCTGGGCTTGGGCAGCCGACATGGCGGCAACGGTGGCGATCAGTGCAACGATAAGCTTTTTCATGCGCAATCCTTTTCTCGACTGGTTCGCGATTCCGAATGAATCGCGATGTGGTCAAGATAGCACCGGCACTTGTTTTTTAAAGCCCCCCAACCCGTAAGAACTGTAAGCAAATGTAAGTTAATGACCCGAAGGTTAGGTATTTTCCAGATAGATACTGGAAATTGCGTGTTGTTTAATCGACGTTACGAAAAGTTAGGTTAAGTCGCGCACCGACCGGCCTAGCGGTTTTGTTGATCCCATGCATCCAGTTGGCCTGCATCCGGCCGGCCATGAACAGCAGGCTGCCATCGGTGAGCGGCAGTCTCAAGGTCTCTTTCGTGGCCTTGTGGCGCAAGATAAAAGTCCGTGTCGCGCCAAAGCTGACCGAGGCAATCGCCGGCGCCGGGCCGAGCTCGGGCTCATCGTCGCTGTGCATGCCCATGCTGTCGCGCCCATCGCGATAATAGTTCAGCAACACACTGTTGTAGTGCCGGCTGGTGGCTTCTTCCGCCGCAAGACGGATACTGTCGAGAAGCGGCGTAAATGGCAGCGGCGCCAGGCTCAAGCCGGAATAACGGTAGGCCTTGTCGCCATGCCAGGCGCTCAGGCGCGGCTGCAGGTGGCGCTTGCCGTAGACGACCACCGTTTCTTCGCGCCAGGCGGTTTCCACAACCAGGCGCGCCATGACCTCCTCGTTGGGCCAAGGCAGGATCAACTGCGAAAGAAACGCGAGCTCGCCGTCACGCACCGGAATGGGCGTCAGGATGGGGGCTGAGGTAAATAAATCCATTGTGCAAGTTTCATGGCTATGATGCGGGCTTACCCTCACCACGCCATTTTCTCATGGACAAACGCGACTTCCTTGCCGCGACGCTGGCTGCAAGCGCCCTGCCCGGCAGCGCCGCGTCAGCCACCCCGGCGGGGGCAGGTCCCACCCTGCTGACCATCACGGGCGAGCTCAAGCGCAGCAACCGCGGCCCCCTCGACCCGGCCCTGGACCAGATGATGTCCAAGCATAAACTGGCCTTCACGCGCGCCTTCGCCCTGGATTTCGCGGCGATGACGGCGCTGCCGGCGCGCAGCATCCGGCCGACGCTGGAATACGACGGGCGGCCGCACTTGCTGCGCGGTCCCCTTCTGGCGGATGTGCTCGCCCTGGCGGGCGCGCGGCTGACCGAAAGCAGCAAGCTGGTATTGCGTGCGGTGGACGGTTATGCCGCCGCCATCGGCGTGCGGCAACTGCGCGCCTGGCACCCGATCGTGGCCACCCATCTCGACGGCAAGCCGATGGCGCTGGGAGGATTGGGACCCTTGTGGGCGGTGTTCGACGCGGACCGGGTGCCGGAACTGGCGGCGCGGCCGGTCAGTGAACGCTTCGGCGCCTGCCCCTGGGCGCTGTACCACATCGAGGTACAGGCTTGAGGCAGGAGCGGGTTCAGGCAAGCAGGGAATTCAGGCGTAGGCTTCGGCCAGGCTCATCACGCGTGGGGTCACGCTGACGCCGACGTTGCCGAACAGCGCTTCGATCGCAGCCAGGTTGGCTGCGCATTCGTCGGCCTTCCAGCCGTTGAACAGGTCGGTGCCATCCTTCTGGAAGTGCAGATCCAGCACTTTGCCCTTGTCCTTATGGACATAGCTCTGCTGGTGGGTATTTTTGAAACCCAGTTCGGCCAGGCCAGTCAGCACGGTTTGCGGCGGGTTGGCCGGATCGGTTGCCAGGAAGACGCCGAAGGTTTTGCCGGGCGGTTTCGCAGCCACGTCGACGTCATAGATGCCCGGTGCCTTGGTGACGCTGGTGCTCTTCAGGAACAGCATGTTTTCTCCTTCTTGCCCGCGCGCGGGGCCGCGATCTGGTGTTCGCGTGCGTGGCGGGCGGAGCGGTTGTGTGTGTACAACGTCCTAGCTTATTGCCACCCGGGAACTTTGTCGATCATTGTCTGTACTTTTTTCGCTTTAACGCAGCAATAGACCCCAAACAGTGCCGCCAATTAACAACGCACAGGCCAGCATGCCTGTAATAAAGCCTATTTCACGCTTGGCCGGATCGCGGTAATAGCCGAGCGCGTAGGCAATCCGTCCCAGGCACCAGAGCAGGCCGCCCGCGGCCGCCCACAGGTCGCCTAGATAGAAAGCACACATCCACAGCGGCACCAGGATCAGCGGCAATTGCTCGAGCGTATTGGCCTGCACCCGCTGGCAGCGCTGGAATTCCAGCGGGCCGTCCATCGAGGGCGCCGGGATGTCGTGGCGGATGCGGGCGCGGCCAGCGTTGACGCCGGTCCAAAAATAGACGCCGAGTGCGGCCAGGGTGGCCCAGGCTGTGAAGAACATGGAAAAACTCCTGTGGAAAATCTGTGGAAAAGGCCTGTACAAGCCATGTACAAGCCCGCGTAAAACCTGTGCAAGGGTAGTGGAAAAGCGTGGGAAAAGCTGTGGAGAAGTCGCTACTCGCCGCGCTTGCGCCGCGCCAGTTCCACCGTAGGCGCCACCAGCGCCCCGTACAGCCGGCCGGTGGCCGGATCCCAGGCGCTCACCGTTTCCTGCTGGCGCGCCACGGTGGCAAGGTCGCCGCGCGCGACCGGGCCGCTGAGCGCTGCTTCCGGACCGATACGGAACACATTGGCCACGGTTTCCAGCGCCAGCGGCCGCGCCAGCTCGCGCGCCACATTTTCCGGCACCCCGGCCGCCTGGTAGGCGCGTAGCGCCGCATCGAGCACCGTCACCAGGTAATTCGAGGCGAACACGGCGGCGGCGTGATAGACGGTTTTCGCGGCCGGATCGATGCGCACCAGGCGCGCGCCGAGCGCCTCGAACGCCGGTTCGAGCAGCGCCAGTGCCGCGCCGTTGCCTTCGATCCCGCAGAAGGTGCCGGCAAACGCCGCTGCCACGGCCTGGGGATCGGCGAAGCTGCGCACCGGATGCACGCTGGCTACGTGGGCGCCTGCATCCATTGCGTCTTGGAGTTCGGTGGACGCTTTCGCGCCGCTGCAGTGGAAGACGACGGCGCTCACCAAGGAGTGGGCGCCAGCCAGCGCCGCGCAAGCCGGGGCGATGGCGTCGTCGCCCACGGCCAGCAGCCATACCTGGGCCGGACGCATGGATTGCAGGTCGCTGCAGGCGCGGCCGGCGCCAATGAACGCCACCGCTTCCTGCGCGCTGGCGGCGGACCGGGTCAGTACGTCCTGCACGGTGAAGGCGCCGCCGGCGGCGAACAGCCGTCCCAGTGCGCGGCCGACATGGCCGGCGCCGACCAGGTTCAGCGTCGGCGCCACGTCAGAAGCTGGACCCGGGCAGCTGCAAGAAGGCCAGCTCTTCCGGGTTGGAAGCGCGGCCGAGAATGACGTTACGGTGTGGGAAGCGGCCGAAGCGGGCGATCACGCCGCGGTGGCGCAGCGCGTAGTCGAGCACCTCGATGAAGCCTTCGTTCTGCCGCGACAGTTCGGTGAACAGGCTGACCGACTGCTCCTGCATGCGGGCGTCCTCGGCATGCTCGAAAGGCAGGTAGGCGAACATGCGCTCCACGGGCGAGAGGGTCTTGTCGGCGCCGGAATCGACCAGCTGGCGGGCAGCAAGCAGGGCCAGGATGTCGCCGCCGAAGGATTCCGGCTTGCCGCGGTAGGCGTTGCGGGTGAACTGGTCGAGCACGAGGATGCGCGCGAGCGTGCCGCGCGGGCCCAGTTCGTCCCATTCGCGCAGGCCGCCCGCCACTGCCTGGGCGATCAGGGCGCCGAAGCGCTCGCGCAGCGCACTGTCGAAGGCTTCGTCCTTGCGGAACCATTCGGCCCGCTGCTTGCCATGGCCTTCGCTGCCTTCGGGCAGGAACCAGAAATCGAGTACGTCTTGTGCTTGCATGGTCAATCCCGTGTACCGGAGTGGTTGTTTTAATTGTTGATTTAATTACGCGCGTGGGACAGCTGGAAGGCTTCCAGGCCCTCGAACGCGGCCAGCTGGTCGGCCAGCTCGGACAAGGGCGCCCCGCTCTTGCGCGACAGGGCCAGCGCCACGAAGCGCCATTCCTGGCGGCCTTCGTCGCTGGCGATGGTCAGCGAACTGCCGGCGATTTCGTAGCCGCGTTCCAGCGCCGCCTTGCGCAGCACGTCCTCGCGCGGCATCACCTGCGGCTTGAAGCGCATGCGCACCGCCACCGCGTGGCGCGCCGGCAGCAGGGTTTCGATGCGGTTCAGGTAGATCATGATCATGGCCGAGAAGAAGGCCAGGCCCATCGCGGCGAGATAAAAGCCCACGCCCACCAGGATGCCGATCGCCGACGAGGCCCAGATCGAGGCGGCCGTGGTCAGGCCGCTGATGTTGAAGCCCTCGCGCATGATGACGCCGGCGCCGAGGAAGCCGATGCCGGTCACGATGCCCTGGATGATGCGGGTCGGGTCCACCGGCGCCAGCAGGCCGGCGTGGCCGCCGCCGTACCAGAAGTCCGGGTAGCCGGCCAGGATGGTCAGCGCGGCCGAGGCCATGCACACCAGGCCATAGGTGCGCATGCCGGCCGCGCGGCCATGGTAGGCGCGCTCGTAGCCCACCAGCAGGCCCAGCGCCAGCGCGCCGGCCAGGTGCAGCAGGATCAGCCCGTTGGTGTAGATCTCGGGCGCAGACCAATAGGTGTCCAGCAGGTCAGGACGTTGCATGCGGGTTCATCGCTTTCAGGGGGAGTCGGGCTTCTTGCGGACCAGCTGCTTCTCGAATTTCTCGTCGTTCTTGCTGATGCGCCGCACTTCCTGCGGGCCCAGGCTATTGACGAAGGCGACGAATTCGTCCAGTTCGAGCGGCGCATTCAGGGCCGGCGCGCCGGGCGCCTCGGAGAGGAAGAACAGGCCGTCGCCGGTGCGCGCCATCGAATAGCCTGCGTTGCCGGTGCGGCGCTTGAGGCGGTCGACGGCGGCGCTGGCGCGGGTGGAGCGGGCGCCGGCCATCAGAAGGCCTCCGTGCGCAGCAGCAGCCAGTCGCGCGCGGCGCCGCTCACATGCCGCTCCAGGCGCGCACGCACGGTGGCGTGGTAGGCGTTGAGCCAGGCGATTTCGTCGTCGCGCAGCAGCGCGCGCTCGATCGGGCGGGTGTCGATCGGGCACAGGGTCAGCGTCTCGAAGGCCAGGAACTCGCCGAACTCGCCCGTCTCGGCCACGGTATTGAGCACCAGGTTCTCGATGCGGATGCCCCAGCGCCCGGGACGGTAGATGCCCGGCTCGATCGAGGTGATCATGCCCGGCTCCATCGCGGTGTGCGGGTCCGGCGCCACGCTCGGCGAAATCGTCTGCGGGCCTTCGTGCACGTTCAGGAAGTAGCCGACGCCATGGCCGGTACCGTGGCCGTAGTCGATGCCGGCGGCCCAGATCGGGGCGCGCGCGATCGCGTCGAGCAGCGGCGCGCGGGTGCCGCGCGGGAAGCGCGTCGCCGACAGGTTGATCAGGCCCTTGAGCACCAGCGTGTAGTCGCGTTTTTGCGCGTCGGATGGCGAGCCGACCGGGATCACGCGGGTGATGTCGGTGGTGCCGCCCAGATACTGGCCGCCGGAGTCGACCAGCAGCAGGCCGTCGCCTTCGATCACGGCGCAGGATTCCTGCGCGGCGCGGTAGTGCATGATCGCGCCGTTGGCGTTGAAGCCGGCGATGGTCGAGAAGCTCGGGCTGACGAAATGCGGGCGGCGCGCGCGGGCGGCCGTGATCTGGGTGTCGATCGCCACTTCGTCGATCGGGGTCCTGGCGGCATCGAGCAGCTGCGCTTCGAGCGAGGAAAAGAATTCGCACAGTGCGGCGCCATCCTGCTCCATCGCGGCGCGCACGTTGACGGCCTCGCTGTCCTGCTTGCGCGACTTGGCGAACGTAGTGGGGTTGATCGCTTCGACCACGTTCACGCCCTGCGCGACGGCGGCGCGCATGCCGGCGGTGACCCGGCGCGGGTCGAGCAGCAGGGTCGCGCCGTCGGGCAGCGCCGACAGGGCGGTGGCGGCATTGGCGTACGGCGCCAGGTGCACGCCATCGGCTTCGAGGCGCGCACGCACGTCCTCCGGCACCTTGTTCTCGCCGACGAACAGGGTCGCATCGGCGCGTCCGATCAGGGCATGGGCCAGGAACACCGGGTTGTAGCTGACGTCGGCGCCGCGCAGGTTGAACAAATACGCGATGTCGTCCAGCGTGGAGACAAAGTGGAACCCGGCGCCCACATGCTCCATCGCGGCGCGGGTGGCGGCCAGCTTGTCGGCGCGGGTCGTGGCCGCATACGGCGGCAGGTGCTCGTACACCGCGTCGGCGGGCAGCGCCGGACGGTCCTGCCAGACTTCGTCGAGCAGGTCGACATCGAGACGCAAGTTGATGCCGCGCGCCGTCAGGGCGTCGGTGAGCAAGCGGGCGCCGGCCAGTCCCAGCACGCGCGCATCGACGGCCACGGTCTGGCCGGGATTCAGGTTGGCTGCCAGCCAGTCCACGTGCAGTTGGCTGGCCGCGCCCGGGATCTTCATGAGGGCGATCTCGCTGCCGCCCAGTTCGGTCTCGGCCTGGGTCCAGTAGCGGCCATCGGTCCAGACGCCGGCAAAACCGGCGGTGGCGATGAAGGTGCCGACCGAACCGGTGAAACCGGAGATCCATTCGCGTCCCTTCCAGTGCCCGGGCAGGTATTCCGACAGGTGCGGATCGCTCGAGGGCAGGACATAGGCGTCGATGCCGGCGCGCGCCATGGCGCTGCGCAGCTGGAGCAGGCGGCTGCTGCGCCCGCGTTCGAATTCAGGGGTCGGCATAAAGGAAGATTCGTTGTTTTCCAAGCCACGTATGATACGCCCCAATGCCGCCACGTGGCGCATCGCATTATTGCGTTATGGCATCAAAGCGCTCGTCTGGCGCTACAATGCGCGCAAGGACAACCAGAATCCCGGCGCCATGCACGCCGGGCACAGGAGACAGACATGGATTTCGATGCCGCCAAAGCCTTGTGCCGCAGCTTCCCCGGCTGCACGGAAGACACCAAATGGGACCACGACACGGTCTTTTCGGTCGGCGCCAAGATGTTCGCCGTGACCAACAAGGATGGCCCCTCGACCGGGTTCAGCTTGAAGGCCGACGACGAGCGCTTCCTGGAACTGACCGACCGTCCCGGCATCATCCCCGCGCCCTACCTGGCGCGCGCCAAATGGGTATTCGTCACGCCCGAGGCCCAGCTCGACGACGACGAATTCTCTGCCCTGCTGCGCCGGTCCTACGAGCTGGTGTTCGCCAAGCTCACCCGCAAGCTGCAGCGGGAAATTGCCGGCGAGTGAATTGCCGGCGGCTGATTCCAACAGGAACGCCGCCACACCCCCGGATGGCGCATAATCGCCCTGACCCTTTAGACCTGAACAATCGAATGACCATGCAAGATTTCCATCATGACCGCGCCCGTGCCCTGCTCGCCAACGCCAGGCAGATCGTCACGCCCGACGAAGTCCAGGCCGCAGTGGCGCGCGTTGCCGACGCGCTGAACGCCCGCTTCGGCCATCCCGACGACAAGTCCTTCCCGCTGGTGCTCGGCGTGATGGGCGGCGCCGTCGTCTTCACCGGCAACCTGCTGCCGCAACTCGATTTCCCGCTCGAATTCGACTACATCCACGTCAGCCGCTATGGCGACGACGACCGCGGCGGCGAAGTGGTGTGGAAAGTGATCCCGCGCCAGGATGTGACGGGACGCATCATCGTCGTGGTCGACGACATCCTCGACGAAGGCGAGACCCTCGCTCACGTGAAGCAGCGCCTGCTCGACATGGGCGCGGCCGAAGTGGTCATCGTGGTATTCGCCGACAAGGACCTCAAGCGCGCCAAGCCGATCAAGGCCGACCTGATCGGCCTGACGATCCCGAACGAATTCGTGGTCGGTTTCGGGATGGACGTCTATAACTACTGGCGCAACCTGCCGGGGCTGTGGTCGATCAACCAGGAGGACCTGAGCGCCGCCGAACCGGTGCCGGCTTTCCCGACGCCCGACGCCAAGCGCCTGTAATTCACAGGGTGGGCGGGTATCCGCCCACGACTCAACGCAAGGCCAGGCGGCTGCGCGCGGCCTCGTATTCCGCCTTGAGCCGCTCGACCATCTCGGCCACGGTCGGCACGTCGTCCATCAGGCCCACGCCCTGGCCGGCGCCCCAGATGTCGCGCCAGGCCTTGGCGCTGCCTGAACCGAAGCTCATCTTGCTCTTGTCCGATTCCGGCAGGTTCTCCGGATCGAGCCCGGCCGCGACGATCGACTTCTTCAGGTAGTTGCCGTGCACGCCGGTGAACAGGTTGGTGTACACCACGTCCGCCGCGCTCGACTCGACGATCGCATTGCGGTAATCGTCGCTGACATTCGATTCGCGCGTGGCCAGCCAGCGCGAGCCGATGTAGGCAAAATCCGCCCCCATCGCCTGCGCCGCCAGGATCGCATCGCCCGTGGCGATCGAGCCCGACAAGGCCAGCGGCCCCTTGAAGAACTTGCGCACCTCGCCCACCAGCGCGAAGGGCGACAACGCCCCCGCATGGCCGCCCGCGCCGGCCGCCACCAGGATCAAGCCGTCCACGCCTGCTTCGAGCGCTTTTTCCGCATGCCGGATCGACACCACGTCGTGCAGCACGATGCCGCCGTAGCTGTGCACGGCGTCCATCATCTCTTTCGGCGGCGCGCGCAGCGAGGAGATGATGATCGGAACCTGGTGCTTCACACACACTTCCACGTCGTGGGCCAGGCGGTCGTTCGACGCGTGCACGATCTGGTTGACGGCGATCGGGCCGACCCGCGCATCCGGATTGGCTTGCTGGTAGTCGCCCAGCTCGCGCTGCAAGTCCGTCAGCCAGGTGTCGAGCAGCTCGGCCGGGCGCGCGTTGAGCGCCGGGAAGGAGCCCACGATGCCGGCCTTGCACTGGGCCGCCACCAGCGCGGGGCCGCTGGCGATGAACATGGGCGAAGCGATGACGGGAAGGGACAGGTGTTGCAGCACGGGTGGCAAGGACATGGTGGCTCTCGCAGGTCAGGTTGAATGCGGTTGAAGGACAGGCTCCGGGCATTATGCAATGAAAAAAGAACGGTCGTGCTAGATTCTGGCCTCTAAACGTCGGCGTCGAGCAACTGGCCGCTCTCGACGCGGGCGGCGCCGGCCCGCACCAGCGCACTGCCGGCCCATGCCGCCAGCTCCTCCGGGTCGCGCTTCAATAGCTTGGTGCGCACGCGCTCGACCAATGGAATCGACCCCAGCAGAGCGGGCAGCGCATCCAGCGCCAGCGCACGGCGCTCGAGCAGCAGGAACTTGAGCAGGACCTTGACCGCGTTTTCCCCATTGCGCACGGGATCGGCGCTCAGGTAGTCCAGGCGCGAACGGGCCCGGCCCAGGGCCGCGCCGACGTCGCCGAAGACCGCGCCATGGCCGGGAATTACGACACGGGCATCGAGCGTGGCGATCAGGGCTAGCGTGGCGCCCACTTCCGCGAAGCCCGGCTCGCCCGCCAGTTCGGGAAAGACCACCCCAAAACCGTTTTCCCACAGCGCGTCGCCCGAGATCAGCACGCCCTCCTCTTCGCAGAAGAACAGCAGCGCATGCGGATCGTGGCCGGGTGCGGCCAGGATGGTCCAGCGCAGGCCGCCCAGTTCCACCACGTCACCGGGCGCGAGGGTGGCATCGAAACTGAAGCGCGAGCATTGCTGGCCGGTGGCGCGGTAACTGAGCGCCTCTTCGTCCCAGGCCGCGACTTTGCCGGCCTCGGCAGCGGGGATCGCGACCCGGCAAGCGTAGGCCGCCTGCAGCAGCGCATTGCCGCCGCAGTGGTCGGAATGCAGGTGGGTATTGAGCAGGCGGTCGAGCGGGCGGCCGCCCAAGGCATGGCGCACCAGCGCCAGGGTTTGTCCGGCGTGGGTCGCATAGCCGCTGTCGACCAGCGCCGTGCCCTCGGGTCCGATCAACAGGATGTTGTTGGACGAGAGCCAGCCGCGCTCGAACACGTGCATCGCTGCGGGCAGGCTCAGGTCCGCGGGCACCGGTCAGCCCCAGTCGATGGCGGCTTCGCGGCGCCGGATCTCGGCCCAGACCGCGCGCTTGTAGTCGTCTCCCGCCGAGCCCCAGGCGACGATTTCGTCGATCGTGCGCAGGCATCCCTGGCACAGGCCGGTGTCGGGCGCCATCTGGCACAGGTTGATGCAGGGCGAGGGAACGGGGGTGTGCAGTTCTGGATTCATCGACATGGTGGTGAAGCAAGGAGACACACCATTATCGCCTGTTCCGGGAAAAGCGCTTACCGTTCCTCAGGGAAAGGCGATTCCGGCAGGATGGCCGCCGCGCTGCGCCATTGTGTTGTTTTGCGCGCCAGTTTTTCAGCAAATCGCGCTGGATCTATCAGGCAACGTTCGTGGATGCCTTCGCACACTTTTTCGATGTCGTCCCAGGCTTCGACCCGGAAGCGCACGCGCCGTCCCTCGACCGCCAGCACTTCGCCGCGAATGGCGAGGGTCATCCCGGGAGGCGTCGGCGCCAGGTGCTCGAAGCTGACCATGGTGCCAAGGCTCTGTTCGCGTGGCCAGTCCACATAGGGCATCAAGCCGTGCAAGCAGGCAAGTTCCATCATGCCGACCAAAAAACCGGTGGCGAGCACGTCGGGCATGTCGCGGCAAAAAGGGGTATCGTGGTACAGCCGGGGCACGGTAGCGTGGCTTGGGACCGTATAAGACCATTCGAAACGAAGGCCGGGCAGGAGTTGGGGAGACATGGGCACAAGCTTACCGCACCGGTGTCATGCATGCATGCGTTGCCGGGGCGGAAAGGATACAGCTGCAAGGCTGCCGTAAGTAAGCGGGCCGACATTGAGGCAAGCGAAAAACAGGAGAGCCAATGAAGCTGAACAACAAACTGCTGGCACAAGTACGTGCCGCTACCCGATCTTTCTGGGGCCGCGGGCCCGCCAACGCACAACTGGTCGTGCAGGAAACCCTGAAGAATGCCTCGGCCATGCAAAGCGCCGCCCAACGCCAGATGCGCAGCATCGGCGTCGGCGTCTCCCCCACGGCGAACGATCCCTTTGAAGCCGAACTCGGCGTCAACTTGCCGGGTAAATTTATCGACGGCACCCATACCACGCCCGCCGGCAGCCGCGACTACAAGCTCTACGTGCCGTCCAGCCATACCGGCAAGCCGACGCCGCTGGTAGTCATGCTGCACGGCTGCACCCAGGATCCCGACGATTTTGCCATCGGCACCAAGATGAACGAACTGGCCGAAGAAACGGCTTGCCTGGTGCTGTATCCGGCGCAGAGCAAGGCCGCCAACGCCTCGCGCTGCTGGAACTGGTTCAACGCGGTCGACCAGCAACGCGACCAGGGCGAACCCTCGATCATTGCCGGCATGACCCAGGCCGTCATGGCCCTGCATCCGGTCGATCCGGAACAGGTCTACGTGGCCGGGCTCTCTGCAGGTGGCGCGATGGCGACCATCATGGGCACGCTGTATCCGGACCTGTACGCCGCCGTGGGCGTGCATTCCGGCTTGCCGTTTGCCTCGGCCAAGGACTTGTCGTCGGCGATGGCGGCCATGAAAGGCGATTTCCTGCGGGCCCAGGCACCGGGGCGGCCGCTGCCCATCATCGTGTTCCATGGCGACCAGGACACCACCGTGCATCCCGCCAATGGCGACGAACTCATTGCCCAGGGCGCGCAGCATTTGCACGAGCAGCCGGCTGTCGAGCCGGGGCGCGTGCCCGACGGCCACGCCTACACCCGTACCCTGCACCGGCGCGACGACGGCGCGGTGCACGCCGAATACTGGCTGATCCATGGCGCGGGCCATGCCTGGTCGGGCGGCAATGCGCGCGGCAGCTATACCGATGGCCGCGGTCCCGACGCCAGCCGCGAAATGCTGCGCTTTTTCCGCACCGTGCGCTAAGCCCGCCTCACGGCAGGGGCCTGGGGGCGGACTCGATGTGCGCACGCAGGCAGGCCGGGCACCAGCATCCGGCCGCCTCCTGCGGCAAGGGCACCGGTACGGCCGCCGGCAGCGCCGTGCACCAGCACGGTTCGGCGCTGCCCTCCACCATCGCACAATGGAATTCGGCGCCACAACGGGTACAGCTGCTCATGCGGGATTCCAGAGTTGATTGAAATACATGGTTCGATAGAGTGGGCCTGACGGCCATAAAATACAACAACAGGCCATATAATGAGCACAAGGACTACCCTGTTGCCTTAAAATCTCGCGACATTTATTTTGGACCCTCCATGAACGCACCCCTGAGCAGCTTGAATTCCGACGACCAACCCAACGACCTGACCAAGGTGTCGCCGCAGATCAAGGCACAGATCCTGGCCGAGGCGCTGCCCTATATCCGTAATTTCCACGGCAAGACCATCGTCATCAAATACGGCGGCAACGCCATGACCGACGAGCGCCTGAAGCATGGCTTCGCACGCGACGTCATCCTGCTGAAACTGGTGGGCATGAACCCGGTCGTGGTGCATGGCGGCGGTCCGCAGATCGACAATGCGCTGAAAAAAATCGGCAAGCAGGGCAGTTTTGTCCAGGGCATGCGCATCACCGACGAAGAAACCATGGAAGTGGTCGAGTGGGTGCTGGGTGGAGAAGTGCAGCAGGACATCGTCATGCTGATCAACCACTACGGCGGCCAGGCAGTGGGCCTGACCGGCAAGGACGGCGGCCTGATCCGCGCACGCAAGATGGCAATGCCGGACAAGGAAAAGCCGGGCGAATTCGTCGACATCGGCTTCGTCGGCGAGATCGAGGCGATCAACCCGGCAGTCGTGAAGGCGCTGCAGGACGACGCCTTCATCCCGATCATTTCGCCGATCGGCTTCGGCCAGGATGGCCAGGCCTACAACATCAATGCCGACGTCGTCGCCGGCAAGATCGCGGAAATCCTGAAAGCCGAAAAGCTGATCATGATGACCAATATCGCCGGCGTGCAGGACAAGGCGGGCAACCTGGTCACCGACCTGTCGGCGCGCGAGATCGACGAGATGTTCGAAGACGGCACGATTTCGGGCGGCATGCTGCCGAAAATCTCGTCGGCCCTGGATGCCGCCAAGTCCGGCGTGAACACCGTGCACATCATCGACGGCCGCATCGAGCACTCTTTGTTGCTCGAAGTCTTGACCGAACAGGCATTTGGCACTATGATCCGGTCGCACTAAAACATTTGTGGCGGAAAACTCCGCCACAGATCATCGCGGTGGGCCCTGCCCGCCGGGAATCTACCCGCCCTTGTAGCTCAGTGGTAGAGCACTCCCTTGGTAAGGGAGAGGCCACGTGTTCAATCCACGTCAAGGGCACCATTCTCCTCCCTGCACTACCCTCCCTTTTCAGTACACCCGCTCCACCGTTATCCCGCGCTTGCGCAGCAATTCGGGCACGCCACGCTTGCCGACCAGGTGCAGCAGCCCGACCGCCACCACCGCGTTGTTTTCGCGCGCCAGCAGCGCCGCGACCTTGTCGGCCATCGGTCCGTTGCGTTCATCGAGCAGCACCTCGCGCGTAAAGCTGCCGGTAAGCGTGGTGTCGGTCTCGATGCGCAGCGCGATCGCGTCCAGGGCCTTCTGGTCGGCGCGCTCCCAGGCGGCGAACAGTTCGCGCGTCTCGCGCAGCTGGCGGCCAGACGCCATGTCGTCCACGGTTTCTTCCAGCAGGCGCCATTGCGCTTCCTCGGGCAGGCGGCTGAGCAGGGCCAGCTGGTAGTCGATCGATTCGAGTTCGGCGATGCGGGTTTTACCCGGCGTGGCGCGCGCCAGCTGGGTCAGGTGATGGTCGACGCCCAGGGCGGGATCGTAGCCCAGCCTGGCCGCGTCGTTCACCGCCAGCATGGTCGCCAGCATCCAGGGCCGCAAGCGCGCCACCGCGGCCGGGTCCATGCCCTGCCGGCTCAAGCCGGCTTCGATGCGCGCGCGGCGCGCCGCCGGCAGGGCCGCGATGCCGGGGCTTCCGGGCGCCACCATGCCGTACCGGCGGAAGGCCGCGGCGGCGGCATCGGGATCGCGCGCGGCGTCGATCTCGAGCGCCAGCGTGGGCGCGGCCGCCACTGCCGCGCGGATGCGCGGTTCGAGCGGGTAGTAATCGGCGCGGCCGGCGTGGATGGTGCCGTACAGGTGCAAGGTGTGGCCCTTGGCGGTGACCTTGAACAGCGCGCCGCGCTCGGCCGCAAAGGCCTGGAGCGCCGTCAGGAACAAGCTGAAGAAGACCACTATAATCGAACGTCGCATCCACTTCTCCCGTCTGGTCTCGAATCGTGTCAAATCATACCCCCGGCTCTCCCGTCTGGCTGTTCGATCTGGACAATACCCTGCACGATGCCTCGCACGCGATCTTCCCCGCGATTAGCGCCAACATGAACACCTATATCGCGCGGGTGCTGGGCGACGGCGTCACGCCCGCCAGCCAGGAGCGCGTGGACGCGGCGCGCCTGGGCTACTGGAAGCGCTACGGCGCCACCCTGCTCGGCATGATCCGCCACCACCAGGTGTGTGCGGCCGATTTTTTACACGTCACGCACGACCTGGGCGCGCTCGAGAAGCTGGTGCGCTTCGAAAAGGGGCTCGGCACCCTGCTGCGCCGCCTCCCGGGCCGCAAGATCCTGCTCACCAATGCGCCGACGCGCTATTCGACGGACGTGATGCGCCACCTGGGCCTGGGCCGCCATTTCTCGCACCATGTCGCCATCGAGCACATGCACGTGCACCGCCAGCTGCGTCCCAAGCCATCGAGCCTGATGCTGCGCCGCCTGCTGCGCAAGCACGGCGTGGCGGCGCGCCGTTGCATCCTGGTCGAAGACACGCTGGCCAACCTGAAAAGCGCCAGCCGCCTCGGCCTGCGCACGGTCTGGGTCACGCAATACCTGCGCATGGCCGACCCGATCGGCAAGGCGCCGCTGCCGCGGACCCTGAAACGCCCCGGCTACGTCGATGTCAAAGTAAAATCCGTGCGGCAGCTACCGGCGCGCCTGCACCGGCTGCGCTGACACGGATAACAATCAATAGGGATCACATGGCAAGCACCAAGCCTGGCCAGCGCAAGCTGCAAATCCTCCAAGCCCTGGCCTCGATGCTCGAGCAGCCCAAGGGCGAGAAGATCACCACCGCGGCGCTGGCGGCGCACCTGGCGGTGTCGGAAGCGGCGCTGTACCGCCATTTCGCCAGCAAGGCGCAAATGTACGAGGGCCTGATCGAGTTCATCGAGTCCAGCGTCTTCGGCCTGATCAACCAGATCGCCGAGCGCGAGGAAGACGGCGTGGCCCAGGCCCATGCCATCCTGCAGATGCTGCTCGCCTTTGCCGCCAACAACCCGGGCATGACGCGGGTCCTGATCGGCGACGCCCTGGTCAACGAGGACGAGCGCCTGCAGCTGCGCATGAACCTCTTCTACGACAAGATCGAGCTGGCCTTCAAGGGCGCGCTGCGCATCGCCGTCACCCAGCAGCACGGCCTGGAAGCCGACGTGGCGGCGCGCGCCAGCCTGCTGGTGAGCTATGTGACCGGACGCTGGCACCGCTTCGCCAAGACCGGCTTCAAACAGAACCCGGCCGAAGGCACGACATTGCAGCTGTCGCTGCTGCTGGCCGCTTGAGCAGGATCCCGTACGACGCCATGGATACGCAGGAAGTCTTCGCATTGCTGGACGATGCCGGCTCGCCCGGCCTTGCCAGTTCGCGCCTGTACAGCCGCCACGCGGGCACGCTGGTCTGTGACGATGCGGCGCAGTGGCCGCAGCTGTTGCACGAGATGCGGGAAGCGCTGGCGCGCGGCCTGTACGCGGTGCCGCTGCTGACCTACGAACTCGGCGCCCGGCTGCAAGACCTGCCCGCGCATCCCGTGGAGCCGCCGCTGGCCCAGGTACTGCTGTTCGCGCAGTGCGAGCTGCTCGATGGGAAGCAGGTCGAGGCCTGGATCGCGACGCGCGCCTCGTCACTGGACCCGTCCGGCGTGGCCGGCATCGCGCCGAACGTCGACGAAGCCGCCTTCACCGAGGCGATTGGACGCATCCGCGACTACATCGCCGCCGGCGACACCTACCAGGTCAACTACACCTACCGCCTGCGCTTCGAGGCCTTCGGGCCCCTGGTCGCCCTGTATGCGCGCCTGCGCGCGCGCCAGCGCGTGCCCTATGGGGCCCTGGTCACCCTGCCCGATGGCGGCGCGGTGCTGTCCTTCTCGCCCGAGCTGTTCGTGCGCCACGAGGCGGGTACCCTGGTGGCGCGCCCGATGAAGGGAACGGCGCCGGCCAGCGGCGACGACGCCATCGACGCGGAACGCGGGCGCGCGCTGGCGCTGGACACCAAGAACCGCGCCGAGAACCTGATGATCGTCGACCTGCTGCGCAACGACCTGGGACGCGTGGCCGTCACCGGCAGCGTGCAGGTGCCGGCCCTGTTCGAGGTGCAGCGCTACGGCCGCGTGCTGCAGATGACGTCCACCGTGCAGGCGCGCCTGCGCCCGGACGTCACGCCGGAACAGATCTTCGCCGCGCTCTACCCCTGCGGCTCGATCACGGGCGCACCCAAGCGCCGCACGATGGAGATCATCCACGAGCTGGAACCGGCCGCGCGCGGCCTGTACACCGGCGCGATCGGCTGGTTCGACCCGGCCCCGCCAGGCGCGGCGATCGGGGACTTCTGCCTGTCGGTCCCGATCCGCACCCTGGTGCTGGGCGCCTCCCAAGGCGGCACCCGCCAGGGCGAACTGGGCGTGGGCGCCGGCATCGTGCACGACAGCGACGCCCAGGCCGAATACGCGGAGTGCCGGCTCAAGGCGCGCTTCCTCACCGGCCTGGGTAACGAGTTCGAGATCTTCGAGACCATCCGCGCCAGCTGGGACGACGGCTGCCGCCACCTGGAAGAGCACCTGGCGCGCCTGGCCGGTTCCTGCCGCGCCTTCGGCCATCCCTTCGACCCGGAAGCGGCGCGCGCCGTCTTGAGTGACGCCTGCCTGGCCCTGCCCCCGGGCCAGCTGCACCGCCTGCGCCTGGCGGTCGCGCCATCGGGCAGCTTGAATGTGCAGGCCGCGCCGATCCAGCCCCTGGGCGAGCCGGTTGCCGTGCTGCTGGCGGCCGAGCCGACCCAGTCGGGCGACGTCTTCCTGCGCCACAAGACGAGCGTGCGCAGCCGCTACGACGCGGCCTGGCGCGCGGCCGAGGCGCAGGGCGCCTTCGACACCCTGTTCTTCAACGAGCGTGGCGAATTGACCGAGGGAGGACGCAGCAATGTGTTCGTGCGCTTCGGCGCCGAGTGGGCCACCCCGCCCGTGTCCTGCGGATTGCTGCCGGGCGTGATGCGCGGCGTGTTGCTGGCCGCTCCGGCCTGGCATGCGAGCGAGCGCGTGATCACGCGCGCGATGCTGGAAGCCGCGGACGACCTGGTCGTCTGCAATGCGCTGCGCGGGCCGCTGCGCGCCGTCATCATGGACGGCCCGGCGGACGGCCCGCCAGGCTGATTTACGGCGCCAGCGCCTGTTCGATCTTGCCGACCAGCGCAGGATCTTCCGGCGTCACCTTGCTCGGGAAATGCTCGAGCACCTTGCCGTCGCGGCCGATCAGGTATTTGGTGAAGTTCCACTTCGGCGCCTGGCCGGTGGCTTTCGCCAGGCTCGCGTGCAGCGGGTTGGCGTCGGCGCCGGTGACCACGCTCTTGGCGAACATCGGGAATTTCACGCCATAGGTGTTGTAGCAGAGGTCGGCGATTTCCTTCGCATTGCCCGGCTCCTGCTTGCCGAAGTCATTCGACGGGAAGCCCAGCACCACCAGGCCGCGGCTGCCGTACTTGGCGTACAGCTTTTCCAGGCCTTCGTATTGCTTGGTGAAGCCGCAATAGCTGGCGGTGTTCACCACCAGCACCACCTTGCCCGCGTACTGGCACAGGTCCTGTGGCGTCTCGTCCTGCAGGCGCTTGAAGTTCTGCTTGAGGATGGCGGGACAGGCGGCCAGCGGGCGCACCGCGGCCGGCGCCGTGGCGGCCTGCGCGGCAGCCGGTTGGGCAAGGCTCACGGCCGCGACAGCGCCGCACAGCAGGATCGTATTCTTGAACATGGCAGGGAAATCCGGGGGGTTAGGGTGCCACGATTGTAACGCAGCTATCCTGTCGGCCATGCAAGGAATGCGGGTCAGGAATGCAGGCTGCGGTGCTCGATCTTGATGCAGTGGTTCATGACGACGTCGAGCCCGGCGGCACGCGCCATGTCGGCGGCCGGCTGGTTCTCGATATCGAGCTGCATCCACAGGCAGCCGGCGCGCACCGCGATGGCTTCGCGCGCGATCGGCGGGATGTCTTCGGACTTGCGGAAGCAGTCGACGATGTCGATGCGCTGGCCGGTCGTGGCCAGCACGTCCGCCGCTTCGCGCAAGCTGGCGTAGACCTTCTCGCCGAGGATGGTGTCGCCGGCATAGCTCGGGTTCACCGGGATCACCTGGTAGCCGGCCTCCTGCAGGTATTCGGCCACGCCATAGCTGGCGCGGTCCGGCTTGTTGGACAAGCCGACGATGGCGACGGTCTTGCTGTCGTTGAGGATCTGGGTAATGCTTCTCATGGGTGGCGTTCGCTCTGCTTCGATTCGGGGGGCGCCATTAGCTTATCAGGTTTGCATCTTTTCAGCGCGCGCGCTGGCGCCACGCGCGCAAACATGAAAAGATGCGCATTCGTTCACCTCGACTGTTCCCATGCGCCTGCCTGCCCTCTCCTGCCTCGCCGCTGCCCTGATCACCTTGTCCGCCGCCGCCCTGGCCGGCACGCCGCTGTCCGCGGTCGAACACGCCATCGTGCCCGTCGCGGCCTGGGGCGGCACCCCGGCCGATGCAGCCAAGGCGCGCCGGCATACCATCTCGCAGATCACGCTGCACCACCAGGGCGAGCCGTTCAAGCCGGGCACCGACCCGCAAGCCTATCTGCGCCGCCTGCAAACCTGGTCGCGCGCCGCCAAGGGCTGGCTCGACATCCCTTATCACTACGTGATCGACCTGGACGGCCGCGTGTACGGGGCGCGCGACATTGCGTTCGCGGGCGACACCAATACCGACTACGATCCGGCCGGCCATGCGCTGATCGAAGTGGTCGGCAATTTCGAGGAAGTGGAGCCGAACCAGCGGCAGCTCGACGCGATCGTGGACCTGATGGCGCTGCTGGCGGCGAAATACCAGGTCCCGCTCGACGACATCCGCAGCCACCGCGACCATACCGACAAGACCGTGTGCCCGGGCGCGAACCTGTATCGCTACGTGAAGGAAGATTATTTCCGCCACAAGGTGGCGCTGCGCCTGGCGGGCGAACAGGCCGCCAGGCGTGAGCAGCGCTAGCCCGTCGGGTGGGCAGATTCTGCCCACGCGTTCAACCGGCGGAACAACAGCCGCGCCGGGATGCCGGACGTGATGTGAGCGCGTGGGAGCACATCACAGCCTGCGGCCAGGCTGCCTGCGTCCGCCCTGCTTGAGCACGAAGGTTTGCCCGGCTTGCCCGGCTACCTGCTCGAAGCTGATCTCGGCATCGATCTCGCGCGAGAAGAACAGCGTGTCGCTCGACGCGAAGATCTCCTGCTTGCCCTGGCCGGTCGCCTGGGCAAAATAGCGCTCGCCCTCGCGGCTCAATTCGATCACGAAGCCGGGACGCAGCTCGTAGCGGCCCGCACGCGCATCGAAGGCGGCCTGGTCGAGCTTGACGGCCTGGCGCGGGGCCGGCGCGTCGCCGCTGCGCGGCTGGGCCAGCACGCCGCTGTCGGAGTACTGCACCACCTGGGTGACGCTGCCTTTGGCGTCGCGCTTGAACTCGAAATACTCGAGCGATCCGGGAGCGAAGAATTCGCTGTTTGATGCGGCCTTGAGTTTGACGGGCGGGCGTCCGGTGCGCTGCATGACCAGGGTCGCGCCTTCGCGACGGAACACGCGCTGCACGCCTTGCTCGACTTCGTAGGTGCCGGCCACGGCGTCGAGCGCCGCCGGCGCCAGCGTGACCTCGGTGAACTCGCGGTAAGGCTTGCCGATGGCGATGCCGGCCGCCTTGCGCGCCACCACGCCCGGATTGGCCGGGCCGCTGTCGCTGTTGGCCAGCACGGCGATATACAGCTTGTGTTCCGGCACGCGCAGCGCATAGGTCGAAAAGCCGTTGATGCCGCCGCCATGCCCGATCAGCGGCACGCCCTGCACCTTGCCGAGTTCCCAGCCATAGCCGTAGTTGGTGTCTTTTCCATCGCTCAGGCGGTACGAGGCAAAGGCGCGCGACAGGCTGGCCGGCTTGAGCAGCTGGCCGCCCTGGAGCGCCGCGTCCCAGCGCGCCAGGTCGTCCACGGTCGAGACCAGCGAACCGGCCGCGTAGGGCTGGCTCATGCTCAGGGGCTGGGATGGACCGTAGCCCTTGTCGCTACGGGTATGGCCGGCTGCGCGCGCGCCCTTGCCGCGCTCGAAGCCTTCGTAGGCCGTGTTCTGCATGCCGAGCGGGACGAAGATGCGCTGCTCGACGAATGTCGCGTAGGGCTGGCCCGAGATCTTCTCGATGATGGCGCCGAGCAGGAAATACCCGGAATTGTTGTAGCGATAGCGGCTACCCGGCTCGAACTCGAGCGGATCGTTCTTGAACGAGTCGATCATCTGGGCCACGCTGACATCCTGCGTCATCCGGGTCTGGAAGTCGGGCTTGCCGGTGTAGCTCGGGATGCCCGAGGTATGGGTCAGGAGGTGCTCGATCGTGATCTTCTTGCCCTGGGCGGGGTAGTCGGGCAGGTGGCGGGTGATGTCGTCGCCGAGGGCAAGTTTGCCGTCTTCGGCCAGCATCAGGATCCCGACCGCCGTGAACTGCTTCGTGATCGACCCCAGGCGCAGGACCATGTCCGGGTTCATCTTCACGCCCTTGCCCGTGTCGGCCATGCCGTAGGCCTTGCGCAGCACCGTCTTGCCATCCTTGACCACGATGACCGTGGCGCCCGGCGCATCGGGCTGGAAAAAGGGAGCGATCGAGGCGTCGATGCGGCCGGCCACGTCCTGCACGGCCAAGGGGGCCTTGGCGGCATCCTGGGCCAGGGCGGGATGGGCGTGGCAGAGCAGCAGTACGGCGGCGCAGATGGCGGGGCGAAGCAGCATGATCGGTGTCCCTTTCGTTGTTGTGAGGTGTTCAACAACTATAGACAGGGATGGACAAACCTTCAATCGCCAGGCGACGGCCGGAAGCGACAGCCGATAAACGGCGTAAATATGCAGCTGAACGGTGGCAGGATGCCGCTCAGGACAGCTTGGCGCTGGCCAGGAACAGCCAGGTCACGGCGATCACGACCAGGCCCGTGACGGTCATGCACGACCAGGTAAAGAACCAGGCCGACAGCATGGTTGCCTGCAGCACCCGCTCGAACAGCACGCCCAGCGTGAAATCGAAGGCGGCCAGCAGGGACCAGCGGCGCATGTAGAGCGGCAGGTAGCGGCTCATGCGCTGGTTGTGCTGGCGCGCGGCGTGGCGCTCATACAGGTTGCGCGCGGCGTTCACATCGCGGAACAGCCAGTCGAAGAACAGGAAGCGGTACAAGGTCTGGCGGAACGAAGCTTCGGCCGGGGCTTGCCGCTCCTGGCCGGGTGGCGGGGTGCTTGGCATGGTGGACTCACGGTCACGGTGTCAGGAACATACTAAGCCCAATGCGAGGCAGGCACTAGCACGCTACCGAATCGTGCCGGCAGGAAGATGCGCTTAGGCAAACAACGTCGCGTTCGATGCGTTCGCAGGCTTGAGCGAGCGAGGATGCGGCATGCCCACAACGCCGCAAGCGTGCGCGCGCGGAGGAAAAACGACCGGCCTATACTGGCCTGCGTCTACCCTTCGGGAGCACGGCATGAATCTCACCAGGCAGCTGTCCGCGGTCGTGCTTGCCCTGCCCCTGGCGGCGGCGGCCGAACCTGTGCGCATCACCACCCACCTGACCGGCCAGATGCATCCCAGCCCCTTCATTCTCGAGCAGATAGGCCTCGGTAATTTCTACGACCACTCCGGAGGGCCCCTGCCCTTCGTGCTCACGGTGAATACAGTGTTCGATCCGGAAGGCGCCGGGGCGATCTGCCAGCCAGACCGATGCGACGACTATGCCGCCGACATCTCCTATAGCTTGCGCATGGGTGGCAGGTCGGTCGACTTTTCGGATAGCGACGGCATCGCCAGGATCGGCTGGAGCGACTCTTCCTACCAGAATGGCTTGTCCTACCTGATCTACCCCTATCCTGTCGTAGGCGGCAACTACTACATCTCCATCAACACCTGGATATCGGGACCGCCAGGCAGCTTCGGGGACGATCCGCTGGCGCCGCAAACGATCAGCGGAACCAGCGTGACGGGCATTGTGGAGTTTTCGGCACTGCCGGTCGACCCGGAAGTGCCAAGCTATTGGACCATGGGCAGTATTGCCGCTACCGCGAGCTTGCAGGTCAGCGCGGTTCCCGAGCCGGGCGGCGTAGGCATGCTGGCTGCAGGGCTGGCGCTACTTGCGGCAGCGGCGCGACGCAGGCCGGCACGCCTGCACAGCATGCGCCCTGCGCTGAAATAAAAAAGGCAGCCCGAAGGCTGCCTCTTTGCGGTCCGCGTGGTGCGGATGCCGTGCTCAGCGTCCTTTCGAACGCAGCTTCTGGATCGCAGCCAGCTGCGCGATCGCCGCGGCCATTTCGGCCTGGGCTTTCGCGTAGTCGATCTTCGATTCCTTGTTCAGCATCAGCTCTTCGGCCTGTTGCTTGGCTTCCAGTGCCTTGGCTTCGTCCAGGTCGCTACCGCGGATCGCGGTGTCGGCCAGCACGGTCACGCCGTTCGGCTGCACTTCGAGGATGCCGCCGGCAACGAAGACAAACTCTTCGCCGCCGCCAGCCTTCTGGATGCGCACGGCGCCCGGACGGATGCGCGTGATCAAGGGGGTGTGGCGTGGGTAGATACCCAGCTCACCCGCTTCACCCGGCAACGCGACGAATTCGGCCTGACCGGAGAAGATCTGCGCTTCGGCCGAAACCACGTCCACTTGCATAGTGTTTGCCATGTCTGTCCTCTAGATTAAGAAACCAGCTTAAGCAGCTGCCAGTTTCTTGGCTTTCTCGATGGCTTCCTCGATGGTGCCGACCATGTAGAAGGCCTGCTCCGGCAGGTGGTCCAGTTCGCCCGATGCGATCATCTTGAAGCCCTTGATCGTGTCTTTCAGCGAAACGTACTTGCCTGGTGCGCCGGTGAAGACTTCAGCGACGTGGAAAGGCTGCGACAGGAAACGCTGCATCTTGCGGGCGCGGGCGACGACCAGCTTGTCTTCCGGAGCCAGTTCGTCCATGCCCAGAATCGCGATGATGTCGCGCAGTTCCTTGTAGCGCTGCAGGGTGTTCTGCACGGCGCGCGCGGTGGCGTAGTGCTCTTCACCGACGACCAGCGGGTCCAGCTGGCGCGAGGTCGAATCGAGTGGGTCGACCGCAGGGTAGATACCCAGCGAAGCGATGTCACGCGACAGAACGACGGTCGAGTCCAGGTGGGCGAAGGTGGTAGCAGGCGACGGGTCGGTCAAGTCATCCGCAGGGACGTAGACGGCCTGGATCGAGGTGATCGAACCGGTCTTGGTCGAGGTGATGCGCTCTTGCAGGCGGCCCATCTCTTCGGCCAGGGTAGGCTGGTAGCCCACCGCCGATGGCATACGGCCCAGCAGTGCCGAGACTTCGGTACCGGCCAGGGTGTAGCGGTAGATGTTGTCGACGAAGAACAGCACGTCCTTGCCTTCGTCACGGAAGGCTTCGGCCATGGTCAGGCCGGTCAGCGCGACGCGCAGACGGTTGCCTGGTGGTTCGTTCATCTGACCGTAGACCATTGCCACTTTCGAGTTGGCAGGGTTTTCCAGGTCGACGACCTTGGCATCGGCCATCTCGTGGTAGAAGTCGTTACCTTCGCGGGTACGCTCGCCCACGCCGGCGAACACGGACAGACCCGAGTGTGCCTTGGCGATGTTGTTGATCAGTTCCATCATGTTGACGGTCTTGCCGACGCCGGCGCCGCCGAACAGGCCGACTTTACCGCCCTTGGCGAACGGGCAGACCAGGTCGATGACCTTGATGCCGGTTTCCAGCAGGTCGGTCGATGGCGACAGCTCGTCGTAGGCCGGTGCATCGCGGTGGATCGATGCCATGCGCTCGTGGCTGACCGGACCGCATTCGTCGATCGGGTTGCCCAGCACGTCCATGATGCGGCCCAGGGTCGGGGTGCCGACCGGGACCATGATTGGATTGCCGGTGTTCTGGATGATCATGCCGCGACGCATGCCGTCCGAGCTACCCAGAGCAATGGTACGGACCACGCCGTCACCCAGCTGCTGCTGGACTTCCAGGGTCAGATCCGAGCCTTCCATTTTCAGTGCGTCGTACACTTTCGGCATGGCGTTACGTGGGAATTCCACGTCAACCACTGCGCCGATACACTGAACGATTTTGCCATCAGCCATGTTCGTTCCTTCAGAAATATAATTAGATTCTTTTACTTGATCGGTGGATGTTCAGCTTAAACAGCTGCAGCACCAGAGACGATCTCGGAGAGTTCTTTGGTAATCGCAGCCTGGCGGGTCTTGTTGTAGACCAGCTTCAGGTCGCTGATGACACTGCCGGCGTTATCGCTCGCGGCCTTCATCGCGACCATGCGCGCCGATTGCTCGGACGCCAGGTTTTCCGCCACCGCCTGGTAGACCAGCGCTTCCACGTAACGCACCAGCAGCTCGTCGATGACGACTTGCGCTTCCGGTTCGTAGATGTAGTCCCAGCTGTGCGCGCCCGCTTCGGTCTGCAGGTGCTTGGCCGGCAGCGGCAGCAGCTGTTCGACCATCGGTTCCTGCTTCATCGTGTTGATGAACTTGGTGTAGCACAGGTAGACAGCATCGAGCTTGCCTTCCTGGTACGCGTCCAGCATCACTTTGACCGGGCCGATCAGCTTCTCCAGGTGCGGCGTATCGCCGAGCTGGGTGGCTTGCGACACCAGTTTCATGCCCATGCGGTTCAGGAAGCCCAGGCCCTTGTTGCCAATGGCAACGGCCTCGACGCGGTTGCCCGCCTGTTCCTGTTCGCGCGCCTTGACGGTCACTTGGCGCAGCACGTTGGTGTTCATGCCGCCGCACAGACCCTTGTCGGTCGTAACGACGATGAAGCCCACGGCCTTTGCCGACACGCCCTTGGCTTGCGCCATGAATGCGTGGGTGTATTCCGGGTTCGCGCCAGCCAGATTGGCGGTGATGTCACGCACCTTCTCGCTATAGGGACGGGCGGCGCGCATACGGTCCTGCGCCTTGCGCATTTTCGATGCGGCGACCATTTCCATCGCCTTGGTGATCTTCTTCGTATTTTCTACGCTCTTGATCTTGCCACGAATCTCTTTGCCTGCTGCCATGAGTCCTTACTCCTTCCGCGCACCGGCGCCGCCCTCGGGCGACGCCGGTTTGACGATTAATATGCGCCGGATTTCTTGAAATCAGCAATGGCGGCGGCCAGCGCAGCTTCGCCGTCCTTGTCCAGTTGCTTGGTATCGTCGATCTTCGACATCAGGGCGGCGTGGCCCGACTTCAGGAAGTTGTGCAGTCCATGCTCGAACGGCAGCACTTTCTTGACTTCGACGTCGTCCAGGTAGCCTTTGTTCACGGCGAACAGCGAGGCGGCCATCAGCGAGGTCGACAGCGGCGAGAACTGCGGCTGCTTCAGCAGTTCGGTGACGCGCGCGCCGCGGTCCAGCTGCTTGCGGGTCGACTCGTCCAGGTCCGATGCGAACTGCGCGAACGCGGCCAGCTCACGGTACTGGGCCAGGTCGGTACGGATACCGCCCGACAGGTTCTTGATGACCTTGGTCTGTGCTGCACCACCGACGCGCGACACCGAGATACCGGCGTTGATCGCAGGACGGATACCGGCGTTGAACAGCGAGGTCTCCAGGAAGATCTGGCCGTCGGTAATCGAAATCACGTTGGTCGGCACGAAGGCCGAGACGTCGCCCGCCTGGGTTTCGATGATCGGCAGTGCGGTCAGCGAACCGGTCTTGCCGGTGACGGCGCCGTTGGTGAACTTCGACACGTAGTCGGCGTTCACGCGTGCTGCGCGCTCGAGCAGGCGGCTGTGCAGGTAGAACACGTCGCCAGGGTAGGCTTCGCGGCCTGGTGGGCGGCGCAGCAGCAGCGAGATCTGGCGGTAGGCAACGGCCTGCTTGGACAGGTCGTCGTACACGATCAGCGCGTCTTCGCCGCGGTCGCGGAAGTATTCGCCCATCGCGCAGCCCGAGTAGGCCGAGATGTATTGCATGGCGGCCGATTCCGACGCCGATGCCGCCACGACGATGGTGTATTCCATCGCGCCGTGCGTCTCGAGCGAGCGCACGATGTTCTTGATGGTCGATGCCTTCTGGCCGATTGCGACGTACACGCAGGTGACGCCCTGGCCCTTCTGGTTGATGATCGCGTCGACTGCGACAGCCGATTTACCGGTCTGGCGGTCGCCGATGATCAGCTCGCGCTGGCCGCGGCCGATCGGCACCATCGCGTCGATCGACTTGATGCCGGTCTGCATAGGCTGCGAGACCGATTCGCGGGCGATGACGCCTGGCGCGATCTTTTCGATCGGGGCGGTCATGGTGGTGGCGATCGGACCCTTGCCGTCGATCGGCTGGCCCAGCGCGTTGACCACGCGGCCACGCAGTTCAGGACCGATCGGCACTTCCAGGATGCGGCCGGTGGTCTTGACGATGTCGCCTTCCGAGATGTGCTCGTAGGCGCCCAGGATGACCGAGCCGACCGAGTCGCGCTCGAGGTTCATCGCCAGGCCAAAGGTGTTGCCAGGGAATTCCAGCATTTCGCCCTGCATCACGTCCGACAGACCGTGGATGCGGCAGATACCGTCGGCGACCGAGATCACCGTGCCTTGATTGCGAACGTCAGCCGAACCTTCGAGGCCCTGGATGCGGCTCTTGATCAGTTCGCTGATTTCAGATGAATTAAGTTGCATGAGTGCTAACTCCTAATGTTTTTGATGCGTAGGGCAAGGGCGCGGCGCGGGCGGGCGAAATGCGATGTTCAGTTACGACACCAGTGCAACATGCATCTGTTGCAGCTTGGCGCGCACCGAGGTATCGAGCACTTCGTCGCCGACGACCACGCGCACACCACCGATCAGCGAAGGGTCCACTGTTACCGTTGGGTTCAGCTTGCGGCCAAATTTCTTTTCCAGCGTAGCGACCAGCTGGGCCAGCTGGTCACCCGAGATCTCGAAGGCGCTGAAGATGCTCGCATCGGCGGCGCCTTCGTGGGCGTTCTTCAGTGCCGCAAACTGGACGGCGATCTCGGGCAGCAGGGTGACGCGGCCGTTTTCGGCCAGCATCGCGATAAAGTTCTTCGCTTCAGCGTTCAGCGGCGACTTGACCAGGGACGCAATCGTGTCGCCCAGCTGTGCCGGCGTGACGTTCGGGTTGCTGGCAAAAGCCTGCACATCGGGATTGGCGCCGATCTGGCCCAATTCCGATGCGATGGCCGACCAGGCGCCCATGTCGCCCGACTGGGCAACACGGAACAGCGCTTCGGCGTAAGGGCGGGCGACGGTTGCGATTTCTGCCATGATTAGAGCTCGGTCGACAGTTTCGACAGCAGGTCGGCGTGGGCCGATGCGTTCACTTCGCGCTTCAGGATCTGCTCGGCGCCTTGCACTGCCAGTGCGGCAACCTGGCCGCGCAGTTCTTCGCGGGCACGGGTCACTTGCTGCTCGGCGTCGGCTTTGGCTGCGGCGACGATACGGGCGGCTTCTTCGTTGGCGGTCAGCTTGGCTGCGTCGATGATCTGGGCAGCGCGCTTTTCGGCGTCGACGATACGTTTCTGGACTTCGTCACGGGCGCCTGCCATTTCAGCCTGCACGCGCTTTTCAGCGGCGGCCAGGTCGGCCTTGCCACGGTCAGCAGCGGCCAGGCCATTCGCAATCCTCTCAGCGCGCTCGTCGAGCGCTTTCATCAGTGGAGGCCACACGAATTTCATCGTGAAGCCTGCCAGGATGAGGAAGACCACGAGCTGTGCAAACATCGTTGCGTTAAGGTTCACGGTATTTTCCTTCTCACAAAAACGGATGCCGAACCGTGATGGTTCGGCCCTTCAAAACCAGACTGTCGTGTTATTAGACAGGTGGGGTGAACGGATTTGCGAATGCGAACAGCATGGCGATACCAACGCCGATCAGGAATGCCGCGTCGATCAGACCAGCCAGCAGGAACATCTTGGTCTGCAGGGTGTTCATCAGTTCTGGCTGACGTGCAGAAGCTTCGAGGTATTTACCGCCCATGATGGCGATGCCGATGCAAGCACCGATAGCACCCAGGCCGATGATCAAACCGCAAGCCAGTGCAACAAAAGAAAGGTCAGTCATGAGTTACTCCAAAAGTTAAATTGAAAACTAGATTAAAAACTACAACTTCTTTACAACCACTATCTGTTCGATGCTTGCGGCGCCGATCAGTGGCCTTCATGGGCCTGACCGAGGTACACAAGCGTCAGCATCATGAAGATGAAGGCCTGCAGGAACACGATCAGGATGTGGAAGATCGCCCAGATCGAGCCTGCGATTACCTGGCCGACGAAACCGAAGATGGTAGCGGTCGAACCAAGCAAAGCGATCAATAGGAACAGCAGCTCGCCGGCAAACATGTTGCCGAACAGTCGCATACCGAGCGACACCATTTTTGCTGCGTATTCGATGATGTTCAGCAGGAGGTTGAACGGCGCCATCCAGATGCCGAACGGTGCTGCAAACAATTCGTGGAGCCAGCCGCCCAGGCCCTTGACCTTGATGCCGTAGTACAGCATCAGGATCAGCACGCCGAGCGAAATACCGATGGTGCCGTTCAGGTCGGCGGTCGGGACCACGCGGTGGTACGGGAAGATGTTTTCCACGCCAGCCAGGCTGAAGAGGTACGAGAACATGTCGACCGGCAGGAAGTCCAGCGAGTTCATCAGGGCAACCCAGACGAACACGGTCAGTGCGGCCGGGGCGATGAAGCTGCGGTCGCCATGGACGATCGATTTCGATTGGTCTTCGACCATCTCGACCAGCATCTCGACGGCAGCCTGGAAACGGCCCGGCACGCCCGAAGTGGCGCGGCGCGCAGCCATCCACATGATCAGGCAGCCGATCACGCCCATGGCGATCGACCAGAACAGCGTGTCGTAGTGAATGACGGAGAAGTCGACCGGACCGTTCTGGTGCTGGTTCGACAGGTGGCCCAGGTGGTGTTTGATGTATTCTGAAGCGGTGGGCGCGTGTGCTGCTGCGCCGTCTACAGTTGGATTCGCCATTATCGGTGCCTAAATAATAAGATGATGTAACTCTTCAGCGCCACGATGAACCCGGCGATCAGCGCCAGCCAGTTCAGATCGTGGTACAGCGTGGCGACCGCGAACAGAAGCGCGACCGTCAATGCAATCTTTACAAATTCCCAGATGAAGAATGTCGCAGGATTCGCCCCACCCGGCGCCTTGGTGCCGGCAAACAGGCGTGCTGCCATGATCGCGTTGGGCACAACACAGCACAAACCGCCCAGCATTGCCGAAAACATCGCAGCCAGTCCCCCCAGTAGTGCGGCGATGAGGCCGACGACTACCGTTGCCATCAATTGCAGGGAGACGATGCGCAGCATGTTTTTCTTATTCCGCGCTAGCGCATTGGGACGAGTTACGATGTGGTAATTACACGAATCAGCGGGATTATAAGTGGTTATACGGACGTGAGTCAAACGTTTCCCGACTTATAACTGCTGTGTAAAGATGCGCTGAAAGCAACAGAAATCGTAGTGAAAACTCCATCTTTTCAATTACTTAACTGTCGAGCAGCCAGGCTGTTTGCAGGGTGGCCAGTTCCATTTGGCCACCCTGTGCGATGACACAATTCAGGCGCGCAGGCGGGCCAGCACGCCGTCGAGGATGTCGAGATCGGCGAAGTCGATGATCAGTTGACCCTTGCCCTTGGTCCCCATCTTGAACATCACCGGGGTGGCGAGCTTGTCCGACAGTTCTTCTTCCAGGCGCACGATGTCGCCCGGCTTGTCCTTGGCGCGCGCGCCGGCCGCCGGGCTGGCCTGTTCCTCGATTGCACGGGCGACCAGCTTTTCGGTCTCGCGTACCGACAGGCGCTTGGCGATGACCTGGTTGGCCAGCGTGATCTGGTGCGCGCTGTCCACCGCCAGCAGGGCGCGGGCGTGGCCCATGTCGATGTCGCCCGCCATCAGCATGGTCTGGACGGGCGAAGCCAGGTTGATCAGGCGCAGCAGGTTCGACACCGCGCTGCGCGAGCGGCCGACCGCGTTGGCCGCCTGCTCGTGGGTGAAATCGAAATCGCTGATCAGGCGCTGGATGCCCTGGGCTTCCTCGAGCGGGTTCAGGTCTTCGCGCTGGATGTTCTCGATCAGGGCCATGGCCGCGGCAGACTGGTCGTCGACGTCGCGCACCAGCACCGGGATTTCCTCCAGGCCCGCCATCTGGGCCGCGCGGAAACGCCGCTCGCCGGCGATGATCTCGTAAGGCACTTTCGCTCCCTCCCCCAGCGGACGCACCAGCACCGGCTGCATGATGCCCTGGGTCTTGATCGAGGCCGCCAGTTCGCTCAGCGACGTTTCGTCCATGCGGGTGCGCGGCTGGTACTTGCCGGCCTGGATCTGCGTCACGCGCAGCGAGGAAGGCGCCTGGGCGGGCGCCGCTTCGCTGTCGCCGCCCAGCAGGGCGTCGAGGCCGCGGCCGAGGCCTTTCAGTTTTTTGGTTGCCATTTCTGTGTCAGCTTTCTTTTTTCAGGATTACATCGTCTTGATGCGTTGGACCATTTCGGCGCCAAAGGCGATGTACGCCTGCGCGCCCTTGGACGCGGGATCGAACACCACGCCGGGAATGCCATAGGACGGCGCTTCGGCCAGGCGCACGTTGCGCGGGATGATGGTGGTGAACACCTTGTCGCCGAAGTGCTGCTCGAGCTGGCTCGAGACCTGTTGCGACAGCGTCATGCGCGGATCGAACATCACGCGCAGCAGGCCGATGATGCGCAGGTCGGTATTGAGGTTGGCGTGCACCTTCTTGATCGTGTTGACCAGGTCGGACAGGCCCTCGAGCGCGTAGTACTCGCACTGCATCGGAATGATCACGCCGTGCGCGGCGCACAGGCCGTTCAGGGTCAGCAGCGACAAGGCCGGCGGGCAGTCGACCAGGATGAAATCGTAGTCCTGGCTGACCGCGGCCAGCGCGTCCTTCAGGCGGCGCTCGCGGTTCTCGAGCGAGACCATCTCCACTTCGGCGCCGGCCAGCTCGCGGTTGGCGGGCAATACATCGAAGCGCCCCGCCTCCGAGCGCATGCGCGCGGTGGCGACGTCGGCCTCGCCCAGCAGCACCTGGTAGATTGAGCTCGACAGCGAGGCCTTGTTGATGCCGGCGCCCATGGTGGCATTGCCCTGCGGGTCGAGGTCGACCAGCAGCACGCGCTGGTCAAGCTTGGCCAGCCCCGCCGACAGGTTGACGCTGGTGGTGGTCTTGCCGACGCCACCCTTCTGGTTCGCTACGCAAAAAATCTTCGCCATCTATTCTTATCCATGGAAGCAATGATACGGTGCAAGAGCAAGACGCTATACCGTTCATACCGTACAAACCATTTTAATGGTTCGTACCGTTTAAACGGTATAAACGATTTATACGGTTTATTTTGTTTAGTTCGTAGCGGCCGTGGCGCGCTCGACGAAGACCAGGTGGCGTTCGGCGCCCAGCTTTGGCACCTGCAGGGGCTGCAAACCGCTTACTTTCCACTCCCCTGGAATACGCTCTTGCTCCTCTGGCGGCGCCACCCCTTTCAAGGCGATGAATCTGCCGCCCTCTTCCAACAGGTGGCCCGACCAGTCCAGGAAATCGGAGAGGTCGGCGAACGCACGCGAGGTAATTACGTCAAATTTGTCGCTCACGGCCAGGTCTTGCACCTTCATCGTGTACACGGTGACATTGGCTAATTCCAGCTCCGCCTTGACCTGCTTGAGGAAGGCGGTTTTCTTGTGCACGGTGTCGATCATCGACACCTTCATATCGGGACGGCAGATGGCCAGCACGATCCCGGGCAGGCCCCCGCCTGCCCCGACGTCCAGCACATTGCGCGCACCTGCAAAGGCAGGCACCGCGGCGAGCGAATCGAGCAGGTGGTGGGTCACCATCTGCATCGGGTCGCGCAGCGACGTCAGGTTATAGACGCTGTTCCACTTGTTCATCAGCGCCAGGTAATCCAGCAGCCGGTCCTGCTGCGCCTGGGTCAGGTCGAGTTGCATCTCGGCGATGCCTTCGCCGAGCACCTGCGCCAGGGCGGCGCGGTCAAAATACTTCATTCAGCCAGCTCCGCGTTGGTGGTAGTGGTAAAGCCCTTGGCGCCGCGCTTTTTCAGGTGCACCAGCAGCAGCGAGATCGCGGCCGGGGTGACACCCGAGATGCGCGAAGCCTGGCCGAGCGTTTCCGGACGACCCTTGTCGAGCTTCTGGCGCACCTCGAAGGACAGCGCGGTGATCTCCAGGTAATCCAGGTTCTCGGGCAGCTTCAGGTTCTCGTAGTGGTCGTGGCGCTCCACTTCCTTGGCCTGGCGGTCGATATAGCCGGCGTATTTCAGCTGGATTTCCACCTGTTCCTTGACTGCCGGGTCTTCCACGCCAGGTCCGGCCAGCGCCTGGCCTTCGATGCCATTCATCGTCATCAAGGTGTCGTACTGCACACCCGGACGGCGCAGCAGATCGGCCAGGTTGTATTCGCGCTCGATCGCCTGCCCCACCACGCGCTCGGATTCGGCCGCTGCCAGGATGCGCGGGTTGACCCAGGTCGAGCGCAGGCGCTCGAGTTCGCGTGCGACGGATTCGCGCTTGGTCTCGAATGCGGCCCATTGGGCGTCACCCACCAGACCCAGCTTGCGGCCGATCTCCGTTAGCCGCATGTCGGCATTGTCTTCGCGCAGCGACAGGCGGTATTCGGCGCGGCTGGTGAACATGCGGTAGGGCTCGGCCACGCCCTGGGTGGTCAGGTCGTCGACCAGCACGCCCAGGTAGGCTTCCGAGCGGCCCGGGGTCCAGGCCTCCTCGTCCTTGGTTTGCAGGGCCGCGTTCAGGCCTGCCAGCAAGCCCTGGGCCGCGGCTTCTTCGTAGCCGGTGGTGCCGTTGATCTGTCCGGCAAAGAACAGGCCCTTGATCGACTTGGTTTCGAGCGAAGCCTTAAGGGCGCGCGGGTCGAAATAATCGTATTCGATCGCATAGCCAGGGCGCAGGATGAAGGCGTTTTCCATGCCCTTCATCGAGCGCACCAGGGCCAGCTGCACGTCGAACGGCAGGCTGGTCGAAATCCCGTTCGGATAGAACTCGTTGGTCGTGAGGCCCTCGGGTTCCAGGAAAATCTGGTGCGATTCCTTGGTGGCGAAACGGTGGATCTTGTCCTCGATCGATGGGCAGTACCGCGGGCCGACGCCTTCGATCACTCCCGTGTACATCGGGCTGCGGTCCAGGCCGGCGCGGATGATGTCGTGGGTTTGCTCGTTGGTATGGGTGACCCAGCACGGCACCTGGCGCGGGTGCATGGCGGCATTGCCCATGACCGAGAACACCGGCACCGGATCGAGGTCGCCCGGCTGCTCGGCCAGCACCGAGAAATCGATGCTGCGGCCATCGATGCGCGGCGGCGTTCCCGTCTTCAGGCGCCCTTGCGGCAGCTTGAGTTCCTTCAGGCGGCTGGAGAGCGACATCGCCGGCGGGTCGCCCGCGCGGCCGCCTGAATAGCTTTGCAGCCCGACGTGGATCTTCCCGTCCAGGAAAGTACCGGCGGTCAGCACCACGGCGCGGGCGCGGAACTGCAAGCCGACCTGGGTGACGGCGCCGACCACGCGGTCGCCCTCCACCATCAAGTCGTCGACGGCTTGCTGGAATAGCCACAGGTTCGGCTGGTTTTCGATACGCGAGCGGATCGCCGCCTTGTACAGGATGCGGTCGGCCTGGGCGCGGGTGGCACGGACTGCCGGGCCCTTGGACGAATTCAGGATGCGGAACTGGATGCCCGACTCGTCCGTGGCGATCGCCATGGCGCCGCCAAGGGCGTCCACTTCCTTGACGAGGTGACCTTTGCCGATGCCGCCGATGGACGGATTGCAGGACATCTGGCCCAGGGTTTCGATGTTATGGGTCAGCAGCAGGGTCTTTTGACCGGTGCGAGCAGACGCGAGTGCAGCTTCGGTGCCGGCATGGCCGCCGCCGACGACGATGACGTCGAATTCAGTTGGAAATAGCATGATGTGCGCAAGGCGAGGAGACTAATGCGCGATTATAGATTCTTTTTTCTTTAGGGACTCTGCAGCGGTCCGAAAACGACAGTTTTTGTTTCACGTGGAACAGTTAGCCCGGCAGGGAGCGCGGCCGTCTGAGTGTTTCACGTGGAACAAATAGGCTGACAAAAGAAAAGCCGGGCAAGCCCGGCTTCCTTGTTTCACGTGGAACAATCACCAGCCAATCGTCCGGAACGCGTCGTACGCTGTCTTCACGATTAACCCGGACACCACCACCAAAAATAGTTTGCGCACAAAACCGCTGCCATGTTTCAGCGCCAGCTTCGTACCGATCAGCGAACCCGCCACTTGGCAGCCGGCCATCATCAGGCCCAATTGCCAAAGCAGGTGTCCGCTATAACCGAACCACATCAGCGCCGAGAAATTGCAGGCCACGTTGACAATCTTGGCCGCAGCCGACGCGCTGAGGAAGTCGAAGCCGAAGAAGCGCACGAACAGGAAGATCAGGAAGCTGCCGGTACCCGGGCCGAAGAAGCCATCGTAGAACCCGATCGCCGCACCAATACCGATGGCCCAGTAACGCTCGGCCAGTCCGCTGTGCACCGGGGCATGCACGGCGCCGAGGTCTTTCTTTTTGAATGTGTAGACGGCGACGGCAACAAGGATGAACGGCAACAGCGTCCGCACGAAATCAGCGGGCACCCGTGTGACGGTCCAGGCACCGGCGAATGACAAAATAAAAGCGGCCATCGCGGCAGGCGCCGCGGTACTCCAGGCCACCCTCACCCGGCGCGCGTAGTTCAGCGCGGCAGCGCTGGTGCCGAAGATGCTGGCAAACTTATTGGTCCCAAGCAGGGTAGCAGGCACTTCTTTCGGCAACACCGAAAAAATGGCGGGAATCTGGATCAGGCCGCCGCCGCCGACAACGGCGTCGACCAGGCCGGCAGTAAACGCAGCAGCGCCGAGCCAAGCAAAATCAATCATGGAAAGAAATCAAGGAATGCAGAGGCTGCATTGTACGGCAGGCTCTTGCATCAAGGCAGCTCACGCGAGCGCCAACAGATGCGGTAAGCTGATGCGATAACAACCAGGAAACGCCGCATGACCGCTTTCGCCTTCAGCACCGTTGCCACGATCCTGTCGGAACCCGGCCTGAGCGCACGCCTGGGCGACGTGATCGCCGAACGCTTTCCCGGCACCCGGCGGGTGCTGGTGGTGACCGATGCCGGCTTCGTGCGCACCGGCCTGCTCGAGCAGCCCCGGCGCAGCCTGGAGCAGGCCGGCATGCATGTCGCGGTATTTTCTGGCGTGGTGGCCGATCCGCCGGAAGCCGTCATCCTTGACGCGGTCGACGCGGCCCGCCGATTCGCGGCCGACCTCGTGCTCGGCTTTGGCGGCGGCAGCTCGATGGACGTGGCCAAGCTGGTGGCGGTGCTGGCGCCGTCGCAGCAACCGCTCTCCGAGATCTACGGCATCGGTAAGGTCACGGGAAAACGCCTGCCGCTGGTGCAGGTGCCGACCACGGCCGGCACCGGATCGGAAGTGACGAACATCGCCATCGTGACTACCGGCGCCACCACCAAGATGGGCGTGGTCGCACCGCAACTGTATGCGGACCTGGCCATCCTGGATGCGGCCCTGACCCTGGGCTTGCCGCCGATGGTCACGGCGGCTACCGGCATCGATGCGATGGTGCACGCCATCGAAGCCTATACCAGCAAGCACAAGAAAAATCCGCTGTCGGACGCGTTGGCGCGCGAAGCATTGTCGCTGCTATCGGCCAACCTGATCCGCGCCTGCGAACAGGGCAGCGACCTGCAGGCGAGACAAAGCATGCTGCTGGGCGCCTGCCTGGCCGGCCAGGCATTTTCGAATGCGCCGGTGGCAGCCGTGCATGCGCTGGCCTATCCGATCGGCGGCATCTTCCATGTCCCACATGGGCTGTCGAACTCCCTTGTTCTACCGCACGTGCTGCGCTTTAACCTGCCGCAAGCCGGCAAGTTGTATGCGGAACTGGCCGGCATCGTGGTGCCCGACGCGCGCGGCAGCGAGACAGCAAGGGCGGAAGCGTTGATTGCTGCTATGCAACAAATCGGAACGATGACGGGAATCGAAACGACGCTGCGCCAGGTCGGCATCCAGGAGTCCGACCTCGACCGGCTGGCGGATGACGCCATGCTCCAGACCAGGCTGCTCGGTAACAACCCGCGCGAAGTCAGTCGCGAAGACGCGCGGGCAATCTACGCCGCGGCCTTGTAGACTGCTGGTTCTTTAGGCAGCAGGGCGCAGGAAGTCGAGCAGCAGGGCGTTCAGGCGGTCGGTCGCCGACAGCTGCATCCAGTGCCCTGCCCGCTCCAACTTCTCGTATCGGAAGCCCGCGCGGCAGTGGTGGAGCGAGTCCAGCATCTGCTTTTCGCCCAGGGCCGGATCGCGGTCGCTCCAGACACCCATCACCGGCACCTCGACCGGACGCCAGTGGTGCGGCCGACCCAGCTTGATGTTCGCCCGGTAGTAGTTCAGCGCCGCGGTCAACCGCCCTTCCGGCTCCAGCGCCGCGCGCCACAGCGCCAATTGCTCGGGCCGGCTGGTCAACTGGCGCAGGAAGAACCAGTCGTTGGCGCGGATTGCCGTCTCGGCCGCGACCGGCATCAGGAAACCGAGGATGTACCAGAAGCGCATCTGCTGGGCCACGCCGGCACTGGCAATTGCCGCCGGATGCCCGGTGGACAGGGCCACGAAACGCTCGAAGCGCTGCGGCGCGTTCATGCACAGCTGCCAGCCGACCAGCCCGCCCCAGTCGTGGCCGACCAACGCCGCCTTTTCCAGCCCCAGCTTGTCCATCAGGCCGAGGATGTCGGCGCACAGGAATTCGATGGCATAGGCGCCGGTGCCGGGCGGCGCATCGGTCAGGCCGTAGCCGCGCATGTCCGGGGCAATCACGCGCATGCCGGCAGCGGCGAGCGCCGGTATCTGATGGCGCCAGATGGCATGGGTATCGGGAAAGCCGTGCAGCAGGATCACGGCAGGGCCGGTGCCGGCGCTGACGTAATGCTTGCGCAGGCCATGAACGTCGACGAAATGGGATTCCAGCATGCTCGCTCCGGGTGGCCGGTGCCTGCTCATGCTGGTTCAAGCCGCTACGTCGCGGCTACGCTTGAACAGCGCACCTATCTCCCCAACAATACCACGGCGGAACAGTAGAACGCAGACAATGAAGATCAGGCCGATGACCATGCCTACCGAGTCGCCCAGGGTGGCGAACCATTCGATGCCGAGGGCTTCCGCCAGCCAGGCGCCGACGTCGCCCAGCTTGTTTTCCAGCGCAATCACCAGGAAGGCGCCGAGAATGGGCCCGGCCATCGTTCCCATGCCGCCTACCAGCGTCATCAAGACCACCAGGCCCGACATGGTCCAGTGGACGTCGGTCAACGTCTCGAAGCCCAGCACGACCGTTTTGGTGGCTCCTGCGAGCCCTGCCAGGGCCGCGGACAGGACAAAGGCCAGCAGCTTGTAGCGGTCGACGTCGTAACCGAGCGAGACCGCGCGTGGCTCGTTCTCCTTGATCGCCTTGAGCACCTGCCCGAAGGGCGAATGCACAATGCGAACAATCAGCGCGAAGCCACCGATGGCGATTGCCAGCACCAGGTAATACATCGACAGGTCATTCGACAGGTCCAGCAGCCCGAACAACTGCCCACGCGGCACGCCCTGCAGGCCATCCTCGCCGTGGGTCAGCGGGGAGCGCAGCGCCGCGAAATACACCATCTGGGCCAGCGCCAGCGTGATCATCGAAAAATAGATGCCCTGGCGGCGGATCGCCAGCGCGCCGATCAGCAGGCCCAGCAGGCTCGAGGCCGCCACCCCCAGCACGATGCCCAGCTCGGTCGGCAACCCTGCTACCGTCAACAGGTGCCCCGTCACATAGCCGGCGCTGCCGAAAAAAGCGGCATGGCCGAACGAGAGCAAGCCGGTAAAACCGATCAGGAGGTTGAAGGCGCAGGCGAACAGCGCGAAGCACAGCAGCTTCATCAGGAAGACGGGATAGGCGAAGAAGGGCGCGGCCAGGAACAGCGCCAGCGCTACTAGGTAGCCGATTTTCTTGTTCATTATTTCTCCTTGCCAAACAATCCGGCCGGACGCAGCAGCAGGACGATCACCATCACGACGAACACGACCACTTCCGAGCCTTCCGGATAGAACACCCGCGTCAGGCCTTCGATCACGCCCAGCGCTAGCCCGGTGAGGATGGAGCCGAGGATCGAGCCCATGCCGCCGATCACGACGACGGCGAACACGACGATGATCAGGTTCGAGCCCATCAAGGGCGTCACGTTGATCACGGGGGCCGCCAGCACCCCTGCAAAGCCCGCCAATGCGACGCCGAAGCCATAGGTGAGCGTGACCATCAGCGGCACGTTGATGCCGAAGGCTTCGACCAGTTTCGGGTTCTCGGTGCCGGCGCGCAAATAGGCGCCCAGGCGGGTCTTCTCGATGACGAACCAGGTCGACAGGCAGACGACGAGGGAGGCGAGCACCACCCAGGCGCGGTAGTTCGGCAGGATCATGAAGCCGAGGTCGGTGGCGCCGGCAAGCTGTTCCGGTACGTCCAGCGTCTGGCCGGAGACGCCGAAGAAGGAGCGGAAGGTCCCTTCCAGCAGCAGCGTGATGCCGAAGGTCAGCAGCAGGCCATAGAGGTGGTCCAGCTTGTACAGCCAGCGCAGCATGGAGCGCTCGATCAGGATGCCCAGCAGGCCCACCATGAGCGGCGCCAGCAGCAGCATCGTCCAGTAGTTCAGGCCGAAGCTGGTCGCGCCGATGTAGGCGGCAAAAGCGCCGACCATGTAGAGTGCGCCGTGGGAAAAATTGATGACGTTGAGCAGGCCGAAGATCACGGCCAGGCCGAGCGAGAGCATGGCGTAGAAGGAGCCGTTGACCAGGCCCAGCAGGAGCTGGCTGAGCAGGGCTTGGTGGGGGATGCCGAAGATGTCCATGGGGCCGCTTGTACGTTGAGTCGTATCGGAATGCATGACGCCTGTGCGCATCACGCGAGTCCCGTTGCGTTGAAACGTCGTTCCGGCGCAGGCCGGAACCCAATCTTGCATGCGCACCGGCTACGCGATGAACTTGGGTCCCGGCCTGCGTCGGGACGACGGTTTAGCTAATGATGCAAAGAGGCGAAGACCGCGAAACGCGAACAGTCAGACCAAGGCGATCACTTCCACAACGCGCACTTGCTCTCCGCCTTTTTCGTATACGCCTGGTCGCCCGGAATGGTGGCCACCACCTTGTAGTAATCCCAAGCGCCCTTCGATTCCTTCGGCGACTTCACTTGCATCAGGTACATGTCGTAGACCATGCGGCCATCCGGGCGGATGATGCCGTTCTTGGCGAACATATCGTTCACCGGGGTTTTCTTCAGATGCGCCATCACCTGGTCGGCGTTGTCGGTGCCGGTGGCCTTGACGGCATTGAGGAATTGCATCGTGGCCGAGTAATCGCCCGCCTGCACCATCGAGGGCTGCTTCTTCATCTTGGCGAAATAGCGCTTGGCCCAGGCGCGCGACTCGGGGGTGCGGTCCCAGTACCAGCCATCGGTCAGGTACATGCCTTGCGTGGTGTTCAGGCCCAGGGTGTGGATATCGTTGATGAACACCAGCAGGCCGGCGATCTTCATCTTTTTGTTCAGGCCGAACTCGTTGGCCGCCTTCACCGCATTGATCAGGTCGCCGCCCGCATTGGCCATGCCCAGCACCTGCGCCTTGGACGACTGCGCCTGCAGCAGGAAAGAGGAAAAATCCGAGGCCGACAGCGGGTGCTTGACGCTGCCCAGCACGGTGCCGCCGCCCGCCTTGACGACGTCGGCCGTGTCCTTCTCGAGCGACTGGCCGAAGGCGTAGTCGGCGGTCAGGAAATACCAGGACTTGCCGCCCTGCTTGAGCATGGTCGAGCCGGTGCCGCGCGCCAGCGCCACGGTGTCGTAGGCGTAGTGGACCGTGTAGGGCGTGCATTGTTCGTTGGTCAGTTGCGCAGAACCGGCACCGATGGCGATGAAGACCTTTTTCTTCTCGGCCGCGACCTTGGCCATGGCCAGGCTGGCGCCGGAATTGGTGCCGCCGATCAGGAGGTCGACGCCCTGCTGGTCGAACCATTCGCGCGCCTTCGAGGCGGCGATGTCCGGCTTGTTCTGGTGGTCGGCCACGACCAGCTGGATCTTCTTGCCGTTGATGGCCCCGCCCAGGTCGGCGATCGCCATGCGGATCGCTTCCGCCCCGCCATTGCCGTCGAGGTCGGAATAGACGCCGGACAGGTCGGTAATGAAACCGATCTTGACGACGTCGCCCGAGATGGCGGCCGGCGCTTGCGCCGCGGTGGGCAAGGACAGGCCGAGGCTGGCAGCGGCGGCAAGGGCGATGGCGGTACGTTTCATGTTGTCTCCGTTGTGGTTATACACATGCGATTGCGGTGGATTACACGCCGAGCAGCTCGGTGAGCACCGGCATCCTGCTGGTCAGTTCTGCGGCAGCGATGGCTTCGACCACCTGCCCGTGTTCGATCACATAAAAACGGTCCGCCAGCGGTGCGGCAAACCGGAAATTCTGCTCGACCATGACGATCGTATAGCCCTTGGACTTGAGCGTCGTGATCATGCGCGCCAGGCTTTGCACGATGACCGGCGCCAGTCCTTCGGAAATCTCGTCGAGCAAGAGCAGGCGCGCGCCGGTGCGCAGGATGCGCGCCACCGCCAGCATCTGCTGCTCGCCGCCGGACAGGCGCGTACCCTGGCTGTTGCGGCGCTCGTAGAGGTTGGGGAACATGGCGTAGATCTCGTCCAGCGTCATGCCCGCCCCTGCCCCGCCTGCGCCCCTGGTACTGAGCTGGGGCGGCAGCATCAGGTTTTCCTCGGCCGACAAGGAAGCGAAGATGCCGCGTTCTTCGGGGCAGTAGCCGATGCCGAGGTGGGCGATCCTGTGGGTCGGCAGGCCGATCGCCTCGACGCCATGGACCTTGATCGAGCCGGTGCGCCTGCCCGTCAGGCCCAGGATGGCGCGCAGCGTGGTCGTGCGCCCGGCGCCATTGCGGCCCAGCAGCGTGACGACTTCGCCGGCTTCCACCTTCAAATTGATGCCGTGCAGGATGTGGGATTCGCCATACCAGGCGTGCAGGTCGGCGATCTCGAGGGCGGCCGTCATGGATGCGCTCCTGCAAGCGCTGCATCGCTGGTGCCCATGTACGCTTCCATCACCTGCGGGTTGCGCGCCACCTCGGCATAACTGCCTTCGGCCAGCACGGCGCCGCGCTGCAGGACCGAGATGCGGTCGCAGATGCCGGCCACCACGTTCATGTTGTGCTCGACCATCAGGATCGTGCGCCCGCTCGAGACCTTTTTGATGAGTTCGGTGACCCTGTGGACATCTTCATGGCCCATGCCCTGGGTCGGCTCGTCGAGCAGCATCAGTTCCGGTTCCATGGCCAGGGTGGTGGCAATTTCCAGGGCGCGCTTGCGGCCGTAAGGCAGGTCGGCCGTCAGGGTGGCGGCGAAGCTCTCCAGGCCGACTTCGGCCAGCAGCGCCAGCGCCCGCTCATCGAGCTGCTTCAAGGACTGCGTGCTGCGCCAGAAGTGGTAACTGGTGCCGAGCTGGCGCTGCAGGCCGATGCGCACGTTTTCCAGCACCGTCATGTGCGGAAAGACAGCGGAAATCTGGAAGGAACGGATGATGCCCATGCGGGCGATCTGGGCCGGCCGGGCGGCGGTGATGTCGCGCCCGTTGAACAGGATCTGCCCGCGGGTCGGCACGAGGAATTTGGTCAGCAGGTTGAAGCAGGTGGTCTTGCCGGCGCCGTTGGGGCCGATCAGGGCGTGGATGTGGCCGCGCTCGACTTGCAGGTTGACCTCGCTGACGGCCGTGAATCCCTTGAACTCCTTGGTGAGTTGTCTTGTCTCCAGGATGACATCCGCCATTGAATCTCCAGACATGCAAACGACAGGAACTGCGCGAGAGTAGCTTGCCAAATAATACATACAAGGCGGCCTTGTCACAATACAGCCACGCTGCCGTGTTCAGTGCACATCTGCCGTATCGGCGCACCCCGGTTGTGCAAGTTTGCACAAAGCGCTGTACTTATCCACCCTGCTTAGGATTGCCCGGCCAGGATGTCTTGCGCCGCCTTTTCCGCGATCATGATCGTCGGCGAATTCGTATTTCCCGAGGTAATAAACGGCATGATCGAGGCGTCGACCACGCGCAGCTTGCCGACCCCGCGCACCCGCAGGCGGCTGTCAACCACTGCCAGCGCATCGTCGCTGCGCCCCATGCGGCAGGTGCCGACCGGATGGAAAATCGTGGTGCCCACCAGCCCTGCCGCCTCGGCCAGTTGTTCCTCGGTCTGGTATTGCGGGCCCGGCATGAATTCCTGCGGCTGGTAGCCCGCCAGGGCCGGTGCGGCCACGATGCGGCGCGTCAGCGCCAGCGCCGCGGCGGCGGTCTTGCGGTCGAGATCGGTGCTCAGGTAGTTCGGCGTGATCTTCGGCGCCGCATAACTGTCGTTTGACGCAATGCGCACATGCCCGCGCGAGGTCGGCTGCAGGTTGCAGACGCTGGCGGTAAATGCGGGGAAGCGGTGCAGCGGGTCGCCGAACTTGTCCAGCGACAGCGGCTGGACGTGGAATTGCAGGTTAGGCGCCGGCTGGTCGGGCGAAGAGCGGGCAAAAGCGCCCAGCTGGGACGGCGCCATCGACATCGGCCCGCTCTGGAGCAAGGCGTATTCGAGCCCGATCAGGGTCTTGCCGAACCAGTTGGTGGCGCGGGTATTCAGCGTGGGCACGCCCTGGACCTTGAAGATCATGCGCAGCTGCAGGTGGTCTTGCAGGTTGGCGCCGACGCCCGGCAGGTTCGCCACCGGCGCGATCCCGTGGCGCTGGAGTTCGCCCGCCGCGCCGATGCCGGACAATTGGAGGATCTGGGGCGAGCCGATCGCGCCCGCGGCGAGCAGGGTTTCGCGGTGCGCGGTGGCAAACAGGCTTTGTAAGCCGCCGGTAAATTGCACGCCGGTACAGACCGGGCCCTGGGGCGTCTCGGCGAACAGCAAGCGCTCGACGTGGCAGCCGGTCATGATGGTCAGGTTCGGGCGCTGCGCCGCCGGCTTGAGGAAAGCCTTGGCCGTATTCAGGCGGATGCCGCGGCGCTGGTTGACCTCGAAGTACGCTGACCCCTCGCCCAGGCCGGCATTCAGGTCATCGATTTTCGGGATGCCGGCTTCGGCCGCGGCATCGCGGAAGGCATCCAGGATCTTCCAGGACAGCCGCTGCTTTTCCACCCGCCACTCGCCGCCGGCGCCGTGCAATTCGCTGGCCCCGGCGTAGTGGTCTTCACTGCGCCGGAACAGCGGCAAGACCTGGTCCCAGCGCCAGGAATCGTCGCCCGCCACATCGGCCCAGCGCTCATAATCGCTTGGCTGGCCGCGCATGTAGATCATGCCGTTGATCGACGAACTACCGCCCAGCACTTTCCCCCGCGGATAGATGAGCGAACGGCCATTCAAGCCCGCCTCGGCTTCGGTACGGAACAGCCAGTCAGTGCGTGGATTGCCGATGCAGTGCAGGTAGCCGACCGGGATGTGGATCCACAGGTAGTCGTCCCTGCCGCCGGCCTCGAGCAGCAGGATGTTCAGGTCTTTGTTGCGGCTGAGGCGGTTGGCCAGCACGCAGCCGGATGTACCGGCCCCGACGATGATGTAGTCGTACTCGCCAGCCGATTCCACAGCTTAGCGTCCTCGCAAACAGGGCATGCGGCCGGCACGGGTTCCGGTGGCGAATGGACGTGCATCGGCTTTCCCCGCCCTGGCTGGCATGGCCAGTTCACACAGCACATCGAGCTCCACGGCCCCTCCGTTTGCGATTCGTTGAGGCAAGCTTACCAGAACGTAAACGCTTGTCCATAGGCCACCTGTGGATAAGGTTCTTGATATCCACAGGTACGGTTTGTGCAGAACCGACGCATTTCGGCGCTGCCAAATTGTTGTCCAAGATTCCCGCCAGCTGCACGCGCACGCGGTGCACCGCCTTATACCTTCTGCAAGCGCTTGATTCTTCTCGTGTTAACTGCCTTCTCCACAGAACGGGGCCGCCCTTAACTATTACTACTATTTTGTATACATACTTAACTTGTAAACCTTTGAAAGATTTCCTGAAAATTTTTTTTCCTGCTCACGTCGTCTTGATCCGACAAACCGGAAGCCGCACACATCGATGCGCCAAGCCATCGCATCGTTTTCCTGCAAAACCGCCTGCACGCTTTTTAAAAACCGCCCTGCTTGCACCTGTGGAAAACAGTTGGGATATCCACAGGATCGAATGTGTAGAACAGCGCGGTAAGCGGCAAGCCCTTGATTCTGTCCAACTTCCCTACAGTTTACAAACACTGCTTGTACAGCAGCTTGAAAGCGACTTAAGTCCTTGATGCTGTGGAAAAAACAAGGCTTATCCACAAATCAGTCGGCGTTTACTATTACTACTATTTTGTATACAACCTAGTTAACTAAAACAATAAACCAAGCAAGTTGCGGGAATTCGTCGCTTCCCAAGACCCACACACCGTCAGTCCATGCACGACAGGCAGGCCAGTTGGTGAACCGACGCGCAGCACATGCACCGGCAACTTCTTGATCGCGACATTCGGCGAGCGTCAACGAGCCGGCGAAGTGATCCGCTCAGCACCTGGCAAACCTGCGCTACCGAACCTGGATGCTTCACCTGGACGGCAAGACACCAACGCCGCTGTCGTAGGAGCACCAACTTGTCTGCAAAACCGCTTTTTCGGCTCAATCTCGACGACGCATCTGTGGACAAGCCCATGCATATCCACAGGAGCAGATGTGCAGAACAGGACGAATTCCGATCGGCCAAAAATCTGTCCACCATCCGTTCAATCTGCACACAGGCTTTGTCCCGCACGAAAATGACAGCGCAAGTGTTTGATCTTGTGGAGTAAACGCGACTTATCAACAGAAAAGGCCACGTTTACTAACTACTACTAGTTTTATATATACATCTTAGTTAACTAAAACCCTGAAGCGCCGGCGTTGGACAACCCGGGGGGACGGCTTTGCCCTCTTTGCCCTGGTAAGACCGGCGAAACAGGAAAGCATCCTGCGCCAAAAGGAGATTCATGAGCTCGATCAAGCGGTGTCTATCCATGGAAGAACCCGGCTGGCTGCAGCTGCGCATGGCCTTGTGGCCAGCCGACAGCGCAGACCACCTGCGGGAAATGCGGGAACTGTGTGAACAACCTGGACGTTATGCACAGTTCCTTGCCTGTGCAGGCACGGACGAGCCCCAGGGGCTGGTCGAAGTTGCCGTGCGCACGGATTACGTCAATGGCACCGGCTCGTCGCCGGTCGGCTTCCTGGAAGGCCTGTACGTCGAACCCGTTTTCAGGAAACAGGGCATTGCCGGCCTGCTGGTCCAGGCTGCCGAGCAATGGGCGCGTATGCAGGGCTGCAGCGAAATGGCATCCGACGCCTTGCTCGACAATACGGCCAGCCATGCGATGCACCGGGCGCTCGGTTTCGAAGAAACTAACCGCGTCGTCTATTTCCGCAAGGCGCTCTGACGCGTATTTTTCTCAGCGTATTGACAACAACTGCTCAGTTCCCCTCAGAAAGTGCTTGTTTGTCATCAATGTGTCATGCATTGTTGTCAGAGTTTGTACTTTTCATAACAAGAGAGAAAAGAGGGGACGCACATGCACCACGTTCGCAGCTTGAAATTGCTTCCACTGGTTCTGGCGCTTGGCTTCAGCCATGCGGGTTTTGCTTCCGAAGCGGATCACCGCGAGTTCGAGGCGACGCTGCATGCGCCGTACAACGCGGCGGCCTCAAGCGCGGAAGGGCGCGTGTTTGCGCTCACCTTCAGCTATCCTTTCGTCGAGCAGGCCCACGACATCGCCTGGCGTCTGGAACTGGTCGATCCCGCGCAGCGGGTCATCGAGCGCTGGCAGGGCAGCGAACTGCTGTCGAACAAGTCGGTCGAGGTCAAGGTGAAGTGGGCCGGACGCAGCAGCGACCCTGCCCTGCGCGACGGCATCTACCACGTGCGCTTGATCGCCGTGGCGCATGAAAAGGATGGGCGCGGCAACCGCAAGCTCGTTGGCGACGAGATCGGCGCCCTGCTCGAGGGCGAACAGGGCCACCGCATCGAGCAGGGCTGGGACATCGCCGTCGGCGACCCGGGCGCGGTGCCGATGCCGGCCTTCCAGCCGCTGCTCACCAGCGCCGGCCAGCCTGCCATGCCTGCCGCAAAATCGGGCACGTCTCCTATGCCGGGCAACGTGTCGCCCGCCTCGGTGCCGGCCACCGCGTCGCTCCCCTACACCGTCTACTACGCCAACCTGCACAGCCAGACCAACCACAGCGACGGCGGCGGCGCACTGGCGTCCTGCACCAGCTCCGAAAGCCCGCAGGCCGGCGCCTTCGGTCCGACCGATGCTTTTGCCTATGCGAAGAACCGGGGCCTGGATATCCTGATGGCGTCGGAACACAACCACATGTACGACGGCTCGAGCTCGACCAACACGGCGGCCAGCCCGGCCACCGCCAAGGCGCTGTATGCGGCCGGCCTGAAAGCGGCGGCCGACTTCAACCTGGCCAACCCGAATTTCCTCGCCGTGTATGGCCTGGAATGGGGCGTGATCAGCAATGGCGGCCACCTGAATATCCTCAACAGCACCGAGCTGCTGCAATGGGAATACAACGCCAGCAACCAGCTGCTGGGCGACGCCTTTACCGCCAAGACCGACTACCCGGCGCTCTACACCCTGATGAAGAACCGCGGCTACATCGGCCAGTTCAATCACCCGGAAAGCAGCGGCCAGTTCCTCGCCAACGGCGTGGCGCTGGGCTATACGGCCGACGGCGACCAGGCCATGGTGCTGTGCGAAGTGATGAACACCTCGGCCTTCTCGACCAACACCACGGAATCCGAAACCGGCCGCAGCACCTATGAAAGCGCGTGCAAGAAGGCGCTGGAAGCGGGCTTCCACGTCGCGTTTTCGACCAACCAGGACAACCACTGCGCCAACTGGGGCGCGTCCTACACCAACCGCACCGGGGTCTTGATCCCCACCGGCACGGCGCTGACCAACGCCAGTTTTGTCGATGCGCTGCGCGCACGGCGGGTGTTTGCGACCATGGACAAGACTTCGCAGCTGGTGCTGACCGCCAACGGGCGCGTGATGGGCGAGCGCATCACCAACAGCGGACCCTTGACCCTGGTGGCGAACTTCGCCAACACGTCCGGCAAGACCGTATCGACGGTGGCGATCTTCGAGGGCGTCCCCAAGCGCAACGGCACGGTGACCCAGTTGTCCACAACGGCCAGCACCACCATCACCCCGAGCCTGGGCGAGCACTTCTACTATGCGAAGATCACCCAGAGCGACGGCAAGATCCTGTGGTCGGCGCCGATCTGGGTCACGCAAACCGCAAGCTCCGGCGACACGGTCGCACCAAGCGTGAGCGCGAGCGCATCCGGCACGAGCGGCACCATCACCCTGTCGGCCAGCGCCAGCGACAACGTCGGCGTGAGCAAGGTCGAGTTCTATGTGGATAACCTGCTCAAAGGGACGGACACCACCTCGCCCTATTCGATGCTGCTCGACTCTACTACCCTTGCCAACGGCGGCCACACCCTGGTGGCCAAGGCGTATGACGCGGCCGGCAACGTAGGCAGCTCGAACGCCGCGGCCTTCAGCATCAGCAATGGCGGCGGCACCGGCGGCACCCAGCTGCTGGCCAATCCGGGCTTCGAGTCGGGGGCGGTGTCCTGGAGCGGCGGCGGCAGCATCATCAACAACGTGGCCGCCACGGCTCCGCGCACGGGCAGCTGGGAGGCGAAATTCGCCGGCACCGGCGCCACCCGCACCGACAACCTGTACCAGCAGATCGCGATTCCTTCGACCGCCGCCAGCGCGACGCTGTCGTTCTGGCTGCAGGTCGGGTCGGCCGAAACGACCACCACCTCCGCCTTCGACACGCTCAAGCTCCAGGTGCGCAATAGCGGCGGCACCATCCTGGCCACGCCGGCGACCTACTCGAACCTGAACAAGGGCACGGGCTATGTGCAAAGGACGGTCGACCTGACGGCCTACAAGGGCCAGACGGTGCAGGTCTTCTTCGCCGCGGCCGAGGATGCGTCGCTGCAGACGACCTTCCTGGTGGACGACGTGGCGCTGACGGTGCAGTAAGCGCGTTCAGGCGCCGCGGCCCGGGTTTGCGCCCGGGCGGCGCGCGCCGGGTATCATCGTGATCCGGCAATCACGGTAGAAAAATATGCGGTTAGGGATCATCAGCGCACTGGCGGAAGAACAGCAGGGGCTCGTGGAAGCCATGAGAGGCCCCGCCACGCTCATCCACGGCAAACGCGAGTACCGCAGTGGACAGCTGTGGGAAATCGACGCTGTGTGCGTCCTGTCGCGAATTGGGAAGGTTGCGGCGGCCATGACGGCCACCACGCTTGTGGAAAAGTTCGGCGTTACCCACATCCTGTTCACCGGCGTGGCCGGCGCGGGCGACCAGAGCGTGCAGGTGGGCGATATCGTGGTGGCCGAAGCGCTGGTCCAGCATGACATGGACGCCAGCCCGCTATTTCCCCGTTTCGAGGTGCCGCTGACGGGCATGAGCCACTTCCGGCCCGACCAGCAGCTGTCGCTACGCCTGTCGCGCGCCGCCCATGACTTTTTGGAGCAGGATTTCGTGGATGTGGTGAGCGAAGCCGAGCGCCGCGCATTCCGCCTGCAGCAGCCGCGCGTGCACCGGGGCCTGGTGGCCAGCGGCGACCAGTTCATGACCGACCGCACCCATCTCGCGGGCCTCAATACCGCCCTGCCCGGGCTGGTGGCGGTGGAAATGGAAGGCGCCGCGGTGGCGCAGGTGTGCTACGAGCTGGGCGTGCCCTGCGCGGTGATCCGCACGATTTCCGACAACGCCAATGAACACGCGGCCATCGATTTCATGCGTTTCGTGAAATCGGTGGCCGCGCAGTATGCCTTCCACATCACCCGGCGCGTATGCCGGGACCTGGCGCAGGCGCCCCTTTGACCAAGATTCAGCCCAGCAGCGACTCGGCCGGCACGAAGTCGTAGCCGAGGTCCCTGGCCACGGCCCGGTAAGTCACCTTGCCCTGGCAGACGTTCAGGCCGTTGCGCAGGTGGACATCATCCGATAAGGCCTGGCGCCAGCCCTTGGTCGCCAGCGCTACTGCGTGGCCGATGGTCGCGTTGTTCAGCGCGAAGGTCGAGGTGCGCGCCACCGCGCCCGGCATGTTCGCCACGCAGTAGTGGATCACGCCATCGACGACGAACGTAGGGTCGGCATGGGTGGTCGCATGCGAGGTCTCGAAGCAGCCGCCCTGGTCGATCGCCACGTCCACCACCACCGCGCCCTTCTTCATGCGCGAGATCATGTCGCGGGTGACCAGCTTGGGCGCCGCGGCGCCCGGCACCAAGACGCCGCCGATCACCAGGTCGGCCGACAAGACCGCCTCCTCGATCGCATGCGCGTTGGAGTAGACGGTGGCGATGCGGTTGCCGTAGACCAGGTCGAGCTGGCGCAGGCGGTCGACGTTTTTATCGAGCACCGTCACGCGCGCACCGGTACCGACCGCCATCTGCAGCGCATTGGTGCCGACCACGCCGGCGCCGATGATGACCACGTGACCCGGCGCCACACCCGGCACGCCGCCCAGCAGCAGGCCCATGCCGCCCTTGGATTTCTCGAGGTGGGCGGCGCCGGCCTGGATCGACATGCGGCCGGCCACTTCGCTCATTGGCGCCAGCAGCGGCAAGCCGCCGCCGGCGCCGGTGACGGTTTCGTAGGCGATGCAGACCGCGCCGGATTTCACGAGCGCCGCGGTCTGCTCGGGATCGGGAGCCAGGTGCAGGTAGGTGTAGAGGATCTGCCCTTCGCGCAGCATGGAGCACTCGACCGGCTGCGGTTCCTTGACCTTGACCACCATGTCGGCGCGCGCGAAGATTTCCTGTGCGCTGGCGACCATGGTGGCGCCGGCCGCCACGTATTGCTCGTCCGACAGCCCGATCTGCTCGCCGGCGCCCTGCTGCACGATGACGTCGACCCCGCGCAGGGTCAGCTCGCGCACCGACGGCGGCGTGAGCCCGACGCGGTATTCGTGGTTCTTGATCTCCTTTGGTACGCCTACTAGCATGTCTGCCTCCAAGTTATAAGAATTGTCTCCAGCTGCTGCAACCTACAACGATCACTGGGTGGGCAGGAAACCTGCCCACCCTACGATACTCCTACTCCGGTCATGACACGCCGAGCGTCATCAGGCTTGCGTTGCCGCCAGCGGCCGTCGTGTTGACGCAGACGGCGCGCTCGGCCACCAGGCGCCACAGGGCGACCGGGGTAGCGGCGTCGGTGTCGACGATGCCGACGATGGCGCCGCTGCGCGCCGCCAGTTTGCTACGCAGGGGACCTGTCAATCCGGCTTCCACCAGTGCGACCTGGAATTCGCCCGCGTCGATCTCGTCCATGCCGACAAAGCGCAGGCGCGCTTTCACCAGGGCCGGCAGGTCGGCCGGGATCAGGCCCGGCTCGGCCAGGACCAGCGCGCGGTTGCCGGTGGCCAGGCTGGCAGCCACCTGGTTGAGCAGGCCGGCAGCCGTGGCGGGTGCGCACAGCACGGTGCCGCGCGAGGTGAACGCCAGCGTATTGCGCTCGCCGGTCGGACCCGGCAGCGCGATCTCGACGCCGGTCAGCGCGGTGCGGCCATAATCCTGCGCGAGCGTGGCGGCGTCCTGCCGGCCATGCGTGCGCATCCAGCCCAGCAGGGCTTCCAGGCCCGCGTCATTGCTGCGGCTGTGCTGCATCAAGGGGGCGGCATTGCGCTGCAGGCGCTTGAGGTAGAGCGGACCGCCGGCTTTCGGACCGGTGCCGGACTTGCCTTCGCCGCCGAAGGGTTGCACGCCGACCACCGCGCCGACGATATTGCGGTTGACGTAGATGTTGCCCACATGCGCACGCGCGACGATGAAGTCGATGGTCTCGTCGATGCGCGAGTGCACGCCCAGGGTCAGGCCGTAGCCGGTGGCGTTGATGGTGTCGATCACCTTCGGCAGGTCGGCGCGGCGGTAGCGCACGATGTGCAGCACCGGACCGAAGACTTCCTGCTTGAGTTCGGCCAGCGAGCCGATTTCCAGCACCGTGGGCGGCACGAAGGTGCCGCTGCCCGTCACACTGTCAGGCAGCTCGAGCGCGAAGTGGCTGCGCGCGGTGGCGCGCATGCGCTCGATGTGGGCCAGCAGGTTGCCCTTGGCCTCGGCATCGATCACCGGGCCGATGTCGGTCGACAGGCGGTCCGGGCTGCCCACGCGCAGCTCCTGCATCGCACCCTTGAGCATCTTGATGGTCTTGTCGGCGATGTCTTCCTGCAGGAAGAGCACGCGCAGCGCCGAGCAGCGCTGGCCGGCCGAATCGAAGGCCGAGGACAGCACGTCCGACACCACCTGCTCCGGCAGCGCCGACGAATCGACGATCAGCGCATTCTGGCCGCCGGTCTCCGCCACCAGCGGGATATCGATGCCTTCGGTTTCGCCACGCTTGGCCAGGGTGCGGTTGATCAGCTGCGCCACTTCGGTCGAGCCGGTGAAGATCACGCCTTTTACGCGCGCATCGGCGGTGAGCGCGGCGCCCACGACTTCGCCGCGGCCCGGCAGCAGCTGGATCGCCGCGCGCGGGAAGCCCGCCTCGATGAACAGTTCCACCGCGCGGTGCGCGATCAGGGGCGTCTGCTCGGCCGGCTTGGCCAGCACCACGTTGCCGGCCGCCAGGCTTGCTGCCACCTGGCCGGTGAAGATCGCCAGCGGGAAGTTCCAGGGGCTGATGCAGGTCACGGGGCCCAATGCGCCGTCGGCCTTGGAAGCGCGAATCTGCACCGCGTAATAGCGCAGGAAGTCGACCGCTTCGCGCAGCTCGGCGATCGCGTTCGGCAGCGACTTGCCGGCTTCGCGCACGGCCAGGGCCATCAGCTCCAGGCCGTTTTCCTCGAACAGGTCGGCGGTGCGCTCGAGCATGGCGGCGCGGCTGTCCACATTGGTCGCTTCCCATTCGCCGGCAAAGGCGCTGGCTGCGGCCAGCGCGGTCTCGACGTCGGTGCGCGACGCTTCGACCACCTGGCCGACGATATCGGTCGATTGCGCCGGGTTGACGATGTTCGCGAGTTCGACTGCGGCCACGGGACCGGCGATCAGGGGCGCGGCGACGTGACGGCGCGGCTGGGCCAGCGCGTCGGCCACCAGGCGCAGCGTGTTTTCGTTGACCAGGTCCAGGCCCGCGGAGTTCTTGCGCTCGGCGCCGAACATCTGCAGCGGCAGGGCGATCGCCGGGTGCGGCTTGCCCCCGGCGGCGCGCGCCTGCTCGAACGGGTCGGCCAGCAGCGAATCGATGGCCACGCTTTCATCGACGATCTGGTTCACGAAGGAGGAGTTGGCGCCGTTTTCCAGCAGGCGGCGCACCAGGTAGGCCAGCAGGGTTTCGTGCGAACCGACCGGCGCATAGATGCGGCAGGCCTTGCCCAGCTTGTCCTTGCCGACCACCTGGTCGTACAGGGTCTCGCCCATGCCGTGCAGGCACTGGAATTCGTAGCTCTCGACTCCGTCGGCCTTGGCCCAGGTGTAGATCACCGACAGCGAATGCGCGTTGTGGGTGGCGAACTGCGGATACAGGATGTCGGCCGCCGCCAGGAGCTTGCGCGCGCAGGTCAGGTAGGACACATCGGTGTAGACCTTGCGCGTGTAGACCGGATAGCCAGGCATGCCTTCGACCTGGGCGCGCTTGATCTCGGCGTCCCAGTAGGCGCCCTTCACCAGGCGCACCATGAATTTGCGGCCGCTGCGCTTAGCCAGGTCGACCAGGTAGTCGATCACGAAGGGGCAGCGTTTTTGATAGGCCTGCACCACCAGGCCGATGCCCTCGAAGCCCGCCAGCTCCGGATCGAAAGCCAGCACTTCCAGCATGTCGAGCGAGATCTCGAGGCGGTCGGCTTCTTCCGCATCGATGTTGATGCCGATGTTGTAGCCTTTCGCCAGCAGCACCAGGCTGCGCACGCGCGGCAGCAGTTCGCCCATCATGCGCACATGCTGCGAGCGGCTGTAGCGCGGGTGCAGGGCCGACAGCTTGATCGAGATGCCCGGGCCGTCCTTGATGCCGCGGCCGTTCGAGGCGCGGCCGATCGCGTGGATCGCCGTTTCATACGAGGCGTAGTAATTCTTCGCATCGCTTTCGGTCAGCGCCGCTTCGCCCAGCATGTCGTAGGAATAGCGGTAGCCGCGGCTTTCGTTCTCGCGGCTGTTCTTGAGCGCTTCGCCGATGGTCTGGCCGGTGACGAACTGGTTGCCCAGCATGCGCATGGCCATGTCGACGCCCTTGCGGATCAAGGGTTCGCCGCCCTTGGCGATGATGCGCGTGAGCGCCGAGCCCAGGGTCTTTTCGCTATTGGTCGACACCAGCTTCCCGGTGATGAGCAGGCCCCAGGTGGCGGCGTTGACGAACAGCGAAGGCGATTCGCCCAGGTGCTTCTTCCAGTCGCCGCGGCTGATCTTGTCGGCGATCAGGCGGTCGGCCGTTTCGCTGTCCGGGATGCGCAGCAGCGCTTCTGCCAGGCACATCAATGCCACGCCTTCTTCCGACGACAGCGAGAACTCGTGCATCAGCGCGTCCACGCCGGACGAGCGGGTGCGCTTGTCGCGCACGCTCGAGACCAGGCGGTGCGCCAGCATGTGGGCGTCGCCGTTGGCGCTCGCGCCTTGCGCCAGCAGCCACTGCACGGCTTCGGATTCCTCGCGGCGGTAAGCCGCAGTAATGGCGGCGCGCAGCGGGGTTTGCTCGTGCTTGAGCTCACGCTGGAGCGCGTCGAAAGGAAGGAAGGTGGTGGCCGGAAGGGCGGCAGTCAGCATGGCGAAATCTTTAAAAAGGGAAACAGTGGCCGAGCGCCCAGCAAAAAACGCCGCGCTGCGCAACAGGCAGCCGGCGCGTTCACACAAGCGATCGATGATTCAGTAGAAAGGTTGATTGTAGAAGGAAATCTTCTGGATTAATTCTGTTTTTACGACAGACTAGCAATAGATAGTTTTTGGTGAGACAATCTGACCAAATAATATTTACATGGCAGGAGATGACCATGCTCGACAAGATCAGCAAGAAAATTCTGGCGGAGCTGCAAAACGACGGGCGCATCAGCAACGTCGAGCTGGCCGCCCGTGTGAATCTGTCTCCTGCCGCTTGCCTGGAGCGCGTGCGCAAACTGCACGAGTCCGGCTACATCATGGGCTATACGGCCCAGCTCAACCCGCAGCTGCTGGACGTCTCGCTGCTGGTTTTCATCGAAGTGGTACTCGATCGTACCACTCCCGAAGTGTTCGACGCATTCAAACAAAGCGTGCAAATGATCCCGGAAGTGCTGGAATGCCACATGGTGGCCGGCGGCTTCGACTACCTGGTGAAAGCGCGCGTGAAAGACATGGCGGCCTACCGCGAATTCCTGGGCAAGACCCTGCTGCAAAAAGGCGTGCGCGAGACGCACACCTATGCGGTGATGGAAGAAGTCAAGAACACCACCAAACTGCCGATCCGGTAAATCGCCTCAAGCGGTTTTACGTACGGTAGATTTCGGCGCCGCGGTCTCGGCCATATTTTCCAGGTTGGTGCGCAGCCAGCGGTGCGCATGGCTGCGGCCGTCGCGCTCGTGCCAGAGCATGTCCAGGTGCACGGCCGGCAGCGCGAACGGCAGTTCGCGCCAGATCAGGGCGTCGGTCGAGCCCGTCGACGCGATCAGGTGCTTCGGCAGCACCGTGATCAAATCCGAATTGGCCACGACCCGCCCTGCCGTGAAGAACTGGTTCACCGTCAGCAGGATGCGGCGTTCGCGGCCGATCTGGGCCAGTGCTTCATCCACCAGGCCGTGGGCGCGGCCCGAGAAACTCACCAATAAATGGTTCGCCTTGCAATAGGTGTCGAGGTCGAGCTTTTCCTTGGCCAGCGGATGGTCCTTGCGCATCACGCACACATACACCCCCGAATACAGGCGCTCGTGGCGGATCGGCGAACCGGTCTCGTAGGACAATTGCGCCGCCACGCCCGGGAAGAAGCCGACCGCCAGGTCGATGTCGCCGCGCAGCAGCATCGGGCGCGGCTCGCGCGTAGTCAGCGGCACCATGCGGATGTTCACCCCCGGCGCTTCGCGTTCGATCGAGCGCATCAGCGACGGCAGCCACAGGGCAGCGGTCGCGTCGGCCATCGCCATCCGGAAGGTGGCCTGCGCCTTGGACACGTCGAAGGTTTCCGGCATCACGGCCGCTTCCAGCGCCGCCAGTGCCTGGCGCACGGCCGGCCACAGCGCTTCGGCGCGCGGGGTCGGCTTGACGCCGTAGGCGGTGCGGATCAGGAGTTCGTCCCCGAGGCTTTCGCGCAGGCGCTTGATCGCATTCGAGACGGCAGGCTGGGTCATGGCCAGGTGGCCGGCCGCGCGGGTGAGGTTTTGCTCGGTCATCACTGCGTCGAAGACGCGCAGCAGGTTCAGGTCAAGCGTGAGAAAGCTCATGGACGAATAAGGGCAGTCGGAGGATGGGGGAAGTGTACCGCAACTATTCACAGAATGGATAAGCGTCATCAGTGAACGGAATTAGATTTATATGTTGCGTCGCACTATATTGTCGCCATGTCTTCTACACTGACCCTTATCCAGACTGCCGGCAGCGCCCTCAGCGCCCTGCCTGTCGGTCAGTTTCTTTCCAGCGCAGCCGTATTGGCGCTGCTCGGCGGGGCCGGCATGGTATTCCGTCCCCTGCTCGTCGGCCTCGGGCGCGCCGCCCTGCTGGCTGTGCGCCCGCGCCCGCCAAAACTGCACCTGGCCAAGCGCCACTGACCAAATTCTCTCCGTTTGACGCGGCCTCCGACCTGGACGCCGCGTTTTTTTACGTCCATTTTTCCTGTTTTATCCTTGGCGGACACCATTGATCGCGTGAACGATATCAACTCTTCGTTACCGGGTTTTTCTCGGCCCTTGCATGTCACAAAGTTCACAAAGAGTTAACAAGAGCGAATGTGCGGCGCGTGAACTGATTCTGGTTTAGCGATGTATTGAGGTTCTTTATGGTAGAGATAACCCAATAATAAAAGCAATAGCGACAAGAAGGCAAAACCTGTCGGCCCCGCCTGGGCAAAGCCGAAAACGCATCTGATCAGGAAGGATGTGTGCATATGTGAACATCATGGATCGGCTATCGCTTCCATTAAACGCAGTTCACATTGACTCGTTCAGCATGAGCGAGTTTTGGTAATCGACAGGCCGAACGTCGCCCAGGATGCCTCTCGCAACGGGTTTATTTGCGCTCGCAGTTGAGCTGGGCGCCGGACTCTTCGATGATGGACAGCACCGCCTCGGTATCGGTCGGTTTGGCCAGCTCTTCGGCCTCGTGGTCGACCTTGTTGCGGACATTGGGCAGGTCGCGGCGCAGTTCTTCCAGCATCGCGATGATCTTGCTGCTCTTTTCTTCGGCCAGCAGATTGACCTGCAAATCGAGGTGCGAGTGCTGGCTGGCCAGGGCGGACATGCGGTTCTGGCGAATCAGCACGGCGGTGGAGATGACAAAGGCGTTCAGCGCAATGAAACCCTGCAGCCAGAAGAAAGGAGGCTCGTCCCATTGCTCGAAACCCAGTCCGGGTGCCAGCAGGTTCCAGGCCATCCACAAGACGGCGCCCACCAGGTTGGCGCCGACATAGAGCGGGGTGCCGAGGACCAGGCTGATCTTTTCGAACAGGCGCTGGCCCGCCGTGGCTTGCTGTTCATGCCGGGCATAGAAATCGGATACCGTGCCGACGTGCTCGTGCAGCGCGGACGGCAGGGTTTCACTTGGCTTGTCGGGCGTCTCCATGAAAATCAGGATAGCACGCTGAAAAACGGGCTTATGCGCGTGTGCGCACACAAGGGAGGCGCATCCGGGTCAGGTCAGGGACGCGAAAAAAAAAGCCGGCGATGAGCCGGCTTGAGATTACGCGTTTGCCTTGGCGGCAGTGAGGCGTTCGTATTTCGCCTGCAGTTCTTCGCGCGATTCGCGCCAGGCCGGGTCGAGCGGAATGCAGGCGACCGGGCACAGCACCTGGCACGTCGGCTCGTCGAAGTGGCCGACGCATTCGGTGCATTTATGCGGATCGATCTGGTAGAACTCGGCGCCCATCGAAATGGCGTCGTTCGGGCATTCGGGTTCGCAAACGTCGCAATTGATGCAGTCGTCGGTAATCAGGAGGGCCATGCGGTGCTCTCGTTATTGCTCAGGCTGACGGCGCGGCCTGGATGGCTGCGATTTTCTTTTGCAGCCAGCGGTCCACCGAGGGGAAGACGAATTTGGAGACGTCGCCGCCCAGCATGGCGATCTCGCGCACGATGGTGCCGGAGATGAACTGGTACTGGTCGGACGGGGTCAGGAACAAGGTCTCGACATCGGGCAGCAGGTAGCGGTTCATGCCCGCCATCTGGAATTCGTATTCGAAGTCGGACACTGCGCGCAGGCCGCGCACGATGACGCGCGCATCGTGCTTGCGCACGAAATCCTTGAGCAGGCCGGAGAAACTCTCGACCTGCACGTTCGGGTAATGGCCCAGCACTTCATTGGCGATTTCCAGGCGCTCGTCGAGCGCGAAGAAGGGCTTCTTGTTCTTGCTGTCGGCCACGCCTACCACCAGGCGGTCGAACAGGCCCGAGGCACGGCGAACGAGATCCTCGTGGCCACGCGTGAGCGGATCGAAAGTACCTGGATAAACGGCTACAACCATTGCGGCTCCCCTTGGAGAAATCACCTAATCAGAACGCGCATTATGCCTGAAAATCCGGCACCCGCCCCAGCCTGGGGCGGTGTTTGCCCAATCCTTGTGCAGAATCGACAGCCACTTGGCGCTCAGGCGCTGTCGTTGTGCAGTTTCAGGAGGTAGTAATAGACCATGCCGGCTTTATCGGCGCGGATGGCATCCCAGCCGAGCAGCCAGTCGGGGATGTCGCCGCCTTCCTGCGGCAGCGGCTCGCCCGTTTCCGCATACACCAGGCCGCCTTCATTGAGGATGGCCGGGCACAGCGGCAGGATCTGGCTGAGCAGGCCCAGCTGGTAAGGGGGATCGAGGAAGATCACGTCGAAACGCTGGCCGCGGGCAGCCAGGTCTTTCACCAGCGCCAGCGCATCGGTGCGCAGCACGCGGACATTGGCCGCTTTCAGTTTCTCGCGGGTCTCATCGAGCTGGCGTGCCGCCGGGCCATGGTTGTCCACCATCGTCACCGAGGCCGCGCCGCGGCTGGCCGCTTCGAAACCGAGGGCGCCGGAGCCGGCAAACAGGTCGAGGAAGGCGGCCTGGTCCCAGCCGCCGCCGAGCTGGTGGTTGATCCAGTTGAAGACCGTTTCGCGGACGCGGTCCGGCGTGGGACGCAGACCTTCGGCATCGAGGACCGGGAGCAGGACGCGTTTCCAGGCGCCGCCGATGATGCGGACCTGGCGCGGCGCCAGGCGCGGGGCGCCGTGGGCCGTGGGTTTGGCTGACTTCTTTTGCATGGGCGGCACTATAGCATGGGCCATCGCACCGCTCTGGCGACGCCCTGCCCGCCCGCCTGGCTGTTACTTACCGACTGCCAGGCCCTGGAAATCCGTGATCCAGCCCTGCATGCGCTCCTGCGCATGCTTCTTTTGCGCCGGTGTGGCGATGCGGATCGCGGTCAGGATGTATTTCGTGGTCTGGTCCAGGCTCGTGTCATAGAAGGCCTTGCGCTCCGGCGACTCCATGCGGGTGAAGAATTCGCGCTGCATGGCCTGGATCTGGGCAGACGCCTGGTCGCGGTTCATCTTTTCCTGCTGAATCTTGCGCAGCGTGGCGAGAATGCGTTTCTGGCGCCAGACCCGCTCTTCCAGCCAGGCTTCGTTGTCCAGCGGACGCGCGTCCGAGGCGCGGCGCAGGGTCGCTTCCTGTTCGCTGCTGAAATTGCCGAACCACAGGTCGAACTGTTCCATCGACTTCTTGAAACGGGCTTTCTGGCGTTTCTCGACACTGCCCTGGATAAATTTCTTCCGGTATTCCTCGTTTTTCGAATTGAATTTGCGCTCGATATTGGCAATCTGCTCGGGTTTGATCGACAGTGCGAGGGTAGTGATTTCCGGCACGGCGCGCGCAGCCAGGCGCTCGCCGCGGATGCGGATCTCCTTGTAGGCGCCCAGCAGGTCGGCCTGGGTCGGGTTGGCGGCCAGCTGGCGCTGGAAGCCGGCGAGCAGGGCCGCGTAGTCGCGCAGCTGGGTCTGGCGGTGCCACTTGAACAGGTTGTCGATATCGCGTTTGGCGACATCGGCTTGCTGGCCTTCCAGATCGGCATAGGAATCCATCCACCAATACAGTAAGGTATCGCCCTGGTTGTAGGTGAATTTCACCGAGCTGCAGCCCGCGGCCAGCGCGAGCACCACCACCATGAAGAGCGCAATCGTGCGCCGGAGCAAGTTGTCTGGCGTGTTAAACTTTTTCATATTATCAACTTTTTGAGAACGGCTTATGAACGTTGTGATCCTCGCCGCCGGCATGGGAAAGCGCATGCAATCTGCGCTGCCGAAAGTCCTGCATCCACTGGCGGGGAAGCCGCTGTTGCAGCATGTCATCGATACGGCGCGAACCTTATCCTTGAGTAAATTATGCGTGATTTACGGTCACGGGGGCGCAGCGGTGCCGGAGATGCTGGCCAAGCTGTCCGCGGCAACCGGCACGGCCATCGATACGGCCCTGCAACAGCCGCAGCTGGGCACCGGCCATGCGGTCATGCAGGCCGTACCCCAGCTGGACGAAAACGTGCCGACCCTGGTGCTCTACGGCGACGTGCCGCTGACCGCCGCCGCCTCGCTCGCCAAGCTGGTGGAAGCGGCCGGCAACGACAAGCTGGCCATCCTGACCGTCGAGCAGGCCAACCCGTTCGGGCTGGGCCGCATCGTGCGCGAGAACGGCAGCATCGTGCGTATCGTCGAAGAAAAAGACGCCAACGAAGCCGAGCGTTCGATTCGCGAGATCAACAGCGGCATCATGGTCGTGCCGACGCCGCACCTGAAGAAATGGCTGTCCGCACTGTCGAACAACAATGCGCAGGGCGAGTACTACCTGACCGATATCGTGGCCCAGGCAGTCGCCGATGGCGTGCCGGTGGTATCGGCCCAGCCTTCGGCCGAATGGGAAGTGGCGGGCGTCAACAGCAAGGTGCAGTTGGCCGAGCTCGAGCGCCGCCACCAGCTGAACATTGCCAACGCGTTGCTGGAAAAGGGCATCACCCTGATGGATCCGGCCCGCATCGACGTGCGCGGCGAACTGGTTTGCGGGCGCGACGTCACGATCGACGTCGGCTGCGTGTTCGAAGGCCGGGTCGAGCTGGCGGACGGCGTCACCGTGGGCCCGCACTGCGTGCTGGTCAATGCGAAGATCGGCGCGGGCGCCACCATCAAGCCCTTCTGCCATATCGAAGACGCGATCGTCGGCGACAAGTCCCAGATCGGCCCCTACGCGCGCCTGCGCCCGGGTACCGAGCTGGGCGAGGACGTCCATGTGGGTAACTTCGTCGAGATCAAGAACAGCACGGTCGCCGCGCACAGCAAGGCCAATCACCTGGCTTATGTGGGCGACGCCACGGTCGGCTCGCGCGTGAACATCGGCGCCGGCACCATTACCTGCAATTACGACGGCGCCAATAAATTCCGCACCGTGATCGAAGACGACGCCTTCATCGGCAGCGACAGCCAGCTGGTGGCACCGGTCACCGTCGGCAAGGGCGCGACCCTGGGTGCGGGCACCACCCTCACCAAGGATGCGCCTGCGGGCAAGCTGACCATCTCGCGTCCCAAGCAGATGACCATCGAAGGATGGACCCGTCCAGTGAAGGCCAAGAAGTAATCCACCGGCCATGCACAGCCAGCGCACAGGATAAGCACAGGGTTGTACCGTGCTTATCCCGTGGCGCTTCCACTGCTAGTCCACAGCTTTATCCACAACTTCAGACGGCGACGCGGGTGTCGAACTTACTGCGGTGGGTGGAGAAATAGGCTTTCACGTTGCGCACGTTGGCGTGGGCCGTGAACAGGCGGTGCGCCAGGTCGTGGTAGGCCGGCATGTCGGCCACCTGCACCACCAGCACGAAATCCGGGCCCGGGGTGACGCGGTAGCACTGCAGGGCGGCCGGCTCGAGCCCCACCAGGCGTTCGAACTCATCCATGCGCTCGGCTGCCTGCACGTCCAGCGTGATCTCGACGATGGCCGTCAGGCGGGCGCCGAGCTTGTCCGGCGACACGATCGCAACTTGCCGCTCGATAACACCATTTTCGGTGAGCTGTTTTACGCGGCGCAAACAAGTGGGCGGTGACACGTGCACGAGTTCGGCCAACTCGGCATTCGTATGCGATGCATCAGTTTGCAAGGCGTTGAGGATGCGACGATCGAGCTCGTCGAGAAGTAACTGTTCAGACATGGTGTGAAATAAATAACAAATAAATTAGTGTTAGTTGAAATAATATTTCATCACTGACGATGCGTGAAATAATCTGTCAAATATACATGAAATCTGAAAGCTTATTTCATCGTAGTTGCTCTACGATAGGATTAATTGCTAATTTTTAAACGAGGTCAACTATGTGCGGTATCGTCGGTGCAGTCGCCAAGCGCAACATCACTCCAATCCTGATCGAGGGCCTGAAGCGCCTCGAGTATCGCGGTTACGACTCCTGCGGCGTCGCCGTGCACCTGGATGGCAAACTGACCCGTTCGCGCAGCACCTCGCGCGTGGCCGAGCTCGAGTCGCAGGTGCGTGAAGCGCGCCTGGACGGCTTTACCGGTATTGCCCACACCCGCTGGGCTACCCACGGCGCGCCGGCTTCGCACAATGCCCACCCGCACTTCTCGCCGACCGAAGACAATGCCCGCATCGCCCTCGTCCATAACGGCATCATCGAAAACCACGACGAGCTGCGCGCCGAGCTGACCGCCCTCGGCTACGTGTTCACCAGCCAGACCGATACCGAAGTCATCGCCCACCTGGTCGACCACATGTACACTGGCGACCTGTTCGAGACCGTCCAGCAGGCGGTCAAACGCCTGCATGGCGCCTACGCCATCGCCGTGTTCTCGCGCGAAGAACCGCACCGCGTCGTCGCCGCGCGCCAGGGCTCGCCGCTGATCCTGGGCGTGGGCGACAGCGAAAACTTCGTCGCTTCCGACGCCATGGCGCTGGCCGGCACCACCAACCAGATCATTTACCTGGAAGAAGGCGACGTCGTCGACCTGCAGCTGGCGCGCTACTGGATCGTCGACAGCGAAGGCCGCCCGGTCGAGCGCGAAGTGAAAACCGTGCACGCCCACACCGGCGCCGCCGAGCTGGGCCCGTACCGCCACTACATGCAGAAGGAAATCTTCGAGCAGCCGCGCGTCATCGGCGACACCCTCGAAGGCGTCACGGGCATCATGCCGGAGCTGTTCGGCGACGGCGCCTATGGCGTGTTCAAGGAAATCGACCGCGTGCTGATCCTGGCCTGCGGCACCAGCTATTACGCCGGCCTGACCGCGAAATACTGGATCGAATCGATCGCCAAGGTCCCGGTCAACGTCGAGATCGCCAGCGAATACCGCTACCGCGACAGCGTCCCGCACCCGCAGACCCTGGTCGTGACGATTTCGCAGTCCGGCGAAACCGCCGACACCCTGGCCGCCCTGAAGCACGCACGGAGCATGGGCATGCCGCATACGCTGACCATCTGCAACGTCTCGACCAGCGCCATGGTGCGCGAGTGCAAGCTGAACTACATCACCCGCGCCGGCGTCGAAGTGGGCGTGGCCTCGACCAAGGCCTTCACGACCCAGCTGGCGGCCCTGTTCCTGCTGACCCTGACGCTGGCGCAAGTCAACGGCCGCCTCACCGACGAAGCCGAAGCCGAGCACCTGAAGATGATGCGCCACCTGCCGGTCGCGCTGTCCTCGGTGCTCGCGCTCGAGCCGCAAATCATCGCCTGGGCCGAAGAATTCGCACGCAAGGAAAACGCCCTGTTCCTCGGCCGCGGCATGCACTACCCGATCGCCCTGGAAGGCGCACTGAAGCTGAAAGAAATTTCGTACATCCACGCCGAAGCCTATCCGGCCGGTGAACTCAAGCACGGCCCGCTGGCGCTGGTGACCGAAGAAATGCCGGTCATTACGATCGCCCCGAACGATGCGCTGCTGGAAAAGCTGAAGTCGAACATGCAGGAAGTGCGCGCCCGCGGTGGCCAGCTCTATGTGTTCGCCGACGTCGACTCGCGCATTACCTCGGGCGAAGGCGTGCACGTGATCCGCCTGCCGGAACACTATGGCGACCTGTCGCCGATCCTGCACGTGGCGGCACTGCAGCTGCTGGCGTATCACACCGCGCTGGCGCGTGGCACCGATGTGGACAAGCCGCGCAACCTGGCCAAGTCGGTCACGGTCGAATGAGCCATCCAGTCAGTCGTAAAAACGCCTGAAGAGTGTGAGCTCTTCAGGCGTTTTTTTATTTGATGACAATGGGCAAGGCGCCGTGGCAGCACATGCTAGAGCCCATGCGGCTTCTCACGTTTTGGCAAGGTGAACAGCGGAAATCTTCGTTGGATTTCTGCGTCTTCGCTTGCCCAGCTCAGGCAGGAATTCGGTTGACTTCGCAAATGAACAAACTTATCTTAAATTTAATCGATGAGCAGCCAAGAGCATTGCTAGTCCGATGTGAATTGCTTCGGGCGGCGAGGTGGAACCCACCCTGTGCGTTCCCCCGGGACGCGTATGCGCGTATGTCCCGACCCCGTTGCCGCTTCTGATGAACCTGTTAATCAAGCCGCCGCTGTCTTGCGGATCCGGTCGCTGACGCTCGCCGCGTCGTGCCCTTGCTTGGTCGAATGGAGGACGCATGAACGTGTTAATGGTTGGTGCAGGCAATGCCGGATGTGCGCTCGGCGCCATCCTTGCGCAGGAGGGAAACCGCGTCGTCCTGTTCAAGACGTCCCACTCCCTGCATGACGAGAATTTCGACACGGTGCGCGAATCGCGCACCATCCGCCTCGTCAGCAATCCCAAGGGAGGCGAGACCAGCATGGCCTCGATCGCGCTGGCCACGCGCGATGTCGACGAAGCCTTCGCGGTCACGCCCGACGTCGTCTACATCACCACCCAGACCCATTACCACGCCGATATTGCCGCACTGATCGGCCCCTACCTGAAGGCGCACCAGCTGGTACTGCTCGCACCCGGCTACATGGGCTCCTGCTACTTCCTGCCCTACCAGGCGAAAGAAGGTTTCCTGCTGGCGGAAGGCGAAAGCCTGCCCTATGACGCACGGATTACTGAGCCGGGCGTGGTCAATGTCCTGTTTCGCAACACGCGCAATGCGCTGGCCTTCTTGCCGCGCGAACGTGCCGCCGAAGGCCTGCAACGCGCCGCGCAACTGTTCCCGACCTATGTCGCAACGCGCAGCAACGTGGTCGAGTCGGCCATGCACAACCCGAACCTGATCGTGCACACCATCGGCTCGCTCCTGTCGGCCAGCCGCATCGAATATGCGCAGGGCGAATTCTGGATGTACCGCGAAGCGTTTACACCTTCCGTCCTGAATCTGCTGTACCGGCTGGATGCCGAAAAAAGCGCGGTCATTGCCGCGACCGGGGGCAAGCCCTCGCCCTATTTCGACGAATGCAAGTTCCGCAACGAAGAAGACCTGTCGCAGCCTTCGCTGTCCGTCTTTCGCCGCTACGCCGCCGAGGGCGGGCCCAAGGGGCCGGCTACCTTGCAGACGCGCTTCATTACCGAAGACGTGCCGATGGGGCTGGCGCTGCTGTCCTCGATCGGCCGCCTGATGGGCGTGCCCACGCCCACGGCCGATGCGCTGATCGTGATCGCCAGCGGCCTGCTCGACCGTGACTTCACCGCGGAAGCCCGTACCCTGGCCAGCCTGGGACTGGGGGACGTGTCGCCCGACGAATTCAAACGCATCCTGAACGGGTGACCCGTGGCCCTGCACGACGTCCTTTCCAAGCATTACTACGCGTGGCGCCGCTATATTCCCAGCCGCGTGCTGTATCACCCGGACTTTTTCCGCGTGCGCGAATTGCTGGCGCAGGACAGCACGGCGATTGCCGCACAGGCGGGCCTGCGCCTGCGCCAGATCCTGGTGCACGCACTGGAGCATGTGCCGCACTACCGCCGTACGGTCAGGCTCAACGCCCTCGAGGCGGCGAACGAACCCCTGCACGAGGTCCTGGCGGCCTTTCCGTATCTCGCCAAGGAAGAAGTCATGGCGCGGCAGCGCGAGTTCCTCGACGAGCGGCTCGATCCTTCCAAGCTGATGTATGCCACCAGCGGCGGTTCGTCCGGCCAGGGTATCGGCATGTGGCGCACCAAGCGGCTGGCGGACATCGAAAAGGCGTTCTTTACCCACGAATGGGGCAAGCTCGGCTTTTCCTTCGACAAGTCGCGCATCCTGCGCATCGGCGCCGACGCGCGCCGCCTGGCGCATGAAGAACCCTGCCGCGTGGTGGGCAATCGGCTGATGCTGTCGCCCTATCACGTGCACGGACAGCACAAGGCGGCGATCCTCGATGCCATTCATCGCTTCCGGCCTGAGTACGTGCATGGCTACCCGAGTTCCGTCACCGCGCTGGCCGAGCTGCTCCAGCCGGGCGAACTCGAGGTGCGGGTCAACGCGGTACTGCTGGCGTCGGAACCGGCGACGCCAGCGCAGCTGGCATCGATACGGCGGCTGTTCCGTGCGCCGGTGTCGCTGAACTATGGATTGTCGGAGCGCACCAACCTGGCTTTCCTGAATGTGGACGACCAGGGAACGTCTGACTACCTGTTCCAGCAGCTCTACGGCTGGAACGAAAACCGCATGGATGGCGAGCGTGCTGAAATCGTGGGGACTTCGCTCTGGAACGACGTGATGCCCCTGATCCGTTACCGCACGGGCGATTACGGCCGCATCGAGGCAGACGGCCGCTGCGCGGTGATCGACGGGCGCGGCCATGAATTCCTGGTCGACCGGGCCGGCAAGCGCATTCCGGGGCTGGCCATCGTCATCGACGAAGTCACCTGGGATTTCGTCCGGCTATACCAGGTGCGGCAGGCCCGGGCCGGCGAGATTACGCTGGCCGTAGTGCCGCGTCATGGCAGCCTGAACGATGAACAGCGCGCCTTCGTGCTCGACGCCCAGTTAAAGCGCTGGGGTGGCTTCTTCGACATCTCGCTACAGGAAGAAGACGATATTCCCCTGGCGGCGAACGGCAAGCGCAAGCTGGTGGTGAACTCGATCGAAGTCTAAGTATTGTCGTTGGCTGCGCAGTTTGCTGGACGCACGAGTGCGGCGCTGCGCAGGTAGGGATCTTCGTTGCCGACGCACAGCACCGGCGCATTGCGTTCGCGCGCATAGTGGCAGGCCAGGGCCAGCGTCGTCAGGAAAGGCACGGCGCCGCAACTTCCGCTGCCCAGGCCGACGCGGACGATATCGTCGGCTGCATCGAGTTGCGGAATCACCGGTGCGCTCAAGCCCATCAGCTCGAGGACGCGGTTGGGACGGTGGCCAGTATCGGCGACGATCATGGCGATGTGCGCCAGTTCGGTGGCGCTGGCCTTGCAGAGCTGTTCCGTCAGTTCCAGCAGCAGCGACGAATCCAGGCGGCGGGTATCGTCGGCCGAACTGTCGCGGCGGTGTTCGTGGAGCGGGCCCAGCATGACGATGTCCGTGCCATGGATCGACTCCGCCTGGCGCAGGTCGGTCAGCAATAATCCACAGGCGCCCTCGCCCGGTATCCGGCCGCTGCCCTTCGATGCGTTGAACAAGGCCGCATTGGCTGCGAGGCGGTCGATGCTTTCCTGGCCAACTAGCGAAGCACAGGCAATCACGATCGCCACTAGCTGCTTGGGCTCTGCCGATGGCGCTGGCAGTAGTTGCGTGAGGATAGCGCTGGGGGTGCTCAGGTGAAGTTGTTCGGGCTCCGGTGTGGCGATGGCAGCGTCCGGCCAGCCGTACTGGCTGACTGTATGCCTGAGCCACATGATGGCTGCGCGGCGGATCTCCACGGTCCAGTCTGGCGGCAGCATCGGCGTGAGCTGCAGCATGGGGGGCTGTCCTTCAAGCGGCATGCAATCGGTGGCTGCAAGGCTGGCGAGTTCGCCCGCCACGCCGGTAGCCATGATCAGCGCGCGCCATTGCTCTTCGGTGAAATCCATCGCGGGCACATCCCGGCCGGCCAGCCATTCGGCGATCTCATCCTGCAGCATCTCATCGACCGCATCATCGACACGCGCTGTCATGACCGGGAAACCATTGTCGTCGACCAGTTCCTTGTCCAGGTCCGCACGTGCCTCGTTATCGGCAATAGAACTGGCAAGCTCGTCCACCGACGCACCGTAGGGGGAACGCAGTGCTGCGGCCATGACAGCCACGACGGGTGCCGCTGCTGCGGCATGGGCTGCTGGTGAAGCCGGAGCCGGCTTGGCAAGGCCTGCAGCAGGCAATGCCGCAGCGCGCGCGGTAATGGCTCTATGACTACCCCAGAAAGCGAACAGCAAGGCCAGCGGCAGCAGGAACAGCGCCATCGCCAGGTCAGCCGTTCCAGGATTGTGGTTGGTCGCATGCCAGTACCAGATCACGATCGCCCAGCACACTACGAAGGTCGTCGTGATGACTGCGCCGAGCTTGAGCCACTCACTGGCCTGGCGCGTTGGCGCCGATGCGGTAGGGGTCGAGAGAGTCGTCATGTTTATGGCTCAGAGTTTGTCGATCGTTGCCTGCTGGCCTGCGATCAGGGAGGCGCCGCAGGCGGTTTTGTCGCCATGCCGGGCGGCAGGCTTGCCATCGATGATCAGGCTTGAGTCTCCGCTGATGATCGGACTGGAGCCATGTTTCGGGCAGACCGTCTTGTCACCCATGCGGGCGATACCCACTCCGCCAGTGGTACTCTGTCTTGAAGCTTCGATCACTGCGCCACCGTGGGAAGTCTTATCTCCGAGCTTTATCAATGGACCGGCCATTTTTTACCCTCAATCAAAATTCATGCGTTTACGCTTGCGGGAATAATCAATCTTGTTTGTCGTCCCACTGCCAAATGGTCTTTCCATATGATGTGCCGAGCGAAGGCATGACATCCCCTTTCTTAAATGATTTGCGTGAATTCAATAGTGCCGGGGTGAAGTAATACCCAGTTTGTACGCACAATTCCCCACTCGCAATACGGATTCTCTGATGACCACGTTCATTGAAATCCGATTGCAACGTAGGTGAGTCTTCTGTTTTCTCAACTAAATACCAAGTGCAATTTCTATCTTCAAAGACCTTGTGCTCATCATATTTTTCCCCTGTTTGCGGATCAAGAATATCCTCAATACGGACACATACACTTGTCAATGGCGCGCATTTCAAATGCGTTCCGAGAAATTGTGGGCAGCCATCAGCAAGACTTGGCAGATATATCCCTTGAACTTCGACTTTCTCGCCCGAATTAATGCATCTCGTTGAATTTATTCTATATGAACACGGTGCGGAACGGCTGTGGATAAGTTCGAGCTCTTGAGCATAAACAGAAGTTTTCAAGTCTGGCCAGTCAGCTCTCTCAGTAAAACAGATTGCATGTGCCATAAGCAAAGCCGAATAAATGTTATCTTCGTATTTCTTTTGATCTTCGGAACGCATCCAATCGATCGGCCAATAGTCCGCCTGGCCCTTGACATCGCTCCTGACTGAATGAGCGTAGCCAAGGCCTGCAGTATCCCCATGAGTTAAAAGAACAAAGCCTTCGTTAAGACCCTGCAAGGTATGACGAAAATTCGGTAATACACGGTGTCCCCATACAATATCGGGTTGATCTGGCAAGGGTTTAGATCGATACCTTAGGGGTAAGTTCGACATGTAGGACGTTAAACAGTCCTCTACATGTTCGATCATTTTTTGCCATTTATCCCGCATGTCGGCGAAATATTCGATTGAACTAAAAAGTTCCAACAAACTTATTTGATCAACATCAAGCTTGGCATGCATCGCACTTTATCCTAAGTTATTTTTCAAAACAGGTACGCCGACCAGATTGTTCTGCGTGCCTAACTCGTCATAAGACCATCCTGTGCGCTTGCGTTGCGAGATAGATCCTTTTTTAAGATGGGACGGATCAATCACGAGTTGCACAGCGCCACCTTCGAGGACATAATTGGAACGTCCTAGGGTTTGTGAGGCGGTGACTCCTTCCCAAACATTCAGCCCTTTTCCGCTTGGCACAGTGTAGGTTACATATTCTCCATTTGCATTCCAATTCGCCCAAACAGCGAATCGTCGTCTCCAGTCCGATTTCGATTTCAACTTCTTAAATTCTTCTTCACGCATCCAACAGATACTGTTGTCTTTCGAAGTCGGGTCAACGATACGGTAAAGTTTTGTTCCAGCCGGAATTGTGACAGCTTTCATCGAATGAAATGTGTGAAACGATTTTGTGCTAGGCCAACCAACACGGTCAGCCGGCGGTTCGCGTAACCCTCTGTAGGAAGCCGTCCCGGTGTCGTCCACCCAATCCGGCTTCTCCTTTTGAAATGCTGCGATTTCCTCATCAGGAGAGCCTATTTTTTTGAATGCGTGCGGATTGACTGCGTTTAGATGAGCACGGTGCGCCATATCGGCATCAATCTCCAACCGTCGAGCCAGAAGTTGAAGGTAGTTTTGAACTGGTTTCAATGCTTCAGCGAGCTGGCGATCCGCGCCACGCTTAACAGAGTCAATACTTTCTAATAACTCTTGGACTTTCTTTGAAATCCCCGTTCCACTCCAACGTTGTACCAGCTTTAGCAAATTTTGCGCTGCACTTGCGACCTCGTTGAATGCAGCACGAAGGGCATTGACATTTGTCTTTGTTGCAATTTTCTCGACTTCTTTTGCCAAGACCCTATAGGGGTTGTCCCATTTAAGCGAGGTTAATGCCTTCGCAACCTCGGGCTTCGCGAGGAATTTATTTAATTGACCGACTGACGAATCAACATAGATATCCAACCGAGGGGTGATGCCGCTACGTGCAGCTCCTTTTCTCAAGGTTGCGAACATCACCTTTAAACTGCCTTTAACCAGGGAGCCGAGGGCGGGAAACAGTCCAATCAAAGTGAGAACCAAGGAGATCCAATGCCATGAAGTTTCTGGCTCACTGTTGATTTTTTTACAGTTTGCTACAAGATCTCGGACGTCGCAAATCTGATCAACGAAAGGAATCATCGAAATGATTGTCCCAGTCGCAACCTGAGCCGTGCTCGCGTTATCATTGAAGTCACCTTGAATTACCTCCCAAATCCATTGACCGGCAGCCTCAAGGTTTTTGCGTCCACTTTCTAGCCAATTGACGGGAGCCGAAGTGAACCATGCAAGCGCATTTTCGAATTCATTATTCATCGAACGTAATCTCTTTATGATTACTCATGATTAAAAAACGCTTCTGCGCTCTTGAGCATTTCGTCCAATGAAGCCCAGGGTTTATCTTTTTTTGGCCGGCGCTCCTCATACTCCACACTCACCGGCTTATCAGGCACATTCTCATGCCGGGCGTTGCCTTCGCTATCGAGCTTTCCACTGATGAAGACGCCTTCAGCAAACTTGATTTTGTAGCCGACATTTGCCATTGGATTACTATCTGCATCACGGTAGTTCAGCGCTATGAAGTTGCTGAGGGTGGCGCTGCCAGCAGGTAGCTGCGCAAATTCCGCTGGTTTTTTCGCACCCTTATCAAAAACATGCTGCCCGCCCTTCACCGAAAACGTCCCCGGACACGCAAACGTAATATCCCCACCCTCCAGCGTGATCGACGATTCCCCCGCCTGCAGCACGATCTTTTCCTTGGCCTTGATCTCGATGCAGTCATTCACCGAGATCACGACGACTTCCTTATCCGCCAGGATTTCCAATGCATCCGTATGTGCCTGCAGGGACACCGGCCCATTCGCCGCGATCGCCTGGATCCCGCCTGAATGCGTGAAGAAGCTCGCTGCCCCGCCCGCGACAGACGAAAACGTATGCCCCGCCGTCATGTGCAGGTCCGACTGCGTCGTCCACTGCAAGTGTTTTCCCGCATACAGGACGGTCGAGGCTGGCGTCGCCCAGTTGATGCTGGCCGCCGAATCCATCAGCACGATGGGCGACCCAAACTTCTCCACAGGCTGCGACGCATCAAGCTCGCGCGATCCCTGCTGAGCCTTGAATGCCGGCTGCCCATTTACCGGCCCCTCATACTTGCCCTTCGCCTGGGGATCGATCTGCTCGATGAGTTCGTCCTGGGCCTTCGCCGCATCCTTGCTGAACAGCGCTTGCTGCGCCGCTGCCGCATCCCCCAGCGCGGTCGTCAATTCCTGTGCACTCTTGAACTGTGCTAGGGCTTCCGCCACATCCATCTGCGTAGAGCTCACGCTGCTCCCCAGAACCGGCTGGGCACGCGTCGACAACAGCACACCCTCCCCGCCGCGGATAACCGCCCAGGCATCGGTGCGCAGCTCGAAGCCGCTGCCGCGGTAGGCGCCACGCTGGGCCGTCCCCGGCTCTTGCTGGATCAGATAGCCAAGGTTCAGCTGCGTCGCGCCGACGCTGGTCGCCAGGCGCATGCGCACCTGCCCGGACGTGTCGTCGATCTGCCACTGGTTGTAGCCGCTGCCGTCGAAGTTGCGCGTATGGATCCCCGATATGGCCCCAGCGTGATTGGCGCCCGAATCGACGCCGGCCGAGAACGGCGGCAAGTCCGCCCCGTTGTACAGCTGCGCCACGATCACCGGCCGGTCGATATCGCCTTCGATAAAATCCACCAGCACTTCGGTACCAATGCGCGGCGTGAAGACGGTGCCCCAGTTGGGCCCTGCCAGCGCCTCGGCCACACGCACCCAGGCGCCAGACGTCTCATTCCCCGGTGCACAGCCTTTACCGTCCGTGTTGTGCGCCATCCCGCCCGCGTTGGGACTAGTACCGCGCTGCCACGCGAACTGGACCCGCACCTGGTGGTCGCGGTTGGTGGTCGAGATATCGTTCGCCAGCCCGACGACAAGCGCGCATTGCGGCCCGGGCGCGGTGATGCGCTGCGGCGCGGCGGTGGCGCGCGGCACCAGCGGCACCGCCTCGCGCACGCAGGCAAAGGTATTGCGGTAAGTGCCGTTCTCGACAGCAGCCCCCTCCAGCCCAACGATCCCGGTCTGGAAATTGTTGCGGGCCTCATGCCTTACCCACAGCACCTTGAAGGCATTCGCCCCTTCGGGATAACGGTCGTGCTGGGTCAGGTGGAAGGCGCAACCGGCCGCCAGCCTGCGCACGGCGCCGCTTCCCTCGAATACCTTGTTCTCGAGCTCGAGCGCCTGCAGCATCAATTCGCTGTGCGCATCGGCCGCCTGCCGTTCGGCGACGATGCGTTCGCCGCTGCCGTCATAGACCTGCAGGAAAGGCAAGTCGCCCGCATCCAGTACGGATGCGTGTTCCGCTCCCTGCGCCAGCAATTGCGCCGGATCCCAGCTGCTGATCGATACGGCGTTGGCCTCTACCCTGCGGCGTGCGCGAAAGCCGTCGATGGCGTCGTCGGTGTCGGTAGCGCGCACGCCATGGAAGCGCAGCACCTCGCCCCCCGGCATCGACGGCGCCGTCGCCCGGCTATCGAAAATCACCAGCTTGTGGCGCGCCTGGCCGTGCGGGCCGGCGCCGCCATCGTCGGCCTGGTCGTGTTCGAAACGCCAGTTCAGCCCTTCGGACGCGAGCAGGCGCAGCAAAAAATCCAGGTCGCTCTCGCGGTACTGGGTGCAGACCGCGCGCGGTGCGAGTTCCTGCGACACCTCGAAATCGACACGCACCTGTGGATAATCCGCCAGTAATTCACAGGCAATGTCGCGGACGTTCTTGTCCTGGAAGATATAGCTGTCGCGCCGCAGCCCCAGCATGGCCAGCGCCGGTTCCAGCCGCAGCCGGTAGCGCGCGACGCCGCCGTCCGCGCCCAGCCAGGAAGCGGCCGTGCAAAGCCCGTGCCACATGCGCCGGCTGCCATCGGGCTGCAGCAGGCCGACGGTGAGCTCTTCGCCGATGAACAGGGCCAGGTCAAGGTCGGTCGAGGTGCTGAGCGCCTCGACGTCGAAGGCGAATAATTGGTTGACGGCTTCTACCCCGGAGAATCCTTCCGCCACCAGCGATTCGGGCAAGCCGCTGTCCTGGGCGCTGGCCAGCGTGATCAGGCGCGCATGCTGGCTCAGGCCAGTACCGAACAGCCCCAGCGCGACGCCCGGGGCGGCCACATCCAGCGCCGCGTTCATGCAGCGACGGCCAGCAGTTCCAGGCGCAGCTCTTTCATGCCGGCCGGGACATAAATCGAGATCGATTGCGCCTTGAGCATGCGCTCGTACATCGGCCCCTTGGCCTCGAGGATGAAATAGCAGGTCTCGGGCCGCACCGGCACCGCGGCCGGCAATTGCGGTGCGTACTGCAGGCGCACGCCGGGCAGGGCCGACAGCACGAATTTCTCGACATCGTCGGGGGCGCCGACCTTGAAGCGCAGCGGCACCACATCCACCAGTTCCACTGCGGGAATCGCGGCCGACACGGCGACGTAGAAGGTGGTCTTCTCGTCGATCTTGCCCGAATCGAGCATGCCGATGTGGTAAGACGGCCGCACTTCGTTGAGGGCGATCGAGAAATATTTTGAGGAGATCACCGTATCGAGCAGCTCGCGGATGATCGTCAGGAGCTTGGCAAAGGCCGGGCCCGGGTCGCCGTGCTGGTAGGGCGGCAAATCGGCCAGGGTCCAGCTCTTGGAGAAGGTCATCAGGCCGCCGGCCACGTCGAGCAGGCTTTCATACAGGCGTTCCGGATGCAGGGCGGGATGATGAAAATGATGGGTCAGGCTTGCATAGGCGGAACTGGCCGTATGCAGCAGCCAGAACGAGGACATGTCGCCCGAGCGGAACTCCACCACGTTGCGGCTGGGCTCGCGATGGTGCCCGTAGAGTGCGGCGACCTTGGCCTGCAGCGCGTCGAGCAGGCGGCGCAAGCCCTGGAACAGCACCGGCGCCGCACCCAGGGACAGCGAAGGCGGCACGAAGCCGTCGTCGATCTCGAAGCCGCCGGTGGCCGCACGGCGCAGGCGCAGCAGCGGGAAGTGGACATAGGAGTCGCGTGGCTCGAATTCGGATACCAGCCGCACCGCCTTTTTCAGGTAGGCCAGCTGCACCGGCGCCGCTTGCGTGTACAGGTCGGGCGTGTCGGCGTTGGCCTGGACGAAGCGCGCCGTATTGGTGGCCTGCCCCGGCGGCGCGAAGTTGCCGCTGAAGGGTTTCAGGCCGGGCAGGGCGATGGAATAGGTGACGGTCTGCTGCGACTGCTGCAACAGGCTCAGGTCCACCGGTTCGGGCAGGGCGTCGATCTCGGGCGCATCGACCAGCTCGCCGTCCTGGAAGCGCACCGACAGCGACAGCAGCCGCAGCATGCTGTTGGCCAGGGCTTCGCGGTCGACCTGCAAGGCTTCGACGCCCCAGGCGTAGGGATGCACGGCCTTGATGCCCTTGTGCAGGCATTGCTCGTGGTAGTGGTCTTGCCGCTGGAAGTGCTGTGGACGCAATAACAGGCCTTCGCCCCAGAGAACCTTGCTGGTCATGTCTCCTCTGCCTTCCTCAAGTGTGATTCAGTTGAACAACTCTCCGGAAACCATAACAAACCAATGGGTTGCCCATGTGAAGTTGATCAAACGTTGGTGCTGCGCGGCGTGGCAACATCGGGTTTGGTTTTTTCCGTCCACACGCCGCGCTCGGGTCGACCGGGGAACAAGAAAGGGGAGCCCCATGAAGGGATACACGCCGGGGTTGTTCGACCGCCTGCTGGGCGTACCGAACCGCGGGCCGGGCCAGTCCGCCGCGACGCGCATGACGATCGAGGAACTGAAGGACACGGTGGCGCGCGACCTCGAATCGCTGCTCAACACGCGCTCGAGCATCGGGGACGGCGACCTGAAGGCCTACCCGGAATGCAGCCGCTCGATGGTCACCTATGGCCTGAACGACTTCGCCGACCTCTGCCTGTCCAGCCCGACCGACCGCGCGGCGATCTGCGCCAGCATCGAGAAAACCATCGGCTGCCACGAGCCGCGCCTGCGCAACGTGCGCGCGCTGCTGGAGATGCGCGACGATACCGTCAACCGCCTGAATTTTTCGATCACGGCCGTGCTGGTGGCCAGCGTGTCGCAGGAACCGGTCAATTTCGATGCCGTGCTGACGCCTTCGACCCTGCAATACAGCATCAGCAAGGCCGGCAAGGCGGGCAAGGTCGCGCGCCCGGCGCTGGTCGGGGCTTGAGCATGGAACAACTGCTGCCGTACTACGAAAGCGAGCTGGGCTACCTGCGCCGCAACCTGCGCGAATTCGCCGAGCGCTATCCGCGCATCGCCGGGCGCCTGTTGATCAGCGGCGAGGTATGCGAAGACCCGCATACCGAACGCATGATCGAATCCTTCGCGCTGCTCAATGCACGCATCGCGCGGCGCCTCGACGACGACTACCCCGAATTTACCGAAGCCCTGTTCGAGGTGCTGTACCCGCATTACCTGCGCCCTTTTCCTTCGTGCTCGATCGCGCGCATGGATGTCAGCGGCGCGGCCAAGCAGGGCGGCGCCAGCACCATTGCGCGCGGTACCCAGTTGAATACCCGGCCGGTGCGCGGCGCCGCCTGCACCTTCCGCACCGTGTATCCGGTCGATGTGGCGCCGGTAGCGCTGTCCCGGGCCGGGTTTTCCGCCATCATCGACGCGCCCGAGGCCGTGCGCCTGCCGGGGGCGGCTTCGTCGAGCATCAGCCTTACCCTGGACTGCACCGCCGAGCAGGGTTCGCTCGCCCAACTCGATCTGCCCAGCCTGCGCGTTTTCATCGATGGCGAGCCGTCGTTCTGCGCCGCCCTGCGCGATGCGCTGTTCATGCGCACGGTCAGCGCCTATGTCGAAGCCGGGAACAGCGGGCGCTGGACGGCGCTGCCGGTGGTGCCGGTGCGCCCGGCCGGCTTCGGCGAGGACGAAGCGCTGATCGACTTCCCGGCGCGCTCGCACGCGGCCTACCGGCTGCTCACCGAATATTTCTGCTTCCCCGAGAAATTCAATTTTTTCGATATCGACCTGGCGGCGCTGGCCGCCGCCGCGCCGCCCGGCGCGCGCAGCGTGACCCTGCACCTGGCGCTGTCCGGCCTGCGCTCGGACTCGAACACCGCGCGCATGCTCGGCACCCTGTCCACCAACAACGTCCAGCTGGGCTGCACGCCGGTGATCAACCTGTTCCGCCAGCGCGGCGAGCCGATTCGGGTAACGCATGCCAGCGCCAGCTATCCGGTGCTGGCCGATGCGCGGCGCGCCTTTGCCTACGAGGTGTATGCGATCGAGTCGCTCAGCCTGATGCGCCAGACGCCGCAGGGCGACACCCTGGTGCAGTTCCGCCCCTTCTACGCGCTGCGGCATGCGCAGACGCCGGAAGACGCCGGCCATTATTACGCGGTGCGGCGCGACGAATCGCTGGCCGACAAAAGTCCAGGTTTCGAGACCCAGGTCTCGATCGTCGACATCGACTTCGATCCGGCCGAAGTGGAAACCGACACCCTCAACATCGAGCTCACCTGCACCAACCGCGACCTGCCCGCGTCCTTGAGCTATGGGCAAGCCGGGGGCGACCTGTTCCTGGAAGGCGGCTCCAGCGTGCGCGCGATCGCCTTCCTGCGCAAACCGACGGCCTCCTACCGCTTCGCCAGCGGGCGCGGCGCGCACTGGCGCCTGATCTCGCACCTGGCGCTGAACCACCTGTCGCTGGCCGACGGCGGCGTGGAAGCCTTTCGCGAGATGCTGGCGCTATACGACTTGCCGCGCTCGCCCTCCTCGCAGCGCCAGATCGGCGGCATCAAGGCGATCGCGCAGCGCCCCGCCACCACCTGGCTGGCCGGTAATCCCTTCACCTGCCTGGTGCGCGGCGTCGAGGTGCGCCTGACCATCGACGAAGAAGCCTTTGTCGGCAGCGGCATCCACGCCTTTGCCCAGATCATCGAGCGCTTCCTTGCCCTGTACGTGCATGCCAACAGCTTTACCCAGCTGGTGATCGTGTCGAACAAAACCGGAGAAGACTTATTGACATGCCAGCCACGCAGCGGCGATTTGAGCCTGCTGTAATCGACCGCCTGTTCCGCGAGCCCTACCGCTTCGAGTATTTCCAGGCGGTGCGCACGCTCGAATTGTGGGCGCAGCGGCGCGGGCTGCCGCGCAAGGAGCTAGTGGCGAACTTCCTGCGTTTCCAGAATTCGCTCTCGCTCGGCTTCCCGGCCAGCCAGGTCGAGGCGATCCAGGCCGAGCCGCGCGAGCTTGCCCCTGGCGCGGCGGCCCTGGGCGCCGCCTTGCAGGACGGCTCGCTCAAGTACATTCGCCTGACGCCCTCCTTCATGGGACTGCTGGGCGGCCAGGGCATCCTGCCGCTGCACTACACCGAGCGCATCGCCGAACACCAGTGGCTGGAAAAAGACGAGGGTGCGCGGGCTTTTCTCGACACCTTCTCGAACCGCTCGCTGGCGCTGTTCTACGAAGCCTGGCGCAAGTACCGGCTGGCGCTGCAATACCAGCTCGACGGCCAGGACAGTTTCTTGCCGCTGCTGCTGAGCCTAGCCGGCCTGGGCGACAAGTCGCTGCGGCGCCGGCTGGCGGGCGGCGAAGAAGGCGCGGTGCTGGACGAGTCGCTGGCCTATTTTGCGTCCTCGATCCGGCACCGCCCCGCCTCGAGCGTGCAGCTGGCGCGGGTGTTGTCGGAGTATTTTGGGCAGCACGTCGTCGCCGAGCAGTTCGTCGGCTGCTGGTACGACGTGCCCCCTGGCCAGCAGACCATACTCGGCAGCGACAATGCCGTGCTGGGCGTAGGGACCATCGCCGGCGCCCGGGTCTGGCAGCGCGACTTGCGCCTGCGGCTGGTGGTGGGCCCGCTCAACCGCGCCGGCTTCAACGATTTCCTGCCCGGGGGGTTGGCTGCGCGCGCATTGAAAAGCATGCTGTCGATGTTCACCGGCCTGTGCCTCGAATACGAAGTCGAGCTGGTGCTGCTGGCGGCCGACGTGCACAACATTCGTTTGGAAGGCGACGAGGGACGACTGGGCTGGGATGCCTACCTGGTGGAAGGCTTGCAGACGCAGGACCGGCGCGATGTGCGCTACGAGCTGCACAGCCTGTAGCAGCGGAACTAGCGGTTCAGGGCGCGTTCCAGGTCGACGCGCAGCATGTAGATGGTTGGCGTCAGGCCGCGGTCGCCCGGGGTGTAGAAAATGCCCGGCAATACGCCGTCTTCCTCGAGCTGGGGCAGCAGGTCGGTGATCAGGTCGTCGAGGGGAAAGGATTGCGGCTCGTAGCCGTCCCATTCGAATTCGGCGCACAGGTCGGCGAATTCGCTGGCCGGCCACATGGCAAAGACCAGGGTGCCGTCGTCGGCCTTGGCCAGCGCCCAGCCATCGCGGTACAGGCCCCAGACTTCGCCGTTTTCCGCCACTTGCCGCACGAAATGCGTATAGCGCCGCGGCGCAGGCAGGGTGACGACGTCCGCCAGTTGCTGCGCGCCCAGCTTGATTGCTGAAAGAGTTTGCTCGCTCAAGGTGTCCACCGCATGTGGTTGCCGGCGTTGATGCCGTCAGCATGAGGATACGCCACATCGCGCATCGGCGGCGCAGGCAGCTCAAGCCCGATCGCCCGGATCGGCCGGCGTGCGCTGTGGATAAACTTAAACTTTTCCACAGCTCCAGGCGCCTCAGGGCGCGATCTGCCCCAGCAGTTCCTGCACCACGGCCAGCTGTACCGGCTTGGTCAGGTGATGGTCGAAGCCGGCCTCGTTCGACTTCTGGCGGTCGCTGTCGGCGCCCCAGCCAGTGAGCGCCACCAGGGTCATGCCGGCCAGGCCGGGAACCTGGCGCATGGCCCGGGCCGTGTCGTAGCCATCCATGCCCGGCATGCCGATGTCGAGAAACGCTACTTGCGGGCGGAAGCTGCGCGCCACCTCCACCGCCGCGGCGCCATCGTGTGCCACCTGCGCCGTGTAGCCGCAGGCTTCCAGGATCATCGACAGCGTCACGGCGGCGTCGACATTGTCGTCCACCACCAGGATCTTCATGCCTTCGGCGCCGGCGCCGGCCGCCGTGTCGGCCGTGGCGTCCACTGGCGTAGCGGCGTCGTCGGCCTCGGCCAGCGGCAGGCGTACCGTGAACACGCTGCCGGCCTGCGGGTTCCGGCTGGCGGCCGAGACCCAGCCGCCGTGCATGTCCACCAGGCGGCGCACCAGCGACAGGCCGATCCCGAGGCCGCCCTGGGAGCGGTCGGTATGGTCGCCGATCTGGCTGAACATCTCGAATACCGAGACCAGTGCGTCTTCCGGGATGCCGATGCCGTTGTCCGACACCGTGATGACGGCTTCCCAATCGTCGATCGCCATCGACAGGCCGATCTTGCCGCCGGCCGGCGTGTACTTGGCGGCGTTGTTGAGCAGGTTGGCCACCACCTGGGCGATGCGGGTCACGTCGACCTCGGCCATCACGGGCTGCTCCGGCAGGTCGACCGACAGTTCGTGGCGGGCGCTCTCGACCAGCGGCAGGCTGGTCTCGATGGCGCTGGAGAGCACGGCGCGCAGGTCGGCGCGCTCCTTCTTCAGTTCGAGCTTGCCGCCGCTGATGCGGGCGATGTCGAGCAGGTCGTCGATCAGGTGCACCATGTGGCTGACCTGGCGTTCCATCATCTCGCGCACGCGCCCCACCGTGGCCGCGTTGTCGCCCTTCAGGCGCATGACGCTCAAGCCGCTGCGGATCGGGGCCAGCGGGTTGCGCAGTTCGTGCGCCAGGGTGGCGAGGAACTCGGTCTTGCGGCGGTCCATCTCGGCCAGGTCGGCGGCCAGCTTGCGCAAGGTGTCCTCGGACTGCTTGCGGACCGTGATGTCGCTGAACAGCAGCGCCACCTTGTAGTTGCCCGGCCCGCCGATGCGGGTGGCGTAGACGTCGAACCAGCGCCCCATGGCCGGCGCCTCGTTCTCGAAGCGCACCGGCTCGCCCGTCTGCGCGACCCGGCCATAGGTCTCGAACCAGAAGGCGTCGAGCGCGGGCAGCAGCTCTTTCGCGGTCTTGCCGATTGCGTCATGCAGGCCGGTGTGCTCCTCGAACATCTTGTTCATCTCGAGGAAGCGGTAATCGACCGGCCGTTCCTGCTCGTCGTAGATCATCTCGAAGATGCAGAAGCCCTGGTCGACCGATTCGAACAGGGTGCGGTAACGTTCCTCGCTGGCGCGCAGCTTTTCGGCGGCGCGCTTGGCGTCGGTGGTGTCGACCACGATCGCCACCAGGCCCTGGAATTCGCCGTTCGGGCCGCGCAGCGCGTTGACGCTGCTGGTGGCCGGCATCAGGGAGCCATCGCGGCGCTGGTACTGCTTGTCGACGATTATGCCCGCCTGGCCCTCGGCCAGCCGGCGCACCGCCTCGAAGGTCACCGGCAGCGAATCCGGCGCCGTGACGTCGAACACGCTGGTGCCCAGCAGCTCGGCTTCGGTGCGGCCCACCATGTCGCAGTATTTCTGGTTGACGAGGGTGATCCGGCCATCCGGATCCATTTGCACCACGCCGGTGGCGGCCTGGCTGACGATCTTCTCGAAGCGCTCGCGGCTTTCGTACAGCTTCATTTCGGCCAGCTTGCGCTCGGTCTGGTCCACGCCATGTACCAGCACGCCCGTGACCTTGCCTTCGCCGTCGCGCAATGCGATGAACACCAGGTCAAGGAAGCGCTGCTCCAGTGGCGCGTCCGGGCGCCGCTGCAGCATGATTGGCAAATCCGAGCCGCGAAACGGCTCGCCGGCCTGGTAGACCCGGTCGAGCAGTTCGATGAAGCCCTGGCCGTCGATTTCGGGCAAGGCCGCGCGCACCGGCATACCAACCAGGTCGCGGTTGCCGATCAGTTGCAGGTAGTTGTCGTTGACCAGCTCGAACACGTGATCGGGCCCGTTCAGCACGCACATGAAGGCCGGCGCCTGGCGGAAGATGTCTTCCATGCGCCCGTTGGCGGCCTGCAGCTGGCGCACCAGCCGTTCGCGCTCGGCGTCCGCCCCGACCTGCGCCGTGATGTCGCGCGAGACCGCCAGCAAACCGTGGCTCGGTGCACCAACGGCGCTGACCGTCACGTCCCACCATTTCAAGGTGCCGGCTGCGGTTGGACAGGCGCCGCGGAAGCTTCCATTGCCGGTGCGGCGGGCCGTTTCGATCGCAGCGGCGATGTCCGCGCTGCTCGCCGCCGGCCACAAGGTCGACCATACGCTGCCCACCACCTGATTGATGTCGGGAATCTCCATCGCGCGCTGGCCATTGTGGTTCATGGCGACGATGCGGCCCTCGGCGTCGAGCAGCTTGACGCAGTCTGGACTGGCTTCGAAGAGTTGCAGGCCGAGGGCGGCCGGGTCGATGGTCGGGGCGGGGATACTGCGATGCTGCATGCAATCTGTCCTTGGTGGGCCGCTGCTGCGCGATAAGGGAAGGTCCTCGGCAGTATATCTGCATGCCGTGGCGGAGGGCGCGGGATAGGCGGGCTTGTCATGAAACTGTTATCGAACCGTCACAAGGCAGTCATCTTCCCTGCCTACCATGCACGGACTTCTTCCCCAACGAACAGGACCACCCGTGAACAAGCCGCTGGACATCGCCCGCATCCCTGTCGACCACGACGACATCGATTCGAACGTCTCGTCGAATGAACACTTCAGCAACGTGCTGGAAGCGCGCCTGAGCCGCCGCAGCCTGCTGCGCGGCGGCGCCGCCTCGGCCGCCACCGCGATGCTCGGCGCCCTGGGCCTGAGCGGCTGCGGCGGTTCCAGCGACGACAGCCCGGCCACCAGCACCCCGCCGGTGGTGGTCACGCCGCCGCCCGAGAAGCTGCTCGGCTTTAGCGCCGTGTCCAAGAGCCTGGCCGATACCGTCGTCGTCCCGGCCGGCTACACGGCCAGCGTCCTGTACGCGATGGGCGACCCGCTGACCGCCGCTACCCCGGCGTTCAAGAACGACGGCACCGATGGCGACCACGAAAACCGCGCCGGCGACCAGCACGACGGCATGGAATTCTTCCCGCTGTCCGCCACCGGCGCTGCCTCGACCACCGCCAACGACCGCGGCCTGCTGGCGATGAACCACGAAGCCACCATCGACGAGAAGCTGTCGGCCTTCTTCCTGCACCCGAACGGCGGCACCATGAGCCTGCCGCGCCCGGCCGCCGAGGTGGACAAGGAAATGGCGCTGCACGGCTTGTCGGTCGTCGAAGTGCGCAGGAACGGCGCCAAGTGGGAAACCATGCAGGCATCGAGCTTCAACCGCCGCGTGCACCAGCAGACCGAGGTCGAGCTCTCGGGCCCGGTGCGCGGCAATGCGCTGGTAGTCACCAAATACTCGACCAACGGCACCAAGATCCGCGGCACCCTGAACAACTGCGGCACCGGCAAGACCCCGTGGAACACCTACCTGTCGGGCGAAGAGAACTGGTCGGGCTATTTCACCCGCGCCAGCACCGATGACGCGGCGCGCGCCGACAAGAGCGTGGTCTCGCTCAAGCGCTACGGGCGCGATGCCGGCGCCGCCTCGCGCCACGGCTGGGAAACCGGCGGCGCCGACGACAAGTACGCGCGCTGGAACCTGAGCAAGAAGGGCGCCTCGCTGGACGGCAGCGACGACTACCGCAACGAGATGAACGGCATGGGCTATATCGTCGAGATGGACGCCTACGACAAGGCCAAGGCGATCAAGAAGCGCACCGCGCTGGGCCGCTACGCGCACGAAAGCGCGGCCTTCGGCAAGGTGGTGGCGGGCCAGCCGCTGGCCGTGTACATGGGCGACGACTCGCGCAACGAGTACATCTTCAAGTTCGTCTCGACCGCGCTGTGGGCCACGGCCGATGCCAACCCGGCCGACCGCATCGCCACCGGCGACAAATACCTCGACAGCGGCAAGCTGTACGTCGCCAAGTTCCTGGCCGACGGTAGCGGCCAGTGGATCGAGCTGTCGATCGCCAATCCGCTGATTGCCGCTTATGCAAGCTACAAGTTCGCCGACCAGGCCGACGTGCTGGTCAACGCCAGGCTGGCGGGCGACGCCGTGGGCGCGACCAGGATGGACCGTCCGGAATGGTGCGCGGTGAACCCGGCCAACGGCGAGATCTACTTCACGCTGACCAACAACAGCAACCGCCGCGTCGAGCCGAGCGGATCGAGCCAGAGCGCGCCGGACGCCGCCAACCCGCGCGTCTATACCGACATGAAGGGGACGACGGCGCAGGCGGGCAACCCGAACGGCCACATCATCCGCGTGCGCGAAGGCGCCGCCGGCTCGGCCGCTACCAGCTTTACCTGGGACGTCTACCTGTTCGGCGCCGAAGCCGCCGCGGCTGCGGCCACCGTGAACCTGTCGGGCCTGTCCGCCGACCAGGATTTCTCCAGCCCGGACGGCCTGGCCTTCAGCGCGGCCACCGGCATCTGCTGGTTCCAGACCGACGACGGCGCCTATACCGACGTCACCAACTGCATGATGCTGGCCGGCGTGCCGGGCCAGGTCGGCGATGGCAAGAAGCTCACCCTGGCCTATCCGCGCGCCAACGGCACCAGCCTGAATGTCGACACCTATGTCGGCCGGGCCGCGACGCCGGACACGCTCAAGCGCTTCCTGGTCGGCCCGGTCAGTTCGGAGATCACCGGCATTGCCGAAACCCCGGACGGCAAGGCGCTGTTCGTGAACATCCAGCACCCGGGCGAGAGCACTTCGTCCGCGAATATCGGCGACCCTACCAAGTACACCAGCCAGTGGCCGTCGAACGCCGGCTACGGCGCCGGCAAGCGCCCGCGCTCGGCGACCATCGTCATCACCAAGAACGACGGGGGCCGCATCGGCACCTGATTGTTTCGATCACCGTTCTCCGTTTCCCTTCGGGCTGGATGCGCAAGCGTCCAGCTCATTTTTTTCGTCCACCGCAAGAAGCGTTTGCGGCAGGCATGGCAGCATCTGGGATGCGCAATCGTTGCTGCAGGAGCAGGCCATGCCGAGCATGTCGTTATCACATTACTTCCACATCACGCGTGCCAGCGCGCTCTACGACATCGTCGTGACCGCGCCCTTCGCCACCCCCTGGACCTTCGCCATGCTGCACGCCCAGCTATCGAGCACCAACGTCTGGATGGGCGGCGAACCACTGGCGCCCTTCGCCCTGGTGAACATCCTGATCACCTGCCTGATGGGCAGCCTGGTGATGCTGTGGTCCGCCATGCGGCTGTTCCAGCCCAGCCTGGCGCTGGGGCGCTACGACGGGGTCGGGCGCTTCATGTTCGCGGGCTGGATGATCTGGGCGCTGGCCGAGGGCGGCCTGCCGCTGGTCTGGCTGTTCCTGATCCCGGAAGTGCTGTGGGGTGTGGCGCAGTGCTGGCCGGTGGAGCGCTCGCCCGGCATGGAGCGCCGCCGGCCCTCGCGCCTGCGGCTGGTCAGCCTGTCCTCGACCCCTTAATCAAGCGGCAGCAGCACGGCGCGCGCCGCTTTCAGGAGTGCCGCGCCCATGCGCTCCAGGCGCGGTGGCTGGATGCGCCAGGCGTGCCAGTACAGCGGCACGTCCACATGCAGATGCGGGGTCAGGTCGACCATGGTCCCGTCTTGCAGCATCGCTTCGCACTGCTCCAGCGGCAGCAGGCCATAACCCATGCCGAGGCGGATCGCCTGGCCGTACGGGTCGCTCGCCGGCACGTAGTGGAAGGGGTAGGAACCTTCCGGCAGCCCGAAATGCTTCAGTAAAAATGCCGACTGCAGCGAATCCTTGCGGTCGAATACCACCACCGGCGCGCGCTGCGCCGCCTCGCGCTTGAAGCCGTCGGGGAACCAGCTGCGGGCAAAGCTCTCGGCGGCCACCATCCGGTAGCGCATCAGGCCCAGGGTGCTCACCGTGCAGCCATGCATGGGCGTGGCCTCGCCCGCGATGCAGGCCACCACGCGGCCCTGTTCCAGCAGCGCGAAGGTGTGGCCCTGGTTATCGAGCACGAATTCCACCAGCAGCTCTTCCGCTTGCAGGATCGGCGCCAGCACCGGCAACAGCCAGGTGGCCAGGGTGTCGTTGTTGACCGCCAGCGCCACCCGCACCGGCCCCTCGTCCATGCCCATCTCGGCCAGGAATTCCGATTCCAGCAAGGTGCTGCGGCGCAGGTATTGCAGCAGGCGCGTGCCCGGCCCGGTGGGGCGGCAGGGACGGCTGCGCACCAGCAGCGGCGTGCCGAAATCCTGCTCCAGCGCCGAGATGCGCTGCGACACGGCCGAGGGCGTGAGGGACAGCTGGGCGGCCGCCAGCTCCAGGCTGCCGGTATCGACGGCGGCCATGAAGGCGGCGCTACGGCGGGGATCGATCTGCATTGGATTAATTTTTCTTACGCGTCTTTAAATATCATGAATATATTTGAATTAGAGCGCGTTGACATGGAGCATGCAGGTTCTGACAAAGGAGCCGGCATGTTTTCGCAACAGGTGTATCTACAGGGGCTGGGCCTGGGCGCCAGCCTGATCATGGCCATCGGGGCCCAGAACGTCCACGTCATTCGTACCGCCGTGCGCGGCCAGCACGTGCTGGCGACGGTCCTCACCTGCATCGTGGTCGACGTGCTCCTGATTGCCCTGGGCATCGCGGGGCTGGGCGCGATCGTCGAAGCTTCGCCCGCCCTGCTGGCCGTGGCCCGCTATGGCGGCGCCGTCTTCCTGGTCTGGTATGGCTGGCGCTGCTGGAAGAGCAGCCTGCAGGGCAGCGCGTCGATCGACCTGGCCGGGCAAGGGGTGCAGACGCTGGGCCGCGCGCTGGCCACGGTGCTGGCGCTGTCGCTGCTGAACCCGCACGTCTACCTCGACACCGTGGTGCTGCTGGGGGCAGTGGGCAGCAGCCTGGCTGGCGACGCCAGGCCTTCGTTCGCAGCCGGCGCCATGACGGCCTCGGTGCTGTGGTTCGCCGGGCTGGGCCTGGGCGCCCGGCGCTATGCCCCGGTGCTGGGACGCCCGGCGGTGTGGCGCGCCATCGAAGCCTTGACCGGGACACTGATGCTGGTGCTGGCCGTCCTGCTGCTGCGCCCAGCGTAAACGCGCAGCGCTCGTTATACTCGTGTTCCGACCTTCATTTTGCCGGAGCCGACCATGCGCGCCAACCTGCTGTCGATGCTGAACATCCGCCACCCGATCATCCAGGCCCCGATGGCGGGCGTCTCGACCCCGGCGCTGGCGGCGGCCGTGTCGGAAGCGGGCGCCCTGGGCTCGATCGCAGTGGGCGCCGGCACGCCGCAGCAGGCCGGCGCCGCCATTGCCGCCCTGCGCGCGAAGACGAACAAGCCCTTCAACGTCAACGTGTTCACCCATGCGCCCGCAAGGAGCGACCCGGCGCGCGAGGCGGCCTGGCTGGCCTGGCTGCGCCCGCATTTCGCCCGTTTCGGCGCCGAGCCGCCGGCAGCGTTAACCGAAATCTACCGCAGCTTCCTGGACGACGAGCCCATGTTCGAGCTGCTGCTGGCCGAGCGCCCCGCCGTGGTGAGCTTCCACTTCGGCTTGCCGGCGCAGGTCCACATCGATGCGCTGAAAAAGGCCGGCATCGTGCTGTTCGCCACTGCCACCTCGCTGGAGGAAGCGCGGCAGATCGAGGCGGCCGGCATCGACGTGATCGTCGCCCAGGGCATCGAGGCGGGCGGGCACCGCGGCATGTTCGACCCGTCCGCGCCGGATGCGGCGCTGCCGACCTTCGACTTGCTGCGCGCATTGTCCGGCAAGGTCTCGGTGCCCGTGGTGGCCGCCGGCGCCATCATGGACGGAAAGGACATCCGCACGGCGCTGGACCTGGGCGCTGCCGCGGTCCAGATGGGCAGCGCCTTCATCGCCTGCCCGGAATCGTCGGCGCCGCCGCACCACCGCGCGCTGATCGGGCAGGGCGCCGCATTGCAGACCGCACTGAGCGCCGTCATTTCGGGCCGGCCGGCGCGCGGCATCGTCAACCGCCTGTTCACGGAGATCGGCGCGCCCGGCCATCCGGCGGTGCCGGATTACCCGATCGCCTACGACGCCGCCAAGGCGCTGCACGCGGCGGCGTCCAGCCAGGGCGACCAGGACTACTCGGTCAACTGGGGCGGCACCAGGGTTGCGCTGGCGCGCAGCATGCCCGCCGCGGAACTGGTCGCCGCATTGAGGGCGGAGCTCGACGCCGCCTGAACGGGGCGCGGCATCGCCTCCTGCAGCGGGCCGCAGCGCTCGGCGATGAGCGCATGCAGCAGCTTGACCGCAGGCGAGAACTGCTTGCGGTGCGGGCAGACCAGGTTCAGGGGCGTGGATTCGCCCGGCACCTCCGGCAGCAGCACCTCGAGCAGCCCGGCCGCCACGTCGGCGCTGACGTCGAGCCAGGATTTATAGGCGATGCCCTCGCCCGCCACCGCCCAGCGCCGCACCACGTCGGCGTCGTCGCTCACCAGGCAGCCTGCGACCTGCACCACCTTCACCCCTGCGCCTGCCGGGAAGCTCCAGCGGTCGTAGGTGCGGCCGCGCAGCCGGTATTGCAGGCAGTTGTGGCCAGCCAGTTCGTCGAGCGAGGCCGGCGCGCCATGGCGTGCAAGGTAGGCGGGAGAGGCGACCAGCACGCGCCGGTTCTCCGGCGCGATCGGCAGCGCGACGAAGCTGGCGTCGTCGATCTGGCCATAGCGTACCGCGATGTCGACCGGATCGCGGAACACGTCCGTCACCTGGTCCGACACCAGCAGCTGGATATCGAGCTTCGGGTGCGCGCGGCGCAGTTCCGAGATCCACGGCAGCAGGAGGTTGCGGCCGAAGTCCGACGGCGCCGCAATCTGCAGCGTGCCGCTGAGCGCGGCGCTATCGGCGCGCAGGTCTTCCATCCCGTCGCGCAGGGCCTGCAGGGCATCCTGTGCGAACGGCAGGTAGCGCCTGCCTTCCTCGGTCAGGCGCAGGCTGCGGGTCGAGCGGGCGAACAGGCGGATGTCGAGCTCGCGCTCGAGGCGCCCGATGGCGGCGCTGGCCTGGCCCGGCAACAGGTTGACCTCGCGCGCAGCCTGCGAAAAGCTGCCGAGGTGGGCGGAACGGACGAACAAGGCCAGGTCATCAACGCGGATCATTTTCTCTCTGGCTGTGAAAGTGAAATCGCTCCAGGCCGGTTTTTCCTTGCCGGAGCCGTCGTTAGAATCCCTGTTCAGCGCGAACTTACGGGAGATTCAACATGAAAGCAGTAGTGTATACCCAGCATGGCTTGCCCATCGACGATCCTCGCTCCCTGGTGGACACCGAGCTGCCGATGCCCGCCATCGGCGAACACGACCTGCTGGTGGAGGTGCGCGCGGTCTCGGTCAACCCGGTCGACACCAAGATCCGCCGCGGCGTGCCCCTCGACGATCCAGGCGCGCCGCGCGTGCTGGGCTGGGACGCGAGCGGCATCGTGCGCGCGGTCGGCGCTAGCGTGACGCTGTTTGCGCCGGGCGACGAGGTGTTCTATGCCGGCTCGCTGGTGCGCCCGGGCTCGAACAGCGAGTACCAGGCCGTCGACGAGCGCATCGTCGGGCGTAAACCCGCCTCGCTCGATTTCGCCCAGGCCGCCGCCCTGCCCCTGACGGCGATCACCGCCTGGGAGCTGCTGTTCGACCGCCTGCGGGTCCCGGAAGGCGGCGGCGCCGGCAAGACGCTCCTGGTGATCGGCGCGGCAGGCGGCGTCGGCTCGATCCTGGTCCAGCTGGCGCGCCGGCTGACGCAGCTGACGGTGGTGGGCACCGCGTCGCGCGATCAATCGCGCGAATGGGTGCGCGGCCTCGGCGCCCACCATGTCGTCGACCATGCGCAGCCTCTTGGCCCGCAACTCGCGGCGCTGGGCATCCCGGCGGCGGACATCGTCATCAGCCTGACCCACACCGAGCAGCATTACCCGCAAATCGTCGAGGTGCTGGCGCCCCAGGGCCAGTTCGCCCTCATCGACGATCCGGCCACGCTCGACGCCGTACCGCTCAAGCGCAAGTCGGTCTCGCTGCACTGGGAGCTGATGTTCACGCGTTCCCTGTTCGGCACCCCCGACATGGTGGAGCAGCACCAGTTATTGACCCGCGTGGCGCAGATGGTCGACGCCGGCACGCTGCGCACCACGCTGGGAGAGCATTACGGCCCGATCTCGGCCGCCAACCTGCGCCGCGCGCATGCCCATATCGAAAGCGACCGCGCGGTCGGTAAAATCGTACTCGAACACTTTTAACCCCTCAAGGATCACCCAGATGGATATTCTCGCCGCAGCACGCAAGCGCCACACCGCCAAAGCCTATGACAGCGAACGCCGCGTCCCCGAAGAACTCATGCAGCAGCTATATGGCCTGCTGCGCCACAGCCCGTCGTCGGTGAACTCGCAGCCCTGGCACTTCATCGTCGCCAGCACGGCCGAGGGCAAGGCGCGCGTGGCAAAGGCAGCGCAGGGCGGCTATGTCTACAACAGCGCCAAGATCCAGGATGCCTCGCACGTGATCGTGTTCTGCTCGCGCATCGACATGGACGAGGCCCACCTCGAACGCCTGCTGGCGCAGGAAGGGCGCGACGGCCGCTTCCGAGACGACGCGGCCCGCGCAGGGCAAGATGCGGGCCGGCGCGGCTACGTGCGCCAGCACCGCTACGGCACTCGCGACATCCCGCAGTGGCTGGAAAAGCAGGTCTACCTGGCCCTGGGCACCGCGCTGCTGGGGGCGGCATCGCTGGGCATCGACGCCACGCCGATGGAAGGCTTCGACCAGAAGATCCTCGATGAGGAATTCGGCCTGCACGAACAGGGCCTGGCCAGCGTGGTGCTGGCCAGCTTTGGCTACCATTCAAGCGCCGACTTCAACGCCGGCCTGCCGAAATCGCGCCTGCCGCAAGAGCTGACGTTTACTTTCGTCTGAGCTCGCCGCCCCCGGGCGGAGCGTAATGGTAATCCTGCGACGCGCCGCTCGGACAGTGCTGCATCTCCAGCACCATCCGCTTGTAGGTCTCCAGCGTCGGCATCTTGAGCGCCGCGCGGCGCGCTTCGACTTTCTCGCGCTCGTCGAGCGGCGAGAAGTCGAGGTCGCAGGCCTTGCCGGAGGTCGATTCGAGCTGCGTGCCGTAGGGCTGCGGGCGTTTTTCCGCCACCGCGATCCGGTCCGCCAGATAGGCAAAGTTGCTGGTCACGCCCTCACCGCTCCCGGCGGCGGCCTGCTCGATCAGCACCAAGGCCTGCTTCTGGAACGCGATATCGTGGTCGGCGTGCTGGGCAAGCAGCCAGGCGCTGCCCTCGGCCTGTTCGCCATGTCTTGATCTGGTCGGCCAGCCGCAGCGCGCAATCCATGCCTTCAGGCGTTCGGTATTGGTACGGTCGACCAGCATCAGCATTCCGCGCAGCTTCACTTGTTCGGGATGCTCCGGATCGAGGAAGTCCAGGCGATTGCGCAGGGCCTGGTCGGCGCCCGCCATGGCCGCCAGGTCGGCGCCGATGCCGTCGCAAGGCTCGGCCGCCTGCGCCGGAGTGGAACAGGCCAGGCTGGCGCTCAGCAACAGGGCAGGTAAAGACGGATGGCGCATCAGGTCTCCGGATGTATCCAGCCTAGTCTACCGAGCCGCCCTGCCCCGGTCCATGCAGGCCGCATGCAAGCGACTTTTCCATGAACACCGAGCGCAAGGCGATGCCGCTGCGGTGCGGGTAGAGCTCTTCGCGCAGCGGGACGAAGCCTGCGCGTTCATAGAAAGGCACGGCATTGAGCGAGGCGGACAGGAACAGGCGGCGCAGGCCATGCCGCAGCGCCATCGCCTCGAGCGCCGTCATCAGTGCGCGAGCGATGCCGCGGCCCTGCTGATCCGGCTCGACGAAGACCGCATCGACTTCGCCGCTGTCCAGGTCGAGGATGGCGTAGCCGCGCATGCGCCCTGCCTCGTCGGCCACCAGCGCACCGCCAGCCTCGATCAATGCAGGTAGCCGCTCCGGCGCCGGCGTAGCGCACCAGGCATCGATGATGTCCGGCGCATAATGGGAGGCGCAAGTGATGCGGACCGCACGCGTGCGCAAGTCCCACATCGCTGCAAGATCGGCCTGCTCGGCCCGGCGCTGCTGTGGCATGGTCGTCAAGTGATGCAAATGGCTGGCTCTCCAGCATAGCCGATGACGCTGCCGTGCGCTCGCCTTCGCCGCCCGGCCCGATAATGCCTGCAGCCGATCCTTCAGGGTGCGCATCATGCTTCGACGACGCTTTTTAGCCGCATTAACCGTGTTTGCCAGCTCATCCCTGGGCGCGGCCGAAGACGACCTGTGGCAGCGCCTGCAGGCCGGCGGCCATGTGCTGCTGATCCGCCACGCCGCCACCATTCCCGGCATCGGCGATCCGCCCGGCTTTCGCCTGGATGCCTGCGGCACCCAGCGCAACCTGTCCGAGGCCGGCAAGCGTGACGCGGTCGCAATCGGCGCCGCCTTCCGCCAGCGCGGCATCCCGCTCGGGCCCGTATGGTCGAGCCGCTGGTGCCGCTGCCTCGACACCGCGCGCCTGGCCTTCGGCCGGGTGGAAGCGTCTCCCATGCTCGATTCCATCTTCAGGGACAGCGACGCCGCCGGCAAGGCCAGGGTGCGCGAAACCCTGTCCCGGGCCGGCGCTTATGCCGGCAAAGGCAACCTGGTGCTGGTGACCCACGACGTCAACATCCGCGCGCTGGTGAACGAATCGGTGGTACAGGGCGAGATCGTGGTGGCGCGACCCGTCCAGGGCAAGCTGGAAGTCCTCGGCCGCCTGCGCGCGCACGTGGCCGAAAACTGACGGCGCCCGGCACGGCGCGGGCGTAGAATGGCTTGTCCCTTCCATCATCACTGGAGTGTGCCCATGAAACGCTGGTTCCTGCTGGCCGCATTGGTGGCCACCACGGCTTCCGCCCACCACGGCTGGAGCGAGTACAACGCCGACAAGCCGCTCACGCTGGCCGGCACCATCGAGGAGTCCGGCTACATGCAGCCGCATGGCTTCGTCCGGCTCAAGACGGCCGACAAGACCTGGGTGGTGGTGCTGGCGCCGCCGAGCCGCATGGAAAACCGCGGCCTGCCGAAGGAGAACCTCGCCGTCGGCGCCCAGGCCACGGTGGTCGGCTATGCCCACCGTAGCAAGGCCGACGAACTGCGGGCCGAGCGCATCACGATCAAGGACAAGACCACGGAGCTGCGCTGACCATGCAGGAAGCGGCCAGCTGGGCCGCCTCCCTGCCGCTGGCCCTGGCCCTGCGCGAACACGCCTGGCTGTACCCGCTGGTCGAAACGCTCCACATCCTCGGCTTTGCCGTGCTGGTGGGGGCGGTGGCGATGTTCGACCTGCGCCTGCTCGGCTTCGGCCGCCAGCTCCCGGTGAAGGCGCTGGCGCGCCACCTGCTGCCCTGGTCGGCGGGCAGCATGCTGCTGGTCGTGCCCACCGGGCTGCTGCTGTTCATCGCCGATCCGCTGGCGCTGCTGGCCAACCGCGTTTTCCTCGTCAAGCTCGGCCTGATCCTGCTGGCCGGCGTCAACGCCCTCGTCTTCCATGCGGGGCCGTACCGGCATGCCGATGCCTGGGCCGGACGGGCGCCGCCGGCGGCGCTGCTGCACGCCCTGCTGTCGCTGGCCTTGTGGATCGGCGTGATCGCCGCCGGGCGCCTGATCGCCTACTTCTAGTCCCCGGCCAGGTTGCCAAGGCGCGCGCGCCGCACTATGCTGGCCACATCATGTGCGTCAACTACCACACCCCCACCCGCGAGCAATTCGGCACCCTCGGCGCCTTCAGCGAGCTGCCGGCCGACTGGCGCTGGCCCGACGAAGTCTGGAAGGATTATGCTGCCCCGATCGTCAGGCGCAGCCGCGAGGGCCGCCTGGCGCCCTGCCTGGCCAGCTACGGCATGGTGCCGCGCCGGCACATCCCGCCTGGGGTCAAGCCCTTCGACACCATGAATGCGCGCGCCGAATCGCTGGGGGAGCGGCGCTCGTTCGCACAAGCCTGGCGCCGGCTGCAGCTGTGCGCCGTGCCCATGGCCTGGTTCTACGAGCCCTGCTACGAGAGCGGCCGCGCGCAGCGCCACGCGATCGGGATGCAGGACGACAGCCTGTTCTTTGTTGCGGGCCTGTGGCGCGAGTGGAGCGAGGCCGATGGCTCGCTGTCGTCTTCGTTTACCCAGATCACGATCAATGCCGACGACCATCCGCTCATGTCGCGCATGCACAAGCCGGGCGACGAGAAGCGCTCGCTGGTCGTGATCGCACCCGAGGAAGTGGAAGACTGGCTGGCCTGCCGCGACGTCGAGGTGGCGCGCAGCTTCCTGCGGCCCTATCCCCCGGCACGCATGAAGGACTGGCCGGCGCCGCAAACGGTGCGCAAGGCGCCGGCGCCGGAACCGTCGCCGAACCTGTCGCTGTTCTGAATCGTGCTACAGTCGGCTGCCGGCTTTCGACCACCTATTTCATGCTGAAACGACTCGTCCCCTTCGCCCTCGCCTGCACGCTCGCCGGCGCCGCCCAGGCGGCCGTGCCCCTGTACGGCTTCGTCGTCAAGAACGCCTACCCGCACGACCAGAAGGCTTTCACCCAGGGCCTGTTCTTCCGCGACGGCCACCTGTTCGAGACCACCGGCCGCGCCGGCAGTTCCACGCTGCGCAAGGTGGACCTGGGCAGCGGCAAGGTCGTGCAGCAGGCCCACATGCCGCTTGACGTCTTCGGCGAAGGCTCGACCCCGGTCGGCCAGGACATCGTGGCGCTGACCTGGACTTCGCAGGTCGGCTATGTATTCGACATGAAGAGCTTCAAGCTGAAGCACACTTTCAAGTACACCGGCGAAGGCTGGGGCCTGGCCAGCGATGCAAAACACGTCTACATGAGCGACGGCAGCGCCTTCATCCGCATCCTCGCCCCCAACAGCTACAAGGAACTGCGCCGTATCCAGGTCACGCACGAAGGCAGGCCGATCGCGCAGCTCAACGAGCTCGAAATGGTGGACGGCGAGCTGTTCGCGAACGTCTGGGGCAGCGACCTGATCGTGCGCATCGATCCTGCCAGCGGCAAGGTCAAGGGCGTGATCAACCTGGAGGGCCTGCTGCCGCCCGCCCAGCGCGGCACGGCCGACCCGGACGCCGTCCTGAACGGCATCGCCTGGGACAGCAAGCGCCGGCGCCTGTTCGTCACCGGCAAGCTGTGGCCCAAGGTGTTCGAGATCGAGCTGGTGCCGGTCAAGCGCTAGTCAAGAGCGGTCGGTGACGTCGATCACCACCTTGCCGAAGTGCGAGCCCGATTCCATGTAGCGATAGGCTTCCTTGGCCTGGCCGAAGGGGAACACGCGGTCGATCACGGGCTTGATGCCGGCCACGTCGGCAAAGCGCATCACGTCGTCGAGCATCGCGCGGCTGCCAACGAAAATGCCCACCAGGCGCTTGGCCGTGGCCAGCAGCGAGGCCGGGTTCACCTCGCCGCCGAAGCCGCTCACGCCGCCGATGATCGCCACCGTCCCGCCCATCGCCGCCGACGATACCGAGCGGTTCACGGTTCCCTTGCCGCCCACTTCCAGCACCACGTCGGCGCCCTTGCCTTGCGTGAGCGCCAGCACTTCCTCGTGCCACTCCGGGATCTCCTGGTAGTTGATCGTGTGGTGGGCGCCGAGCTCGCGGGCGCGCTGCAGCTTCTCGTCGCTCGACGAGGTGATGATGGTGCGCAGGCCGGCCGCCTTGGCCAGCTGCATGCCCAGCACCGAGACGCCGCCGGTCCCCAGCAGCAGCACGGTGTCGCCGGGCTTGATGCCGTTGCTGGAGACGAAAATCGCATTCCAGGCGGTGACGCCGGCGCAGGGCATGGTCGAGGCTTCCACGAAACTCAGGCCCGCCGGGATCTTGGCCACTGCGTCCTCGTGCAGCACCACTTCTTCGGCCAGCATGCCGTCGATGTCGCCGCCGAGCGAACGGCGGATCTTGTCGGCCGAGGTCCGGCCATCGATCCAGTGCGGGAAGAAGGAACCGACCACGCGGTCGCCCACCTGCACACGGGTGACGCCCGGCCCGGTGGCCAGCACTTCGCCGGCGCCGTCCGAGCAAGGAATGATCGGGTCGTCCACCGTGACCAGGTAGTTACCGCTGGCGACCATCAGGTCGCGGTAGTTGAGCGACACCGCATGCACGCGGATGCGCACCTCGCCCGGTGCCAGGTCGCGGTCCGGGTAATCCACGCACTGCAGGGCGTCGATGTTCGCGCCGGGAAGAATCTGGTAAGCCCGCATGGGGTTCTCCTTGAAAAAAATGGGTGGGTCGGGTTCACGCAGGTTTGGCCACCATCAGCCAGAAAATGACGACGAAGGCGATGAAGGCCGGCACGCCCAGCGTGACCCAGATGCGGAAATAGCGCCAGTACTGCGGTGTGAGTTCGGTATTGGTGCGCGCCGCTTCCTGGGCGATGTCGCGCATGCGGATCTGCAGCCATACCACCGGCAGCCAGCAGGCGCCGGCCAGCACGTACAAGGCGATCGACCACATGATCCAGGTGCTGTGCAGCGGATAACCGGCCAGGTGGATCATGTAGAAGCCCGTGGCCGGCTGCAGGATGACGGTGGTGGCCGTGAACAGCCAGTCGGCCACGACCACGTATTTCGCCACCACGGCGATCGCGCGCACGTCGCGGCTGACGTTCGCGAACAGCATGTACCAGGCCGACCCGATACCGGTGCCGAACAACAAGGTCGACGACAGGATGTGCAGCCATTTGACGACGACGTAGTCCATGTTCAATCTTCCTCGAGTTCGTAGAGCAGCCAGATCGCGGCCAGCATCGGCAAGTTCTTGGTCAGCGGCCCGTAAGGGTGGAGCAAAAATTCCGGCAGCTTGATGGCGATGACGACGGTATAGAAGCCGATCAGGGCCAGCTGCGCCAGCCATAGCCGGCGCCGGCGCCCCAGCAACAGGATGCCCAGGCCCAGCAGCAGGTCGAAGGCTGCGGCGCCGTAGAGCATCAGGGGCTGCAAGGCGGTGGGAATGCCGGTGCGCGCCAGCAGCGCGTAGCTGCCCTCGACCGGATACAGGCCGAAGGAGACGATGGCGGTGGCGATCCAGACGAATGCAATGCTCAAGCGCAGCACGGGCAGCAGCCAGCCGAGCTTGGCGCGGGTGCGTTCGGCGCCGGGATCGACGATGAAGTCGGCCACAGGCCGCGGCGCATGCCCGAGCAGCCGTGTCGTCATCGACACGTCGCCCGCATTGCCGCGGTCGAGCATGCGCAGCGCGTCCTCATCGAGCAGGCCGCCGGGCAGCCAGCGCCCCATTTTCGCCGCCAGCCGTGCCAGCGCGCCTGGCAAAGCGACGACGCGTTGCCGCCCCATGCCCATCGCCGCACGCAGTGCCTGCAGGTAGTCCATAAACGGCATGGCCTGCGGCCCCACCAGCGGCACGCGCAGCGCCGTCCCGTTGGGCTCCGGTGGCCGCTGGTCCAGCAGCTTCACGACCGCCGGCACCAGGTCGTCGACATGGATGGGCTGCACCAGCTGCGGCGCCGTGCCGAAACGCACCGTCAACGGCATGCTGGCCAGCAGGCGGAACACGCGCGCACTGGCGCCGTCCGGGCCGTACACGAGCGAGGGCTGCACGATATATGCGCGCAGCGGCAGCGAAGCCAGGTAATCGTCGGCCGCGCGCTTGCTCAGGTGGTAGCGGGTGTCGGCGTGCTCGTCGGCGCCCAGGGCGGAGAACTGGATCACCATGTTCACGCTCGGCGACGCGGCGCAGGCGGCGAACAATGCGCGCGGCGTCTCGACATGCAGGCGTTCGAAGCTCTGGCTGCCCTGCTCCCGGAAAATGCCGACCGTATTGATCACGGCCTCGATGCCGGAAAGGCGCGCCAGCCAGGTGGATTGTTCGGTATCGTGGGCGAAGTCGGCATGGATGCCGGCCAGGTGCGGATCGTCAGTCTTTGGGACGTGCCGCCCTGCGCATGTGACGTGGTGACCTTCGGCCAGCAGCGCCCGCAGCAGGTGCTGTCCAATGAAGCCATTGGCGCCCGTCAGCAAAATCCGCATCCACGCTTCCTTTCACCAATTTTCAAGGGGACTTCATGCAAAACTGGACCACGACACTACAGCGCGGCCTCGTCTCCGGCGCCGCTTCCAGCATTCTCTCGACGGTCGCACTGGCCATTGTCGGCAAGAAGGAAACCGGCAGCGCCCTGGCGCCGACGAATGCGATCAGCCATTACGTGCACGGCGACAAGGCGGCGCGCCATACCGGCGCCTCGCTGCGCTACACCGTGCCGGGCTACCTGATCCACCACGCCAGCTCCACCTTCTGGTCGATCGTGTTCGAAAAAGTGGCAGGTAAATATCTCGACCGCAAGACGCCGGTCGGCATCCTGACCGCTTCCGCCGCCACCTCGGCCTTTGCCGCCTTTGCCGACTACAAGCTCACGCCCAAGCGCTTCCATCCCGGCTACGAAAAGCATATTTCCACGCCGGGCCTGGCGATCGTGTATGCCGCCCTGGCGCTCGGGCTGGCTGCCGGCACCGCCCTCACGCGCAAGGATGAACCGCCGGCACCGTCAGTCTAGGCTAGACAGAAAAAACGCGCCGCCCGGTCTCCGGAGGGCGCGTTTTCCGATGCCGCAAGCCGCTGAATCAGTGGGCGACGGCCTTCTTGCCGCGCATGCGCTGCACCACGGTCACCACCGCCAGCACCAGGGCGCCGACGATGACGCCGGCGATCGCATCGACCACGGTCGGAGTGATCGCGGCCAGCACGCCGCCGATGGCCGGCACGCCCGCCGTCATGCCTGCGGCATTTTCCGAGAAGTGGTGCAGCGGCGCCCAGGCGTGGGCGATGATGCCGCCGCCGACCATGAACATGGCCGCCGTACCCACCACCGACAGCACTTTCATCAGGCGCGGCGCCGTGGCCAGCAGCAGCTTGCCGGTGTTGCGCGCCAGGCCGCCCGCCTTCTGGCTCAGGTACAGGCCGGCGTCGTCCATCTTGACGATGGCCGCCACCAGGCCGTAGACGCCGATCGTCATGGCCAGCGCAATGGTGACCAGCACCATGACCTGCTGGCTGAAGGGCGCGTTTTCCACCGTGCCCAGGGCGATCACGATGATTTCCGCCGACAGGATGAAGTCGGTACGCACCGCGCCCTTGATCTTGTCCTTTTCCAGGGCGACCATGTCGACCGCGGGATTGGCCAGGGCGGCCGTGAGTTCGGCCTTGTGCTGGGCGTCTTCTTCCTTGTGCAGGAATTTGTGGGCGAGCTTTTCGGCGCCCTCGAAGCACAGGAAGGCGCCGCCGATGACCAGGAGCGGGGTGATCAGCCAGGGTACGAAGGCCGAGATGGCCAGCGCCGCCGGCACCAGGATCGCCTTGTTCTTGAACGAACCCTTGGCGACCTGCCAGACCACGGGGATTTCGCGCTCGGCATTGACGCCGGTGACTTGCTGGGCGTTGAGTGCCAGGTCGTCCCCGAGGACGCCGGCGGTTTTCTTCGCCGCCACCTTGCTCATCACCGCGACGTCGTCGAGGACGCTTGCGATGTCGTCCAGTAATAACAACAGGCTACCAGCCATTGATTGCTCCAATTGTGTCAAGTTAGCATCATCTTACCGGAGGTGGGATCCGCAGTCACACGGTTCAGCGCGGCTTTTTGCATTCCAGTCGCGTAAATCTGCATCTCGTCGCTTTTGGCGGGTGCTGGCGCGGGTGCGACCGTATATTGCACACTGTTGGCTGCGGTACTGCAGCCTCGCCCACCGAAGGAGACGCCATGAATACCGAATCGACCCTGCAGGCCGTCCACGTCGCCGCACCACGCCGTGCCCGTCCGCCGAAGCGCAAGACCCGTATCACGATCTACCTCGACGACGAAGTCCTGAACGAGTTCCGCAACCTGTCCGAGCGCTGCGGTACCGGCTACCAGACCCTGATCAACGCCGCCTTGCGCCACCGCCTGGCCGCTCCGGTCGGTGAAACCGGGCTCGCTTAAAGACGGGGCTGGATTCGCCTCCGGCGAGCGAGATTACACATAGCAATATTTATGCTAATCTTCCCGCTCTTTTAACCCCGGAGAGACTTATGAAAAAAGGCGAACTGATCGCGGAATTCGCGAAGCGCACCGAGATGTCCGGCGCTGCCGCCAATAGCGCCGTGAACACGATCATCGAGATCATCACCGAGCGCCTGAAGAAAGGTGACACCGTCGGTATCACCGGCTTCGGCACCTTCTCGGTCACCAAGCGCGCTGCGCGCAAGGGCCGTAACCCGGCAACCGGCGACGTCATCAAGATCGCAGCATCGAAGTCCCCACGCTTCGCTGCAGGCGCGACCCTGAAGGCCGCTGTCAATCCAAAGAAGAAGTAAGCAGTACCCAGGGCTTGCGCTGCGCACCGGTCACTCCGGACGCGCGCGCCGGCCCCTTTTGTTTCTCCCTCTTCCCCCTCTTCCCGCTCCCAGCATGAGCTTCGCCACCTGGATCGCCTTCGTCATCGCCGGCAGCCTGATCGCCATTTCGCCCGGTTCCGGCGCCGTGCTGTCGATGTCGCACGGGCTTGCCTACGGCCTGAAAAAGGCCAGCGCCACCGTGCTGGGGCTGCAGTTCGGCCTGATCCTGGTGCTGGTCATCGCCGGCGCCGGCGTCGGTTCGCTCCTGCTGGCGTCCAGCCTGGCCTTCACGATCGTCAAGACCATCGGCGCGCTCTACCTGATGTGGCTCGGCATCCAGTCCTGGCGCGCCAGGGCCGAAGCGACCTCGGTGGACACCGCCGGCCTGGCCGCGCACCCGAGCTTCGGCAAGCGCGTCATGACCGGCTTCCTCACCAATGCCACCAACCCGAAGGGCATCATCTTCATGGTGGCGGTGCTGCCGCAGTTCATCTCGAAGGACGCGCCGCTGCTGCCCCAGCTGGCGATCCTCGGCGTGACCATGGTGACGATCGACTCGATCGTCATGCACGGCTACGCCGCGCTGGCCTCGTCGATGCAGCGATTTTTCCGCGACGTGCGCGCCGTCAAGATCCAGAACCGCGTCTTCGGCGCCGTGCTGGTGCTGATGGGTTCCCTGCTGTTCCTGGTCGAGCCGGGGCGCCGCCCTGCCTGAGGCCCCGGCCTGTGCATCCGCTACCCAGCAGTTGCAACTTTCTGTAAGTACCGTAGTCGCGTGCGCCCTCGTGCGTTGTAATCTGGTAGCCGCACTTCGTCCACGCCCTTTGCAGACCTCCAGCCGGAGCACACCATGAACAATCGATTCGCCAAGACTGCCGTGACGCTCGCGTTCACGGCGCTATCCACTGCCGCGCTGGCGCAAGGCACGCTGGACACCGAGCCGCCGGGCCGCGTCGGCCGCGTCTCGCTCGCCCAGGGCAAGGTCAGCATCAGCACCGGCGTGGGCGACACCGCCACCGAGGCGCTGGTCAACTGGCCGGTCACCACCCGCAACCTGATCACCACCGCGCCCAACGGCCGCAGCGAAGTGCGGGTCGGCTCGACCGCGATCCGGATCGACGGCGACAGCTCGCTCGAAGTCACCGAGCTCGATGACGACAGCGTACGCCTGCGCCTGCATTACGGCAGCGCGAGCGTGCGCATCCTGAGCGAAGAGGTGCTGCCCGAATTCGAGCTGGTCACGCCGCAGGGACGGGTGCGCATGCTGCAGCCGGGCCGCCTGCGGGTGGACGCCGAACGCGTGCGCGACACCAGCGTGGTGAGCGTGTTCGACGGCGAAGCCCAGGTCGATGGCGGCGGCGCCAGCCTGACGGTGCGCGCCGGCCGCAGCGCCGAGCTGCGCGACGACGATGTGCGCACCCTGCAGGCCCGGCGCGACAGTTTCGACGACTGGGCACTGGCGCGCGACCGCCAGGACGACAGCGCGCGCTCGACCCGCTATGTCACCACCGAGATGACCGGCTACGAAGAGCTGGACCGCCACGGCACCTGGCAGGACGACGCCGAATACGGCGCGCTGTGGCTGCCGCAGGTCGCCACCAGCTGGGTTCCCTACCGCGACGGCCGCTGGACCTGGATCGCTCCCTGGGGCTGGACCTGGGTCGACAACGCGCCCTGGGGTTATGCGCCCTCGCACTACGGCCGCTGGGTGCACGTGCGCAACCGCTGGGCCTGGGCGCCCGGCCACCGCGAGCGCCGCCCGATCTGGGCGCCGGCGCTGGTCGGCTGGGTCGGCGGCAGCGGCTGGAACGTGAATTTCAACCTGCATGGCTCGCGTCCGGCGACCGGCTGGTATCCGCTCGGCCCGCGCGACCATTTCGTGCCGGGTTACCGGCTGTCGGACGAACGCCTGCGCCGCATGAACAGCTGGCGATACCGCGACGGCCGCCGCAACGACGACCGCCGCGACCGCGACGGCGACGGCAGGCCCGATTTCCGCCAGCGCGGCCTGACCGTGGTCCCGCACGCGAACTTCGGCGGGCGCGGTCAGGTCGTGGTATCGAACGTGCCGCGCGCCACGCCGCAGCTGGTCATTCCCGGCACGCCGGGTGCGGCCCCGCCGCCGCCACAGGGCTGGCGCGGCCCTGGCGCGCGCCGCGACCTCGACCGCGACGGCATCCCCGACCGCGTCGACCGCGACCGCGACGGCGACGGCATCCGCAACCGGGTCGACCGCGACCGAGACGGCGACGGCATCCCGAACCGCGCCGACCGCGACCGCGATGGCGACGGCATCCGCAACCGCGTCGACCGCGACCGCGATGGCGACGGCATCCCGAACCGGCTCGACCGCGATGACCGCGGCCGCAACGACGACCGCTTCGGCCGCAGCCAGCGCCAGCCGGTGCTGAGCACAAATCCGCCGCCGGTGGCGGCAGCGCCTGCACCTGCGCCCCAGCCGACCTTCCAGCCTGGCGTGATCACGACGGCGCCGGCGCCGGCAGCGGTGGTCCAGCCCTCCCGTCCGCAGGGCTGGCGCCGTGAACGCGACGACGATCGGGGAGGCTTCGACCGGGCCGACCGCAGCGAGCGCTTCGAAGGCCGCCGCGAGCGCCCGCAAGCCATGCCCCAGCCGCAGGTGCAGGCCCAGGTGCAGGCGCCACCGCCCCAGGTCATGGCGCCGCCGCCGCGCCCTGCCGCGCCGCCGCCCCAGATGATGGCGCCCCCTCCGCCACGCGCGGTGGCCGCACCGGCGCCGGATCAGTCCGGCCCGCCGCCGGGCCGCCGGGAAGGACGCGTGCGCAGTGAGTCACGCGGCATGGGCGAGCTGGAACGCTGAACAGGCAGGGCCGGATGGAAGCATCCGGCCCTTTTTACGCGTGCATGCCGTTTATTCCGCGGTTTGCGCCGCCCATCGCGGCAAAACGCAGTTCGTCTCAAACCGCTCGCAGCGTGGATGCGGTCTGGGTAAAGTGGCATCACTCGCTCGAGGCAGCAGCGCTGCTCCGAGCGGCCCGAATGTCCCGCTATTTCTCCCAGGTAGATAGAAATAGTTCAGGCCGGCTACATGCCGGCCTCTTTTTTTCCGGCAGTGCAGCACCATATTGAAGCAGCTACAATGCTGCTTTGCACAGGACAAAACGCCATGGACCCGAAAGATAGCCTCATCGACCCCAAAGATTCCCTCATCGAATACCCGAGCGAGTTCCCGATCAAGGTGATGGGGCCGACGCATATCGACTTCGCGCCGACCATCATCGAGATCGTGACCGGTTTCGATCCGACTTTCCACGCCGGCAAGATGGAAACGCGTCCTTCGTCCAAAGGCAACTACACCGGCCTGACCGTCAACGTCTGGGTGACCAGCCGCGAAATGCTGGACGACGTCTACCGCGCCCTGTCGACCCACGCCATGGTCAAGATGGTGCTGTAAAGCCACAGCGGGAAGGGCCCTGGCAGGCGCGAGCCATCGCGCTGGCTTATAATGGCAGGGCTGTCCATATTCCCGCTTGATACCCATGCTCCCGACCCGTCCTGCCACGCCGCTCATCCGCGCGCTCGGCCGCGCCGACTACGAACCGACTTTCGCCGCGATGCGCGCCTTTACCGACGCGCGCACGCCCGAGTCGCAGGACGAACTGTGGATCGTCGAGCATCCGCCCGTGTTCACCCTGGGCCTGGGCGCCGATCCCTCCCACGTGCTCGCGCCTCACGGCGTGCCCGTGGTCCAGACCGACCGCGGCGGGGAAGTGACCTACCACGGGCCCGGCCAGGTCGTGATCTACCTCCTGATGGACCTGCGCCGCAACAAACCGGGCGGCAAGCTGTATGCGCGCCAGTTTGTGGAGAAAATCGAACAGGCGGTCATCGATGTGCTGGCGGCGTATAATCTCGCGGGTGAACGTGTCGCCGGCGCGCCCGGCATCTACATGGCAGGCGGCCCGCGCAAGGGTGCGAAGATCGCCGCCCTTGGCCTGAAGGTACGCGGCAACGGCTGCACCTACCATGGAGTGTCGCTGAACGTGGCGATGGACCTGGCCCCGTTCACCTGGATCAACCCGTGCGGTTACTCTGGCCTGGCCACGGTCGACATGCGCACGATGGGTGTGGAAGCCCCGCTGGAGGATGTCCAGCAGGCGCTGGCGCGCGAGTTGGTGCGCCAACTGGCATCGGCCGAAGCGGCCGGGCCGGCAACGAACAACCTCTAAAGGAAGCCCGCCAGGGCACGAGCCTATGACTACCGAAACCACCAACGCCGGCGACGTCGCGGCTCCCGTCTACAACGCCAGCGACAAGCAAAAAGGCGCCAACAAGACCTCGCGCATCCCGATCAAGATCGTGCCGATCGCCGACGCCGAGCGCCTGAAAAAGCCGGACTGGATCCGCGTGAAAGCCGCGACCGCGTCCTCGCGCTTCTACGAGATCAAGGACATCCTGCGCGCCAACAACCTGGTGACGGTGTGCGAGGAAGCCAGCTGCCCGAACATCGGCGAATGCTTCGGCAAGGGCACCGCGACCTTCATGATCATGGGCGACAAGTGCACCCGCCGCTGCCCGTTCTGCGACGTCGGCCACGGCCGCCCTGATCCGCTCGACGTCAACGAGCCGGGCAACCTGGCCAAGACCATCGCCGACCTGCGCCTGTCGTATGTCGTGATCACCTCGGTCGACCGCGACGACCTGCGCGACGGCGGCGCCGGCCACTTCGTGGAGTGCATCCAGAAGACCCGCGCCCAGAGCCCGAACACCAAGATCGAAGTGCTGGTGCCGGACTTCCGCGGCCGCCTGGCCAAGGCGCTGGCGATCTTCGCCGACGGCCTGCCGGACGTCATGAACCACAACCTGGAAACCGTGCCGCGCCTGTACAAGGAAGCCCGTCCGGGCGCCGACTACAAGCACTCGCTCGAGCTGCTGCGCGATTTCAAGGCGCTGTACCCGCACGCGGTCACCAAGTCCGGCATCATGGTCGGCCTGGGCGAGACCGACGAGGAAATCCTGCAGGTGATGCGCGACATGCGCGAGCACAACGTCGAGATGCTGACCATCGGCCAGTACCTGGCGCCGTCGAACTCGCACCTCCCGGTGCGCCGCTACGTGCACCCGGACCAGTTCAAGAAATTCGAGGAAGCCGCCTACGAGATGGGCTTCGTGCACGCGGCCGTGGGCGCGATGGTGCGTTCGTCGTACCACGCGGACGTGCAGGCGCATAACGCGGGCGTCGCCGCCTAAGCAGCCAATGCGGGGCGGCGCTGCCGTCCCGCTTGCAACTCCACGCGTGCGCCGCAACGGTGCACCTGCGCTTGCTACGATATAGTTGATAGCAACTAGACATCAAGCAAGCGACCATGACCCATTCCCCTACCGACCCGGACGACACCCAGCACGACGACGACTTCCTCGAGCGCGAACTCGACTTCGCCGAGCGCGGCATCGAGCTGGTAAAAATGGAAGGCCGCGTGTTCCTGCGCTTCTCGGGCGAAGTGCGCTACGAAGGCTTGCGCGTGCCCTACCGCCTGGTGCCCGCGCGCGGCGTGCTGGCCAAGCCGAGCAAGTGGCGCAAGATGGACATGCTGGCCCGGCGCGACGTGCTGGAAGAACGCGCCACCCCCGACGCGCTCGAGCAGCTGCAGACCGAAGCCGAAGACTTCGTGCGCCACATCGCCGAAGAGGCCGACGATTTCGGCTGGAACCCGATGCTCTTCCTCGACGTGCTCGACGAGCTGGAAACCTCGGAGCCGGCCGAGTACGTCTTCCAGCGCATCACGCAGCGCCTGGCGCATGCGGTCGAGCGCGAGCAGGAAGAACGCCACGCGGCGCGCACCAAGGAAAGCATCAACCTGGCCGAGTATCCCGAATCCTTCGACGTGGCCAGCCGCATGCAGCGCAAGTTCATCGCCCTGCTGGGCCCCACCAACTCGGGCAAGACCCACCGCGCGATGGAAGCGCTGGCCAAGGCCGACAGCGGCGTCTATCTCGCGCCCCTGCGCCTGCTGGCGCTGGAAAACTACGAGCGCCTGCAAGCCGCGCGCCCGCACGGCAAAGAAATCAAGGTCAGCCTGGTCACCGGCGAGGAACGCCGCATCGCCGAAGGCTCCACCCATGTCGCCAGCACCGTCGAGATGCTGGACACGAAGACGCCGGTCGACGTGGCCGTCATCGACGAGATCCAGATGCTGGCCGACCGCGACCGCGGCGCCGCCTGGACCGCGGCCGTGTGCGGCGCGCCGGCGTCGACCGTGTTCCTGGTCGGCGCACCGGAAGCGCGGCGCGCCATCGAAGCCTTGGCCGAACGCCTCGAAGTGCCGCTCGAGGTGCATGTGTTGAAGCGCATGGGACCGCTGGCGATGGAGCCGGCGCCCGTGCGCAAGCTCGGCAACCTGCGGCGCGGCGACGCCGTGATTGCCTTCTCGCGGCGCGATGTGCTGATGTGGCGCGACATGATCACCGAGAAGGGCCTGTCGGTGGCCACCGTCTACGGCAACCTGTCGCCGGAAGTGCGGCGCGCCCAGGCCGAGCGCTTCCGCGAAGGCCAGGCCGACATCGTGGTCGGCACCGACGCACTGGCGATGGGGCTGAACATGCCGATCGCCCGCATCGTGATGACCACGGCGGTCAAGTACAACGGGGTCGAGGAAGAAGAGATCTCGGCGGCGCTGGCCAAGCAGATTGCGGGCCGGGCAGGGCGCTACGGCGTGCATGAAGAAGGTTTCGTGGCCGGCTACGACGACGAGACCCATGCCGTCATGCGCTCGCTGATGAAGGAGAAGATCCCGCCGGTGGCGGCCAATGGTTTCGCGGTGGCGCCCTCGCTCGAGCAGCTGCACCGCATCTCGTCGGTGACGGGCGAGACCTCGCTGGTCAAGCTGCTCAAGCGTTTCGTGCACAACATCGACGTGCCGGACGGCTTCTTCTACCCGCGTATCACCGAAGAGCAGAACGAACGCGCCGAATGGCTCGACACGCTGCCCTTGAGCGTGGCCGACAAGTTCATGCTGTCCCTGGTGCCGATTTCGAGCCGGGTCCCGACCCTGCAAAGCGCCTGGGAGCACTGGGCCCTGTCGCTGGCCAAGAAGCGCGTCTGCAAGCTCACCCCGCCCACGCAGGAGCTGTTCTACATGAACCTGCAGGAGGTCGAGGACACCTGCCGCATGTATTCGGCCTATGCCTGGCTGGGCTACCGCGAGCCGGAATTCTTCCCGAGTATCGAGCTGGCGCAGCAGCTGGCGCGCGAAGCATCGGAACGGGTCGATTCACTGCTGCAGCAGCAGAACACGGCGGCGCGGCAGAAGGGCGGGGGCCACAAGCAGGGCGGCGGCGCGCGCCGCCGCCGTTGAACCAGCTGCCGGTCAGAACTGGTAAGCCTGGCCGTCTTCCGGCACCAGCACGCGCCGCGCATCCATGCCGGTCGCCTTGATATGCGCGCGCAGGTCGGCGCGGCTTTGCATCATGTGGTTGACGGCTTCCATGTGGCTGCCGATGACCGTCGCACCGGGCGCGGCCTGGTAGGCGCGCGACAGGTCGTCGCGGCCCATGATGATCGAGCCATCGAAGCCCTGCAGCCGGGCGTAGCCGGTGTTAAGCACGATCACGTCCGGCCGGTAGTTGCGGATGGCCTGGTCCACCTGCGCATGCCACACCGTGTCGCCCGCGATGTACACGGTCTTGTGGCCGGGACGCTGGAACACGATGCCCGACACCTGGCCCAGCAGGGCGCCCGCGGGCGACGCCATCATGGCGTCGCTGCCGTGCTGGCCGCCGGTCCTGGCCAGGCGCACGCCCTGGAACTCGGTGGCGCTGCCGAGCACCCGCACGTCCGTGAAGCCATCCTTGCGAATCGCCTGCGCGTCGGCCTCGTTCTGTGCGAATACCGGAATGGTCTTGGGCAGCAGGCGCTTGGCGGCGTCGTCCCAGTGATCCAGGTGGGTGTGCGAGACGATCACCGCATCGGCGCGCATGACCTCGTCCACCGGCATGGGCAGTTCCACCAGCGGATTGCGCAGCTCGCTGTTATAGGTGCCCGCGAAGCCCGGATACGCGCCTTTGGCGGCGAGCATCGGGTCGACCAGGAAGGTCGTGCCGCCATACGTGACCTTGAGCGTCGCATTGCGGATCTGCTGGACGCGGACGGCCGGCGCCGCGCCCGTGCCGGCTTGCGGGTCGATCGCGCCTGCCGGGGTAGTGCACCCGGCAAGCAGGGCCAGGGCGGCGGCGAAGGGGATGGAATAGGGGGAAAAGCGCATGATGGGTCCTGTGGTGTGGTTGGCAAGAAGGCAGCTGCCTTCTCCTTGACGCCATTCTCAAGCCAGCGGTCGTGCACGAAAAGTGGCCTGAAGGACGATCTGCGATAAAATCGGGCCATGCCTCCACATGAACTGCCGCGCCGGCGCTACCGGGTCGCCATCGTCGCCTTCGACGACATCACGCCTTTCCATTTGTCCGTGCCTTGCCTGGTCTTCGGCACGGTGCGCGACGAGCCGGCGGCGCCGGCCTTAGACGTCGTGGTCTGCGCCGTCGAGGCCGGGCCCCTGCGGACCTCGGCCGGCTTCGGCATTACCGCCGAACGGGGACTGGAGGCGCTGGAGGATGCCGACATCGTGTTCATGCCGGCCTGGCACGACGACTGCCGTCCTGCCCCGGCGCTGCTGCTCGAGGCGCTGCAACGCGCCCATGCGCGCGGCGCGACGGTGATCGGTCTGTGCCTGGGCGCGTTCCCGCTGGCCGAAGCGGGCTTGCTCGACGGCCGGGGGGCGACCACGCACTGGGGCTGCGCCGACGCCATGGTGTCGCGCTATCCGAAGGTGAAGGTCGACCGGGAGGTCTTGTATGTGGACGAAGGCAGCGTCCTGACCTCGGCCGGCGTCGCGGCCGGCCTGGATTGCTGCCTGCACCTGCTGCGCCGGCTTGCCGGCGCGGAAGTCGCGAACCGTGTCGCCCGCAAGCTGCTGGTGGCGCCGCACCGCCAGGGCGGGCAGGCGCAGTTCATCGAACGTCCGCTGCCGGTGTCGCACAGCGACAGCCGGTTCGCCGTCGTGCTGGCATGGATCGTGGAGCATCTCGGCGAGGACCACAGCATCGATGCGCTGGCCGGGCGGGCCGCCATGAGCCGCCGTAACTTCACCCGCCACTTCCGCCAGGCGACCGGCGCCTCGTTCAAGCAATGGCTGCTGAACCAGCGCGTCGCCTACGCGCAGCGCATGCTCGAAGGCAGCGACGTATCGATCGACCACATCGCCCAGCAGGCGGGCTTCGGCTCGGCGCTGTCGCTGCGCCAGCATTTCCGCGCCAGCCTGCACACTTCGCCCTCGGCCTACCGCAAGCTGTACCGGATCGCGCAACCCGCTGCCTGATGGCCCGGCCTGCAGCCGGCAGGCGCAGGGTGTACGATCTCGGTTTTTCGACAACCCAGGAAACACCAGTGAGCATCGATTCGAAACACAGCCCGGAATCCTTCAACGAATTCGGCAAGCCCTACCTCCCCGGCCACCTTGGCATCCGCATCACGGAAGTAGCCGAAGGACGCGTCTGCGCCGAGCTGCCGGTCCTGCCCCACCTGCTGGCGCCGAACGGCTACCTGCACGCAGGCAGCGTGGTCACGCTGGCCGACACGGCAGCCGGCTACGCCTGCATCGCCAACCTGCCGGAAGGCGCACACAGCTTCACCACCATCGAACTGAAATCGAACCACCTGGGTACGGCGCGCCAGGGCACGATCGCCGTGGTGGCGACCGCCGCGCATCTGGGGCGCACCACGCAGGTATGGGATGCGGTCGTGACCGACAAGGATAGCGGCAAGACGATTGCGCTGTTTCGCTGCACCCAGATGATCCTCTACCCGAAGTAAAGGATCAGCCGGCGAGCTCTTTCTCGATCAGCTTGTGCAGGACCGGGAATTCCGGCTCGCCGACATAGCGCTTGATGATCTTGCCGTTCTTGTCGATCAGGAAGGTCGTCGGCGTCAGGGTGACGTCGCCGAACTGCCTGGCGATGTCGCCGCCCGAGTCGAGCGCCACGATGAAGGGCAGCTTGCGGGTCTCGGTAAAGTTCAGCACGTAGTTGGGCGGGTCGTACTGCATCGCCACCGCCACGAACTGCAATCCCTGTCCCTTGTACTTCTCATAGGTCTCGACCATCTGCGGCATCTCCTTGACGCAGGTGACGCAGGAAGTCGCCCAGAAATTCACCATCACGACCTTGCCGCGCATGGACTGGGTGCTGATCTTGTCGCCGGTGATGCTGATGAAGGTGACGTCGGGTGCGGCACTGCTGGTGTTGAACGAGGCGTAGCCGATGCCGGCCAGCGCCAGCACGACCGCGCCGATGGCGGCGGGCCTGAACCAGGAGCGGGAAGAGTTGGATGCGGTCATGGGGAAGTGGATAAGAAAACGGCAGGACCGACAGTCCTGCCGCTGCAAGCAGGCTTAGGTCGCCGGGCCCGACTTGACGTCTTCTTCGCTGATGTACTCGAAGATCTTGACGACGCGGTTCACGCCGGCGACGCCCTTGGCGACATCGGCCGCGATATTGCCTTCGCGCGGCGTGACGAGGCCCATCAGGTAGACCACGCCGCGCTCGGTGGTGACCTTGACCGAGCTGGCCGAGATGGTCTTCTTGTCGACCAGGCTGGCCTTGACCTTGGTGGTGATCAGGGCGTCGCTCGAACGCGAGGTGTAGCTCGACGGGCCGGCGACTTCCAGCTCGTTGACGACCGAGATCACGTTGGCGATCGCGCGCACTTCGCGCTCGGCCGCCTGCTTCATGGCTTCGTCGCGCACTTCGCCGGTCAGCAGCACCTTGCGGTTGTAGCTGGTGACGTTGACGTGGCCATGCTCGCCGGTGAGCTGCTGCATCTTGATCTCGGCCTTGACGTTGATCGACTTGTCTTCGGTCTGCATGCCGATGGTACGGCGGTCGTTGGCAGAGACAGCGGTCATCACAGCGCCGCCTACGGCCAGGCCGACGCAGCCCGACAGCGAGGCAGCCAGCGCGGCGCCCAGTACGATTTTTGATACCAGGCCGGCCAGCGGGCGCATGTTATTCATTCTCATCTCCTCCGAACAATGCGACGTCGATGCCGTCGCAAATGCAGTGAATCGCAACCAGATGCACTTCCTGGATGCGAGCGGTACGTGCATGCGGCACGTTGATATGGACATCGGCATCGGTCAGCAGCTTGGCAAGCGCGCCGCCGTCCTTGCCGGTGAAGGCCACGATACGCATCTCGCGTTCCAGCGCCGCTTCCACCGCGGCCAGCACGTTGGCCGAATTGCCCGAGGTCGAAATCGCCAGCAGCACGTCGCCGGCCTGGCCGAAAGCCTGCACCTGCTTCGAGAAGATCTCCCGGAAGCTGTAGTCGTTGCCGACCGCCGTCATGATCGAGGTATCGCAGGTCAGGGCAATGGCGGGCAGCGGGAAGCGCTCGCGCTCGAAACGGCCGACGAGTTCGGCGGCAAAGTGCTGGCAGTCGGCAGCGGAACCGCCGTTGCCGCAGGCCAGGATCTTGTTGCCGTTGGACAAAGCGCCGAACATGAGTTCGATCGCCTGCGAGATGGGTTGGGCGAGAGTAGCAGCCGACTTCATTTTCAGGTCGGCGCTCTCCTGGAAGTGAGCGAGGATGCGTTGAGTATTCATAGCCGGGGATTATAGTGTAGTAGCAAGCACCGGCGGGCAACCCCGGTAAAAATTGCTTACATTTCAATCAGTCAATGATGACATTCTCTAGCCACTCGACCCGGTTGCCATCGATGGCGACCACGTCGAAGCGGCAGGGCGGGGTGACGGGGAAGCGCAGCAGGTAAACCTGTGCTGCCCGCCGCAGGCGGCGGATCTTGGCGGGCGTGATGCTGGCGGCTGCGCCGCCGTGTTCGCTATCGGCGCGCTGGCGCACCTCGACGAACACCAGGGTCTCGCCATCGCGCATGATGAGGTCGATTTCGCCGCCCTTGCAGCGGAAATTTTCCTCGACCGGCTGCAGGCCCTGGCGTTTCAGGTGGCGCAGGGCAGCCTGCTCCCAGTCGCGGCCCTGGGCCTGCCGCAACGACAGGCGCAGCGGCCACATGTCAGCGCCCGAAAGCTGCCGCTTCGAAGTTGCCGCCGTCGCGGTAGACCGTGCCGGTCTCCACGCGCCGGAAGGAAGGGGCGCCCGAGCCATTACCCATGTCGATGGACAGGCGGCCGGTGACACCGTCGAGCTGGAAGGCGCCGGTGGGGCGCAGGGCCAGCTCGCGCGCGATGCGGTAGGCATCGATGCCGAGCGCGTACAGGCGCTGCATGTCGAAGCCATCGAGGGCGCCGCCCCAGCGCGGATAGCTCGCCACCAGCGGGTGCTCGGGCTGCACGGTCCAGGGCAGGTCGAGGATGCGCACGCCGGCCAGCTCGGGCGCCTGGGTCGCGGGGTCGCGTCCCGGATTGACCGAGGCGGTGCCATAGGTGGGCAGCGAGGTGCCGATGGCGCTGCGCACCTGGCGCAGCTGCACCGCGTCGAGCGCCGCGAAGATCAGTTGCGGTGGATCCGCCTGCATGCGCGCACGCAGCTCGGCCAGCGCGTTGCCGTCCACATAGCCGTCGCTGCTGGGCAGGTCGACCACGGAATTGTTCAGGCCCAGCTGCGACCAGCGTGCGGTAAAGGCGCCGGTCAGGCGCTGCTGCCAGGTGGCCGGGCCGGTGAGCACCAGGGCGCGGCCGCCCGGCTGTTCGGCGGCGGCCCAGTCGGCGACCTGGCGCGCCTCGTCTTCGAGCGAGAGACCGACCACCAGCATCTGGCGCGGCAGCGCGCCGTCCAGCTGCGGATGGTTCAGGGCAATGGTGGGTTTGCTGACAACGCCGCTGGTGGCCAGCGCGGCCACGGCGGGCCTGGCCAGCGGCCCGACCACGATGTCGTGTTGCGGCGCGGCGCGGGCATAGGCATCGAGCGTGGCCTGGGTGGAATCGCTGGTGGGAATGACGTTGACGGTGACGCCGGTGCGGTCGCGCTCATAGCCGGCCATGAAGCCGGCCCGCACCGCTTCGGCAGGCTGGGCCAGCGAGCCGGACTCCAGTGGCAGCAGCAGGGCGATGCGCACGCCGGCCCGGGGAAGCACATCGGCGGCGAGCGGGCGGCCATCGCTCGAGGGCGGCAGTTCGACCGGGCTGGTGCGGGCAGGTTCGACCGGAGCAGGGGGCGTATAGCCGGGTTCGCTAGGCGGCGGACTTGCACTCGGCGCGGCGGGCGCGCACAATCCGCCCGGTACGCCGCAGCCGGTGTCGGGTGGCAAGGGCGTACTGCCGCATCCCGCCAGCAGGCCGGCCGAGGCCAGCGCAGTTGTCGCAAGCAGTGCCTTGATATTTTTCTTCAGCATCGGAACCCCTTATGACAGAACAGCAGACCATCGACATCGCCCGGCTACCCGTCATGGGCGAAGCGGCCCAGCAGTCCTATCCTACCGCAACGCTGTATGTCGTGGCTACACCGATCGGCAACGTCACCGACATCACGCTGCGCGCCTTGCACCTGCTGGCGCTCGCCGATGTCGTGGCCTGCGAAGACACCCGCAAGACCGGTGCGCTGCTGCAGCGTTTCGGCCTGACCAAGCAAACGATTGCCGCGCACATGCACAACGAGCGCGAGGTGGCCGACAAGATCGTCGAGCGCCTGCAGGGCGGGCAACGGGTGGCGCTGGTGTCCGACGCCGGCACCCCGGCCGTATCCGACCCGGGTGCGCGCATCGTCGATGCGGTACGCGCCGCCGGCCTGAACGTGGTGCCGCTGCCGGGACCGTCGGCCGCCATCACGGCCCTGTCGGCCAGCGGCCTGGTGAACGACCGTTTTCACTTCGTCGGCTTCCTGCCGGCCAAGCCGAAGCAGCGCGAATCGGCGCTGGCGCTGCTGGCGCGCGAGGCCTCGACCCTGGTCATCTATGAAGCGCCGCACCGGATCGTCGAATGCGTCGAAGGCCTGGTGGCCACCTTCGAGCCGACCCGGCAAGTCGTGTTCGCCCGCGAGCTGAGCAAGATGTTCGAGGAAATTCACCGCTGTGAGCTGAAGGAGGCGCTGGCCTGGGTCCAGGCCGACCAGCACCGCGAGCGCGGCGAATTCGTCGTACTGGTGGAGGGCGCCGTCGCCGAGACGGACGCCCAGGATGCCGAGGCCGAGCGCATCCTGCAGATCCTGCTAACGGAATGCTCGGTCAAGCAGGCCGCCAACCTGGCGGCGCAGATCACGGGCCGCAAGAAGAACGCCTTGTACGACCGCGCCTTGGAAATCAAGGAAAGCCAGGGCTAGAACAGCCGCAGTCCGTAGGGTGGGCAGGTTTCCTGCCCACGCGGTCAAGCTCTCGAACTATTGCATCACCATTTACACCCACTATCCTTCTTGTCCATCGCCAAAAACAGCGGCGCCAGCAATCCCCCCGGAATCCCATCCTTGCAATTGCGCCGCTTCGCCTTGCTGATCGCCCGCGCAGCCTTCGTTTCCGTCTCCAGCGGCGGATCCGGAAACTGCGCCAGCGCCGTTCCTTCCCGCCCCAGCTTGGTCTGACCCGCCAGCGCGCGCGCCGTCTGCCTGGCCGCATCCAGGTCGAACTTCGGCGCGTCGTCCGGCGTCGCGTCCGATTCTTCCGGCTGCTGCACGACGAACGCGTCCGACGACTCCTGCTCCCGTGATTCCGGCACCGCAATCACCCGCTTCGCCGTCGACTTAGGCGTGCTGCGCACCGGCTTCGCCCGCGCGGCCGGCGCCTGGGGCGCATCTTCCACCCGCGGCGGCACGGGCGGCAGCACGGGCCGGATCGACACGACCAGGGGCTCGGCTTCGGGCTCGAATGCGGGCAAGGCCGGCCCGCTGTGGCGATAAGCAAACATCATCAGCACGTGCACCGCAATCGACACGCCAATGCCCGCAAGGAAGCGCCGGTCTGCCCGCGCCCTGTCCTCACCCATGTCGCCGTGCGCTGTGAAATTCACAATATTGTCCGCCTGATCATTGTCGAAATGACGAGCCAAAGAATACGGTGAGTCACTTATTTTGCCCTTAAACCTTGACCGAAGCACGATGAGCCGATATGATCTTGGTCTTCGGAGTGTAGCGCAGCCCGGTAGCGCACCTGGTTTGGGACCAGGGGGTCCAAGGTTCGAATCCTTGTACTCCGACCAGCATTAAGAAAAAAGCCGACAGTGAACACTGTCGGCTTTTTTCGTTTCTGGGGGATTGGCGCCACTCGGAGGCTGGCGCTGGCCGGCTTGACAGCCGCCAGGGCCAGAATCAAGGCTGATCAACCGGCCCGCTTGGCCGCGATGGCATTGCCCGCGCGGCTGGCGCCCTTGCGGCCCAGCTGCTGCGAAATGAACTGCCCGGCGTCGACCACCTGGTCCAGGTCGATGCCGGTCTCGATCCCCAGGCCATGCAGCAGGTAGAGCACGTCCTCGGTCGCCACGTTGCCGGTGGCGCCCTTCGCATACGGGCAGCCGCCCAGTCCCGATACCGACGAGTGGAAGATCTCCACGCCCACTTCCAGCGCCGCATAGATGTTCGCCAGCGCTTGCCCATAGGTGTCGTGGAAGTGGCCCGACAGCTGCTGCAGCGGGAATTCCCGGCTGGCCGCCAGCATCACGCTTTGCGTCTGGCGCGCCGTGCCCACCCCGATGGTGTCGGCGATGTCGATCTCGTCGCAGCCCAGGTCGCGCATGCGGCGCACCACGTCGGCCACGGCTTCCAGCGAGACCGCGCCCTGGTAAGGGCAGCCGAAGGCGGTGCTGATCGAGCCGCGCAGGCGCAGCCTGTTCGCCTTGGCGGCCTTGGCCACCGGCTCGAAGCGCGCGATCGATTCCGCGATCGAGCAGTTGATGTTCTTTTGCGAGAAGGCTTCCGAGGCCGAGCCGAAGATCACGACCTCATCGGCCTTCGCTGCCAGTGCGGCCTCGAAGCCCTGCATGTTCGGGGTCAGCGCGGAATAGATCGTGCCGGGCAGGCGTTCGATGCCGGCCATGACCTCGCTGCTCGTGGCCATCTGCGGCACCCATTTCGGCGACACGAAGGACGCCGCCTCGACGTTGGCAAAGCCGGCGTGCGCCAGGCGGTTGACCAGCTCGATTTTCACCGCGGCCGACAGCGCCTCTTTCTCGTTCTGCAGGCCGTCGCGCGGCCCCACTTCGACAATCTTGACCTTGTTCGGCAAGCTGGCTGGTTGGTTCATGCTGTTTTAGTATCCTAATTGGCGGTCGACGAGGTCGCCGACCGGTTGGCCGCTTTCCAATGCCGCGATCTTGTCGGCGATCTGGCGCACGGCGTCATGGCGCACCGTCAGCGCCGAGATATGCGGGGTGATGGAAATGCGCGGCTCGTTCCAGAACGGGTGCGGCGCCGGCAGCGGCTCGTGGCGGAACACGTCGAGCGTAGCGCCCGCGATGTGGCCCGAGCGGATCAGGGTCATCAGGTCGGGTTCGGCCAGGATCGGGCCGCGCGCAACGTTGATGAGATAGGCGCCGGGCAGCAGCTTGCCCATGTTGTGGCGGTCGAGCAGGTTCGACGTTTCGGGCGTGAGCGGCAGCATGCACACCAGCACGCGGGTGCCGCGCAGGAAAGCGTCCAGGCCATCGGGGCCATGGAAGCACTCCACGCCTTCGATAGCCTTGGGCGTGCGGCTCCAGCCGCGTACCGGGAAACCGAACAGGCGCATCGCCTCGACCACCGGCAGGCCCAGCCTGCCCAGGCCCATGATCCCGACCGGGAAATCCTGTTTTGGAATCTGTGGCAGCGGGTTCCAGGCGCCGTGCCGGGCCTGCTGCTCGTATTCCTCGAAACGGCGGAAATAGCGCAGCACGGCATGCGTGACATATTCGGCCATCTGCACGCCCATGCCGGCGTCGCCCAGGCGCACGATTGGAACGGGCGGCAGCGCGTCGCCCAGCTTGAGCAGGGCGTCGACGCCGGCGCCCATCAGGAAGATCGCGCGCACGTGCGCGAGCTGGTCCAGCAGGGCCGGCGTGGGACTCCACAGTACGGCATAGTCGCAGGGCGGCAGGGCTTCGCCTTCGCGCCAGGCGACGGTGTCCACCTGCGGCATCAGGGCGGCGAATTCGCGCGCCCAGGGCTCGATCACGCCGTCGCCGCGATACAGCAAGATGCGCATGACTCCCCCTCTGGTTATTGTTGTGCGTGTTGGCTGATGTTACGCCGCTTTGAACGCCAGCAGCGGCGCCCCATCGGCGACCTGGTCGCCGACCTGGTACAGCACTTCTTCCACCAGGCCGTCGCTCGGCGCCGCAATCGTATGCTCCATCTTCATGGCCTCCATGATCACCAGCGCCTCGCCTTTCTTCACTTCCTTGCCGGCCACGGCCAGCACGGCCACGACCTTGCCCGGCATCGGCGCCGTCAGGCGGCCTCCGGCGGCTTCCTGCTCGCCCGCATGGGCCATCGGATCATTGTACGCCAGCGTGAAATGACGGCCGCCCGTGAAGACGTGGAACAAGTCGCCGTCGCGGCGCACGCTGCCGTGCAGCGAGGTCTCGCCCAAACGGATGGTCAGTTCGGCCCCTTGCCGGCGAACCAGCGCGAGCGGCTGGCGCTCGCCATTGGCGTCGATTTCCCAGCCGTGGGAGGCGTAGGTCAGGCCTACCTGGTAGCCGCCTTCCTTGCCCGTGAACTCGTCGGCAAAGCCCAGCACGCGGCGGTAGGCGCTGTTCATGCGCCAGCCGCTGGCCTGCGCCCACGGCTCGGCGGGATTGCCGGCGCCGCGCTGGCTTTCGCCAAGGCTCAGGGCCAGCGCAGCCAGTGCCAGCGCGCCCAGCGGCGCGGCGCTTGGCGCCGGGAACAGGGTGTCGCCATGGCGTTCGATCAGGCCGGTGTCCAGGTCGGCAGTCGAAAAAGCGTCGCCTTCGACCAGGCGCTTGAGGAAAGCGATGTTGGTCGCCAGGCCCACGATCTGGAATTCGCTCAGCGCCTGCGACAGCCGCGCCAGCGCCTGGGTGCGGTCCGCGCCCCAGACGATCAGCTTGGCGATCATCGGGTCGTAGTAGGGCGAGATGGCGTCGCCCTCGCGCACGCCCGAATCCACACGCACGGGCGCTGGGTCCAGGCTCGAGCCGCCCAGCTCGAACTCGACGGCGGCTGGCGTGTCCATGTGGCGCAGCGTGCCGATCGAGGGCAGGAAGCCCTTTTCCGGGTTCTCGGCATACACGCGCGCTTCGATCGAATGGCCGTGGATCGCCAGTTCGTTCTGTTTCTTCGGCAGCGGCTGGCCGGCGGCCACGCGCAGCTGCCACTCGACCAGGTCGGTCCCCGTAATCATCTCGGTGACCGGGTGCTCGACCTGCAGGCGCGTGTTCATCTCCATGAAGTAGAAGGAGCCGTCCTGGTTGGCGATGAATTCGACCGTACCGGCGCCCACGTAGCCGACGGCGCGCGCGGCGTTCACGGCCGCTTCGCCCATGGCGGCGCGGCGGTCCGGCGGCATGTTCGGCGCCGGCGCTTCTTCCAGCACTTTCTGGTGGCGGCGCTGCACCGAGCAATCGCGCTCGTGCAGGTAGATGCAGTTGCCATGCGTGTCGGCGAACACCTGGATCTCGATGTGGCGCGGGCGGATCAGGTATTTCTCGACCAGCACCTTGTCGTCGCCAAAGGAACTGATCGCTTCGCGCTTGCACGAGGCCAGCGCCGCTTCGAAGTCTTCCGAGCGCTCGACCACGCGCATGCCCTTGCCGCCGCCGCCGGCGCTGGCTTTCAATAGCACCGGATAGCCGATGCGGTCGGCCTGCTCGCGCAGGAAACCAGGTTCCTGGTTATCGCCGTGGTAGCCCGGCACCAGCGGAACGTTGGCGCCTTCCATCAGCTGCTTGGCGGCCGACTTGGACCCCATCGCGCGCATCGAGGAACCCGGCGGGCCGATGAAGACCAGGCCGGCGGCCTGCACGGCTTCGGCGAATTCCGCGTTCTCCGACAGGAAGCCATAGCCCGGGTGGATCGCCTGCGCGCCGGTGGCCTTGGCCACCTCGATGATCTTCTGGCCGCGCAGGTAGCTTTCCTTGGCCGCGGCCGGGCCGATCAGCACCGCCTCATCGCAGACCGCCACGTGTTTCGATCCCGCGTCGGCTTCCGAATAGACGGCGACGGTGCGGATACCCATGCGGCGCGCGGTGGCGGCGACACGGCAGGCGATTTCGCCACGGTTGGCGATGAGGATTTTGGTGAACATGCGTTGTCTTTCGCTTCTTGATGATCAGTTTATGAGCGGCCGTGTCTCCCCGGCCGCAGCGTGGTTCAGCAGGCGCAGGCGGCTTTCGGGGCCGAATCGAGCGTCGCGGCGCGGGTCTTCAGGCCCAGCTTCTCGAGCAGCACGCGGTCGTCGTCCGCCTCCGGGTTGCCGGTGGTGAGCAGCTTGTCGCCGTAGAAGATCGAGTTGGCGCCGGCCATGAAGCACATCGCCTGCACGGCTTCGCCCAGTTCGCGGCGGCCGGCCGACAGGCGCACGCGCGCTTCCGGCATGGTGATGCGGGCCACCGCAATGGTGCGCACGAATTCGATCGGGTCGAGCTTTTCGATGCCGTGCAGCGGCGTGCCTTCCACCTGCACCAGGTGGTTGACCGGGACCGATTCCGGATACGGGTTCAGGTTGGCCAGCTGGGCGATCAGGCCGGCGCGCTGCTCGCGCGTCTCGCCCATGCCCACGATGCCGCCGCAGCAGACCTTCAGGCCGGCGCTGCGCACGCGGCCCAGCGTGTCCAGGCGGTCCTGGTATTCGCGGGTCGAGATCACGTTGTCGTAGAAGTCGGGCGCGGTGTCGATGTTGTGGTTGTAGTAGTCCAGGCCCGCGCGTTTCAGTTGCTCGGCCTGGCCTTCTTCCAGCATGCCCAGCGTCGCGCAGGTTTCCATGCCCAGCGCCTTCACTTCACGGACCATCGCCTCGACCTTTTCCATGTCGCGTTCCTTCGGGCTGCGCCATGCGGCGCCCATGCAGAAACGCGTGGCGCCGCTGGCCTTGGCCTGGCGCGCCGCGTCGAGCACGGTGTCGAGGTCGAGGATCTTCTTGGCCTCGACGCCGGTGTCGTAGCGCGCGGCCTGCGGGCAGTAGCCGCAATCCTCTTCGCAGCCGCCGGTCTTGATCGACAAGAGCGTGGCCAGTTCGACGTCGCCGTCCGGGAAATGCGCGCGGTGCAGGGTCTGGGCACGGTGCATCAGCTCCGGGAACGGCAGTTCGAACAGCGCCAGCACGTCGGCCAGCGGCCAAGTGGCGTTTTCCGCCTGCTTGATGGCGGCGACAGGGCGGTGCAGGGCGACGGTGTTAAGTTGGCTCATTTCGTTTCCTTCGTTGTGAGACTAGACGCGTGGGGAATGCCAGCCCGGCAATCCCGACAGGTCGATGAATTCGGCGGCGGCGGCAGCCGACGGGTCTTGCAGGCGCGGCACATGGCCCAGCAGCGGCGCCGGGATGCGCTGCTCCAGGGCCGCGATATTCTCGGCTTCGAAGCGCATGTCCGGGTCGACCGTATTGGCGACCCAGCCGGCCAGCACCAGGCCGCGCGCGACGATCGCTTCGACCGTGAGCAGCGCGTGGCTGATGCAGCCCAGGCGCAGGCCGACCACCAGCACCACCGGCAGGTTCAGTTGCGCGGCCAGGTCGGCGCTGTCGAAGTCGTCGTTGAAGGGCACGCGGAAGCCCCCCACGCCTTCGACCACCACGGCGTCGGACGCCGCGTGGATTTCGGTGTACGCGGCCAGGATCGGCACGGCTTCGATGGTCACGCCTTCCAGTGCGGCGGCGATATGCGGCGCGGCCGGTTCCTTGAGCATGAACGGGGTCGTGATACTGGAGGGCAGGTGCACGTTGCCGGCCGCGCGCAGCATGTCGGCGTCCTCGTTGTGCAGTTCGCCGTCGACCATGGTGGCGCCGGCCGCGACCGGCTTCATGCCGCAGGCACGGCGCCCGCTCGCGGCCAGCTTGTGCAGGATGGCGCTGGAGACCAGGGTCTTGCCGATCTCGGTGTCGGTGCCGGTGACGAAGCAGCAAAAGCGCGAGGGAATGCCCTCCGCTGCGAGCGCTTCGGGCTGGGTCTCGCGCACCGGTTCCGCCACTTCCGCGACGCCCTCCGCATGACCCGGCGCGATCACGTCCGGGGTCAATGCCCTCGGCTCGTTCAAATTGTTCATGTCGTGGCCCTTTCCAGTTCATTGAGCGCGCCGGCCAGCAGCATCACTTCGTCTACCGTGTGCGCGGCCGACAGGGTCACGCGCAGGCGCGCGGTGCCGGGCGCCACGGTCGGCGGGCGGATCGCCGGCACCCACAGGCCCTGCTCGTGCAGGCCGGCGGCGGCGCGCAGCGCGTCCTCGTTGCTGCCGATGATCACGGGCTGGATCGCGGTGGTCGACGTCGCCAGCTGCCAGCGGCGCAGGCGCAGCGCGCCCTGCAGCTTGTCGACCAGGGCCGCCAGGTGGGCGCGGCGCTGCACGCCTTCCGGGCTCTCGATGATATCCAGGCTGGCCTGCAGCGCATGCGCCAGCGCCGGCGGGGCGGCGGTGGTGTAGATGTAGGGGCGCGCGCGCTGCACCAGCAGCTCGATCACGCTGGCATGCGCGGCAATGAAGGCGCCGCCCACGCCGGCCGCCTTGCCCAGGGTGCCCATGTAGACCAGGTTCGGCGAGCGCAGGCCAAAATGCTCGAGCGCGCCGCGGCCGCTTTCTCCCAGCACGCCGAAACCGTGGGCGTCATCCACCACCAGCCAGGCGCCGTGGCGCTCGCACAGGGCCAGCAGCGCGGGCAAGGGCGCCAGGTTGCCGTCCATGCTGAAGACGCTGTCGGTGACGACGATCTTCGTGCCCGCACTGCTGGCCTGCAGTTGCCGTTCGAGGGCGGCGACATCGCCATGCGGATAGACCGTCACGCCCGCTTTCGCCAGGCGGGCGCCGTCGATCAGCGAGGCATGGTTCAGCGCTTCCGAGAAGATGATGGCGTCCGCGTCGGCGCCCAGCGCGGTGAGGATGGCCAGGTTGGCCATGTAGCCGGTGCACAGGTAGAGCGCCCTGGCTCGCTCGATATGCGGCGATAGCCACTCGGCCAGGCGCTCTTCGAGCAGCGCATGCGCGCGGCTATGGCCACTGACCAGGTGCGAGGCCCCGCTGCCGGCGCCGTAGCGGCTGGCGCCTTCGCGCAGCGCCTCGACCACCTTCGGGTGGGCCGCCAGGCCCAGGTAATCGTTGCTGCAGAAGGCCAGCATGGGGCGGCCATCGACGACCTGGCGCGGGGCGCAGGCGCTGTCGGCCACGCGCAGCCGGCGCGTGAGGCTGTGCGCGGAAAGCAGGTCGAGCTTGCGGTCGATGGCGGCGACGATGTTTGGAAATGCGTCCATGCTAGGGAGCGATCACCGCTTCGAAGACGCGCTGGGTGCGCTCGGCCAGGCCGGCGATCTCTTCGTCGTTCAGGATGTAGGGCGGCATCAGGTAGACGGTGCGGCCGATCGGGCGCAGCAGCAGCTCGTTCTCGACCGCGCTGGTGAAGAAGCGGCGCGAGAAGCTGGACGCGCGGACCGGGTCGGGCTCCACTGCATCGAAGGCGAAGATCATGCCGTGCTGGCGGAAGTGGCGTGTGCGGTCGTGCTCGGCCAGCGGCGCCAGCGCCACGGTCAGTTTCGTCGCCAGCTCGCGGTTGCGCATCAAGACGTCGTCGTCTTCGAAGATCTGCAGCGTGGCCAGCGCCGCGCGGCAGGCCAGCGGATTGCCGGTGTACGAATGCGAATGCAGGAAGCCGCGCGTGATGTCCTGGCTGTAGAAGGACTGGTAGATGGCGTCGCTGGTGAGCACCAGCGACAGCGGCAGGTAGCCCCCGCTGATACCTTTCGACAGGCATAAGAAGTCCGGCCAGATGGCGGCCTGCTCGCAGGCGAAGAAGGTGCCGGTGCGGCCGCAGCCGACGGCGATTTCGTCGGCGATCAGGTGCACCCCGTGCTGGTCGCACAGCTCGCGCAGCAGCTCCAGGTAGAGCGGGTCGTACATCGCCATGCCGGTCGCACATTGCACCAGCGGCTCGACGATGATGGCGGCAATGCGCTCGCCGCGCGCTTCGAACAGGGTGCGCACGTCGCCGATGGCGCGGCGCGCCACGTCCTGGGCCGACTCGCCTTCAATGGCATTGCGTGCATCCGGGCTCGGGACCACATGCGAAGCGCGCAGCAGCGGGCCGTAGGCATCCTTGAACAGCGGCACGTCGGTAACCGACAGCGCGCCGATGGTCTCGCCATGGTAGCTGCCCTGCAGGCAGACGAATTCCTGCTTGGCGGTGAGGCCGGCGTTGCGCCATGAATGAAAGCTCATCTTCATGGCGATTTCCACCGCCGAAGCGCCGTCGGAGGCATAGAAGGCGTGGCCCAGCGCATGGCCGGTCAGCGCCGCCAGCTGCTCGGACAGCTCGATCACCGGCTCGTGGGTGAAGCCGGCCAGCATCGCGTGTTCCAGCTTGTCCAGCTGGTCCTTCAGGGCCGCGTTGATGCGCGGGTTGGCGTGGCCGAACAAATTGACCCACCAGGAGCTGATCGCGTCCAGGTAGCGCCGGCCTTCGTGGTCGTAGAGCCAGGGGCCCTTGCCGTGGCTGACCGCGATCAGCGGCACCTCTTCGTGGTGCTGCATCTGGGTGCACGGGTGCCACACACTGCGCAGGCTGCGTGCGATCCAGTCGGAAGAGGTATGCGGCTTCAAGTTCGTTCCAGTATCAGTTCAGCCAGGTCGGCTTGCGCTTGTCGAGGAAGGAGGCCACGCCTTCTTTGCCTTCCATCGATGCGCGAATGGCGGCGATGCGGTTGGCGGTGTCGGCCAGCAGCACGTCGGTGACCGGCTGGCCCACGACCTCGCGCACCAGCTTTTTCGCTTCACAGACGGCGTGCGGGCTGTTGGTCACCAGCGATTTCACGATGCCGGCCACGGTGGCGTCGAGCATGTCGGCCGCGACCATCTCGTGCGCGAAGCCGATGCGGTGGGCTTCGTTCGCGTCGAAGCGCTCGGCTGTCAGGAAGTAGCGGCGCGCCGCCTGCTCGCCCATCGCCTTGATGACGTAAGGCGAAATGGTGGCCGGGATCAGGCCCAGTTTGACTTCGGACAGGCAGAAGTTGGCGACGTCGCTGGTGACGACGATATCGCAGGCCGCGACCAGGCCCATGCCGCCGGCGTAGCAGTCGCCCTGCACCTTGGCGACAGTCGGCTTGGGGCACAGGTAGATCGTGCGCAGCATGTCGGCCAGGCGCGCGGCGTCTTCCTGGTTCTCGCTGTGCGAGTAGCCGGCCATCTTCTTCATCCAGTTCAGGTCCGCGCCGGCGCAGAAGGCCGGGCCATTCGCGGCCAGCACGATGGCGCGCACGGCGTCAATGCGTCCCAGCTCGTCGAAGGCCAGCGCCAGCTCGGCGATGGCGTGCTCGTTGAAGGCGTTGCGCACGTCCGGGCGGTTCAGGGTGACGGCGGCCACCTTGTCGTCGATGGCGATGGTGAGCGTCTGGTATTCCATTGTCAAGCTCCCTTTACATCCGGAAGACGCCGAACTTCGTGTCCTCGATCGGCGCGTTCAGTGCGGCCGACAAGCCCAGGCCCAGCACGGTGCGGGTATCGGCCGGGTCGATGACGCCGTCGTCCCACAGGCGCGCCGACGCGTAATACGGGTGGCCCTGGTGCTCGTACTGTTCCTTGATCGGCTGCTTGAAGGCGGCTTCTTCGTCTTGCGACCACTGGCCGCCCTTGCCCTCGATGCCGTCGCGCTTGACGGTCGCCAGCACCGACGCGGCCTGGTCGCCGCCCATGACGGAAATGCGCGCGTTCGGCCACATCCACAGGAAGCGCGGCGAGAAGGCGCGCCCGCACATGCCGTAGTTACCGGCGCCAAACGAGCCGCCGATGATGACGGTGAACTTCGGCACCGAGGCGGTGGCCACGGCCGTGACCATCTTGGCGCCGTTGCGGGCGATGCCCTCGTTTTCGTACTTGCGGCCGACCATGAAGCCGGTGATGTTCTGCAGGAAGACCAGCGGGATCTTGCGCTGGCAGCACAGCTCGATGAAGTGGGTGCCCTTGAGCGCCGACTCCGAGAACAGGATGCCGTTGTTGGCGATGATGCCGACCTTCATGCCGTAGATATGGGCGAAACCGCACACCAGCGTGGTGCCGTAGCGGGCCTTGAACTCGTCGAATTCGCTGCCGTCGACCACGCGGGCGATCACTTCGCGCACGTCGAAGGGTTTCCTCGTATCGACCGGGATCACGCCGTACAGCTCTTCCGGCGCATATTTTGGCGCGCTGCTCTCGCGCAGCGCGCCCTGCACCGGCTTGACGCGGTTCAGGTTCGACACGATGGTGCGGGCGAGCGACAGCGCATGCAGGTCGTTCTGGGCCAGGTGGTCGACCACGCCCGACAGGCGGGTGTGGACGTCGCCGCCGCCCAGGTCTTCGGCCGTGACCACTTCGCCGGTCGCCGCTTTCACCAGGGGTGGGCCGCCCAGGAAGATGGTGCCCTGTTCCTTGACGATGATCGATTCGTCGCTCATCGCCGGCACGTAGGCGCCGCCCGCCGTGCACGAACCCATGACCACCGCGATCTGCGGGATGCCCTTGGCGGACAGATTCGCCTGATTGTAAAAAATGCGGCCGAAGTGGTCGCGGTCCGGGAACACGTCGTCCTGGTTCGGCAGGTTGGCGCCGCCCGAGTCGACCAGGTAGATGCAGGGCAGGTTGTTCTGCTCGGCGATCTCCTGGGCGCGCAGGTGTTTTTTCACCGTCATCGGGTAGTAGGTGCCGCCCTTGACGGTAGCGTCGTTACAGACGATCACGCATTCCTGGCCGGCCACGCGCCCGATGCCGGTGATGATGCCGGCCGCTGGCGCCGCGCTGACTCCATCCTTATCCTTGTACATCTCGTAGGCGGCGAGCTGGGAGAACTCGAGGAAGGGCGTACCCGGATCGAGCAGCATCTGCACGCGGTCGCGCGGCAGCAGCTTGCCGCGCGCGAGGTGCTTGGCGCTGGCCGCTTCGCCGCCGCCGAGTGCAACCTGGGCGACTTTCGCGCGCAGGTCGTCCACGATCAGCTGCATGGCCGCCGCATTGGCCTTGAAGTCGTCGCCGCGCGGGTTGAGTTTGCTCTCGATCTGGGGCATATGCTGTCTCTTCTCTTGTTCTATGTCGGAAAACTGCCGTCCACGTAATACCAGCGCGGCGTCCCGGTTTCCGGGTCGGGCTCGCGCTGGAAACGGCTCACTTCGTGCAGCCGGTGCGCCCGTCCTCCCACCTTGAAGCGGGCGACGAATTCGACGGTGTCGCTGTCTGGATCGTCCGGCAAATTTACTTTACGTTGACGTAAACGTAAAGCAGATTTTACCTCAAGTCCCAGCCAGCGGATCGGCTCTTTTTCGTCGATAACGGGCTCGCTCGGCCGGGTACTGGGGTGCCAGGTGGCCATCAGGTAGGGCTCGTTCTTCTGGCTGTACGCGGTATAGCGCGAGCGCATCAAGGCCTCGGCCGTGGGCGGGAGCGCGCTGCCTTCGATGAAGGGGCCGCAGCAGGCGGCCAGCGACGGCCCGCCGCAAGGACAGGGCCCGGGTGTGGACATTTTGGGCATGGGCGCCATTATCCGCCATTTCCGGCGGGGGCACGAAGCGCGCTCAGCCCCGCAGCGTCAGCCCGTCGAGCGAGAACGGGGGCGCCTCGCCCTGCATCGCGCCCGCCAGCAGGGCGGCGCTGCCGCAGGCGAAGGTAAAGCCCAGCGGGCCGTGGCCGACGTTGAGCCACAGGTTGGGGTAGCGGGTGGCGCCGATGATCGGGGCGCTGCTCGGGGTGGCGGGGCGCAGGCCGGCCCAGACCGAGAGCTGCGAATAGTCGGCCGCGCGCGGCATGGTCTCGTGCACCTGGCGCGTCAGTCCCGCCACCCGTTTCGGGTTGTGGCGCAGGTCCTCGCCCACCATGTCGACCATGGCGGCCACGCGCAGCTTGCTGCCGATGCGGGCATAGAGCACCTTGCGCTCGAAATCGGTGACGCTGATTTCCGGCGCCACGTCGTCCGGGCGGATCGGCGCCGTCAGGCTGTAGCCCTTGAGCGGGTACAGCGGCAGGGTGACGCCGACGGTATCGGACAGGTTGCGGCTCTGGATGCCGGCCGCCAGCACATAGCTGTCCGCGGCTATCGTCCGCACGCCGGCCCCGTCCTGCACTTCGATGCCGGTGATGCGTCCTCCCTCGGCCAGCAGGCGGCGCGCCTCGCCGCCCACGAATCCCTGGAAATGCGGATGGCTGCGCAGGCGGTCGGCCAGCGCCAGGCAAAACGCGTGGCAGTCGGCCACCGCTTCGCCGCTGTTATAGATGCCGCCGGCCAGCAGCGGTTCGGCCGCCGCCAGCGAGGGTTCGCGCGCGGCGCATTCGGCGGCGGACCAGATTTCGCCGGCGCCGGCCTTGCCGGCCGCTTTCACGAACAGGTCGCGCGAGCGGTAGACCACCAGCTTGCCGGCGTCGCGCCAGTCGAATGCGTCCAGCGGAATGGTCACTTCGAGCTGCTTCATGCCCTGGCGCGACAGTTCGCCCAACTCCAGCAGCTTGGCCGTGGTCTTGCGGTTGACGTCGGCGCGGCAGTGGGCCAGAAAGCTGGCCAGCCAGCGGTACTGGCGCAGGTCGGCCTCGGGACGGAAGTGCAGGGGGCCGGTGTCCTGGAACATCCACTGCAGGGCTTTGAGCGGCACGCCCTCGTCGGCCAGCGGCGACACGTAGCGGTAGCTCAGCTGCCCGCCATTGCCGTAGCTGGACCCGCTGCCGACTTCCGGCGCGCGTTCGAGCACGGTGACGCGGTAGCCGGCTTCGGCCAGCCACCAGGCCGAGGTCAGGCCGACCACGCCGCCGCCGATGACGATTATCTGCTGCATCCTGCACTCTTCTTCTTGAACATGGGGTCAGAGCTTAGGCGCTGGCCCCTATCACGACCAATGAAAGTCGCGCCGGACGCCATAACCAAGGTATATAAACAGGCGCTTGGCATCAGGATGCCGCCCGTTGGCCGACGATGGCGTGCAGGTAGAGCGCGCTGAGGATGCGTTCCTCGAAGCGCGCCATGGCCGAATAGCGTCCCTTTTGCAGCTCCGGATCGTGCGAGCTGCCGCCGGCCAGCACGATCATGCCGTTGCCGCGCGCGGGATCGAAGGCGAACACCGAGCGCAGGCCGTAGGCGTCGCCCAGGTGGCCGACCGCCTCGAAGCCGCCGCCCTCGACCAGCGCCATGCCTGGACGGTCGGGGAAGTGGGCGTTGCCCAGGCCCCAGGCATTGAAGAAGCCGCCCATCGAATCGCCGTTGCCGCCCTTGGCATCGATGGTCCACTGGCGCGCGAACATGCGCTCGAGCGTCGCGCGTTCGAACAGCCGGGTGGCGCCGTGCATGCCGCCGTTGATCAGCATGCGCATCACCACGCCCATGTCGCGCGCCGACATGCGCAGGCCGCCGGTCGGGCTGAAGGGCGTGGCGTTGGTGCCCGGGACATAGGTGGCGATGCCGGCCGGCGCCGCCGGCGGCCTGGCGGAATAGTCGTCCACCTGCGCGATCCACGGGCCGTCCGCGTTCCAGATTTCTGTGTCCGTGGTGCGCTTGCGGTAGAGCGTCGCCAGCTTGTCGAGCGCCGCCGGCGGCAGCATGGAAGGGTTGTAGCCGGCCACGATCCCCAGCGGCTGCAGCAGCAGGCGCTGCATGAGCAGGTCGAAGCGCTCGCCGGCGACGCGCTCCATCACGGTGCCGATCACGCCCCAGGCGAGGTTACAGTAGGTGAAGTAGGCCCCCGGCGCGGCGCGCTCCGACCATGCCTTGCCCGCGCCATACAGCACGCCGCCCGGCACCAGCACGTCTTTCAATGCAGTAGCAAAGGGCCAGGAATAGCCGCCGTCGTCGCGCAGCGACGAGGTATGGGTAAGCAGGGTGCGCAGCGTGATGGGGTGCTGCGGGAAATGCGGGTTGCGCAGGCTGAAGCCCAGGTAGCCCGAGACGTCCGCATCCAGCTCGACCCGGCCCGATTCGACCAGCCGCATCAGGCCCAGCGTGGTCATCATCTTGGAAATCGAGGCGATGCGGTACAGGGTGTCCGGCGTGGCCGGGCGATCAGGCAGGGCGCCCTTGCCGATGAAGCGGCGCCCGACAGCCTGTTCGTACACCGGCTGGCCGCCGCGAATGGCAAGGACCGACAGGCTGGCCAGCTGCATCGCCGGATCGGCGGCGACCGCCGCGAGTTCGGCATCGAGCGTCCGGCGCGCAAGGCCCGCCAGCAGCGGCGCGCCGGCGGGCGAGGGCGGCGCCGCAAACAGCGGCTCGACGCTGCCCAGCAAAGCCATGCCCAGCAGGGATCGCCTGAGTTCGTTCATCCCGTCTCCTTTTCGCCCTAGCGGCTTGTTGTTGTCATTGTATGGAAGAGCATACGGAGTGACGGGGAGCCTTGCCAAATGAATAGCCGTGGCGGTGGCATAACCGTTTTATATTGGTATCAAGTGGTATGCTTATAAGGCAGGCGAATGCCAGGCCCATGCTTTTTCATGGGCTGCGCGGTGTCGGGCGGCGAGCTCGCCATTACACTCCGTGCACACCTTTTCACATGCCGATGACCACCACCAGCCCCGCCTTCCAGCTCGACCTGAACGACAACTCGCCCCTGTACATGCAGCTGGCGCGCAAGCTCGCGCAGGACGTACGCGATGGCCGCTACCAGGCCGACCAGGCCTTGCCCTCGGAACGCACCCTGTCCGAGCGGCTCGACGTGTCGCGCGTTACCGCGCGCAAGGCGATCGACCAGCTGGTCGAGCAGGGCCTGGTGGTGCGCAAGCGCGGCTCGGGCAACTACATCGCGCCGCGCATCGAACAGCCGCTGTCGGACCTGTCGAGCTTTTCCGAACAGCTGCAGCAGCGCGGCTATACGCCCAGCAGCCACTGGCTGCGGCGCGAAGTCGTGCCGGCCGACGCCGACGAGCAGCTCTCGCTCGGCCTGTCGCCGGGCGCCCGGGTGGCGCGGCTCGAGCGCCTGCGCCTGGCCGACGGCGTGGTGATGGCCTATGAGGTCAGCATCATTCCGGCCAGCGTGCTGGCGCGTCCCGAGCAGGTGGGCGGCTCGCTGTATGCCCACCTGTCCGGCACCGGCCACATGCCGGTGCGCGCGCTGCAGCACCTGCGCGCCATGAATGCATCCGCCGAGCTGGCCGCGCGCCTGGATGTGCCGGAAGGGCGCGCGGTGCTGTTCATTACCCGCATCGGCTATCTGGAATCGGGCGAGCCGGTCGAGCTGACGCACTCGTACTGCCTGAGCGACCACTACGATTTTGTGGCGGAGCTGCGCCGACCGAGCGCCTGAAAAATCCTCATGGCTGCGTTGCATCGTCTTGCCGTACTAGCGCCGACCGGCATAAGCATGAGCAGCATAACTTTTCGGCATGATGCCGGTCCCAGCTTTCATGGGATGGGCCCGGCAATTGGTATTACACTGGTTTTATCGATCACTCCGCACCCAGAGACACGTCCATGCTGAAAACCGAAACCCCGGCCCAGGACCACGCGACCCTCGACCAGTACCCGACCACTGAGCTCATCACGGTCTTCATCGACGACCAGACCCGCGCAGTCGAGGCGGTGCGCGCCGCCGCGCCGCGCATCGCCGCCGCCGTCACCGCGGCGCTGCCGCGCATGGAAGCGGGCGGGCGCCTGATCTACGCCGGCGCCGGCACCTCCGGCCGTCTCGGTGTGCTCGACAGCGTCGAGCTCAACCCGACCTTCTCCTGGCCGCATGGCCGCGCGGTGGCGCTGCTGGCCGGTGGCGCCGAGGCCATGTTCGTCGCGGTCGAAGGCGCCGAGGACGATCTCGAGCAGGGCGCGGCCGATTTGAAATCCGTCGATGTGGGCCCGGATGACGTGGTGCTGCTGCTGGCGGCCTCCGGCCACACGCCTTATGTGCTGGGCGCCCTGCGCGCGGCGCGCGAGGCGGGTGCGCTGACGATCGGTTTTTCGAACAATGCCGACGCGCCGGTCGCGAACGGCGCCGAGATCGGCATCACGCTCGATACGGGGGCGGAAGTCATTTCCGGCTCCACCCGCCTGAAAGCGGGCACCTCGCAGAAGATCGCGCTGAACACCTTTTCCAGCGCGTTGATGGTGCGTTTGAACAAGGTTTACGGCAACCTGATGGTAGACTTCCGGGCGACCAATGCCAAGCTGGTGCGCCGCGCCGTCCGCCTGACCGTCTTCGCCACCGGCGCCGACGAAGCGGCCGCGCAGGCCGTGCTGGAGCAGTGCGGCTACCACGTCAAGACCGCGATCGTGGCCTTGACCAAACAAACCACCGTCGAGCAGGCGCAGGCGCTGCTGGAGTCGGCCCACGGCAGCGTGCGCGACGCCATCGCCTGAGGCACCCGGCGCACAGCGCGCCTGCGGAACACGAAAGACCTATGCAGACTTCGCTAGACAAGAGCACGTCGCCTTCCACAGCGCCGCAGGCCAATCCCTGGGCCTGGATTCCTTCCCTGTACTTTGCCCAGGCCATCCCCTATGTGGTGGTGATGAGCCTGTCGGTGATCATGTACAAGGACATGGGGGTCTCGAATTCCGACATCGCCTTCTATACCAGCCTGCTCTACCTGCCCTGGGTGATCAAGCCCCTGTGGTCGCCCATCGTCGACATGTTCGGCACCAAGCGCCGCTGGACGGTGCTGCTGCAACTGGGCGTGGCCGCTTCGCTGGTGGCGGTAGGCCTGACGCTGCACCTGCCGAACTTCTTTGTCGCCAGCCTGGCCGTGATGTGGCTGATGGCCTTCAGCTCGGCCACCCATGACATCTCGGCCGACGGCTTCTACATGCTCGGCCTGCGCCAGAAGCAGCAGGCCGCCTTCGTCGGCGTGCGCTCGACCTTCTACCGCCTGGCCACGCTGGCCGGCCAGGGCCCGCTGGTGGTGCTGGCCGGTTACCTGGCCACCCGCCTGGGCGACGTGCACCAGGCCTGGTCGATCGTGTTCTTCGTGCTGGCCGCCTTCTTCTTCCTGGCCTTCCTGTGGCATGGCTTCATCCTGCCGCGGCCCGATTCCGACCACAAGGTCGCCCGCACCGACAACCCGCTGCGCGACTTCTTCGTGACCTTTGCGCTGTTCTTCCGCAAGCGCGACATCTGGCTGATCCTCGGCTTCATCCTGACGTTCCGCCTGGGCGAAGCCCAGCTGCTCAAACTGGTGGCGCCCTTCCTGAAAGACCCGCTAGTCGAGGGTGGCTTGGGCCTCACCACTGCGCAATACGGCATCGCCTATGGCACCATCGGCATCGCTTTTCTCACCATGGGCGGCCTGGCCGGCGGCTACCTGATCTCGCGCCTGGGCCTGAAGCGCTGCCTGTGGCTGATGGTGTTCGCTGTGCACCTGCCGGACCTGGTGTTCGTCTACCTGTCGCAGGCGCAGCCCACCAGCTTCGCCATCGTGTGTGCTTCGCTGGCGGTCGAGCAGTTCGGCTACGGGTTTGGCTTTACCGCGATGCTGCTGTACATGATCATGGTCTGCGAGGGCGAGCACAAGACCGCCCACTATGCGATCTGCACCGGCCTGATGGCGCTGGGCATGATGGTGCCGGGCATGTGGAGCGGCGATTTGCAGGAATACCTCGGCTACAAGAACTTCTTCATCTGGGCCTGCCTGTCGACGATTCCCGCTTTCATCATGGCGGCGCTGGTGAAGATCGATCCCGAATTCGGCAAGAAGTAGCCATGAACCCGTAGGGTGGGCAGGAAACCTGCCCACCCTACATATAGAAGACGCAGGCAGTGCGTGCCAGTTGCCGCAGCCAGTGAGACCGACAACTAGAAGGAGAATACGCAGCAATGCGCGATGCACCGGTGCGCCTGATTTCGCTCGACGCCTTCCGCGGCTTTACGATCGCCGCAATGGTGCTCGTGAATAACCCGGGCGACTGGGGCAACCTGCACGCCCAGCTGGCCCACGCCAAGTGGAACGGCTGGACCTTCACCGACTGCATCTTCCCCTTCTTCCTGTTCATCGGCGGCGTCGCCATGACGCTCTCGCTCGGGCGCCTGGCAGCCGCCGGCGCCGACAAGCCGCGCCTGCTGGCCAAGCTGGCCAGGCGCGCCGCGCTGATCTTCCTGATCGGCTTCCTGCTCAACCTGATCCCGCATTTCAATTTCGGCACGGTGCGCATCCCGGGTGTCCTGCAGCGCATCGCCCTGTGCACGCTGCTGGCCGCGCCGATCGTGGTCTACTTCGGCTGGCGCGCCCAGCTCGCGGTCGCGGCCGGGTTGCTGGCGCTGTACGCGCTCCTGATGCTGTGGGTGCCGGTACCGGGCATCGGCGCCGGCGTGCTCGAGCCGGGCAAGGACTTCGGTGCGTACGTCGACCGCATGGTCCTGGATGGCCACATGTGGGTGCAGTCCAAAACCTGGGATCCGGAAGGCCTGGTCAGCACGATTCCCGCCCTGTGCAGCCAGCTGTTCGGCGTGCTCGCCGGGCGCGTGCTGGCCTCGAACCTGCCGCGCACCGAGCAGACCGTGTGGATGCTGTTCGCGGGCCTGGTGTTCCTGGCGCTGGGTTCGAGCCTGGACGCCGTGCTCATGCCGATCAATAAGAGCCTGTGGACGGTGTCCTACTGCCTGTTCATGACCGGCTGGGCGCTGCTGGCCTTCGGCATGTTCTACTGGCTGCTCGACGCCGCGCCGCATGCACCCGTGCGCGAGCGCGCGGCCGTGTGGGCCAAACCCTTCGTGGTCTACGGAATGAACGCCTTGTTCATCTTTGCCTTCTCGGGCTTCGTGGCCAAGATGCTCGGCTTTATCAAGCTGGCGCAGCCCGATGGCAGCCAGCTCTCGCTGGGCCGCAGCCTGTACGCGCCGATCAAGGCGCTGCCGCTGGGTCCCGCCAACACTTCCCTGTTATATGCCATCCTGTTCAACGCCTGCATGTTCGCGATAGCGTATGCCATGTGGCGCAAGCGGTGGTTCGTCAAAGTATGAATAAAAATATTGGAGCGATAGTGAAACCCGATTTGAAGAAACGCGCGCTGGCGCTGGCAGGCCTGACCGGTGCGCTGGCGCTGGGCGGCTTCATGACCGCCTGCACCACGCAAAAGGGCAAGCCGGAACATGCAGCCGATGCACCGCCGCCGGCCCCGCGCGAATTCCGCGCCGCCTGGGTCTCGACGGTGGCCAATATCGACTGGCCGAGCAAGCCGGGCCTTCCCGCCGCGCAGCAGCAGCAGGAAGCCATCGCCATCCTCGACCGCGCCGTGGCGCTCAAGCTCAACGCCATCGTGCTGCAGGTGCGCCCCGCGGCCGATGCGATCTACCCGTCCAAGATCGAGCCCTGGACCGAATACCTGACCGGCGCCCAGGGCAAGCCGCCGCAGCCCTTCTATGACCCGCTGGCGTTCTGGGTGAGCCAGGCGCACGCGCGTGGGCTGGAACTGCATGCCTGGTTCAACCCCTACCGCGCGCGCCACGACAACGCCCGTTCCCCGGCGGCGCCGAACCACATCACCAACACCATTCCGTCCGCCGTGAAGCGCTACGGGAAGTTCATGTGGATGGACCCGGGCGAGGAAGCCGCCTCGAAGCAGACGATGGACGTGATCCTCGACGTGGTGCGCCGCTACGACATCGACGGCGTGCACATCGACGACTATTTCTATCCCTACCCGATCGAAGCGCCCGACGTCGCCGGCAATGCCTCGGCGCTGGACGGCAACGGCAATGGCAAGGCAGCCGCCAAGCCGGAGCTGGACTTTCCCGACACCCCGGCCTGGGAACGCTACCTGGCCGGCGGCGGCAAGCTCGATCGCCCGTCCTGGCGCCGCGACAACGTCAACCGCCTGATCGAGGCCATGTACAAGGGCATCCACCGCGAAAAGAGCTGGGTGCGCTTCGGCATCAGCCCCTTCGGACTGGGCCGCCCGGACCGCCGCCCGCCCGGCATCACGGGCTTCTCGCAGTACGACAAGCTGTATGCCGATGCCGAACTGTGGCTGCAGAACGGCTGGGTGGACTACTTCACGCCGCAGCTGTACTGGGCGATCGCGCCGGCGGCCCAGTCCTATCCCGTATTGCTCGACTACTGGATCGGCCAGAACACCCAGGGCCGCCACATGTGGCCGGGCCTGTTCACCAGCCGCATCGGCGCGCCGGCGCCGACCAAGCAGTTCGAGCCTGAAGAAATCCTGCAGCAGATCGCCGCCACGCGCGCGCGCCCGCTGGCCACCGGCCACGTTCACTTCAGCATGGTCGCGCTCACGCAGAACCGCAAGGGCATCAGCGACCAGCTGCGCGCCACCACCTATGGCGGCCAGGCGCTGGTGCCGGCCACCACCTGGCTCTCCAGCGAGCGCCCGGGCACGCCCCTGGTTTCCAGCGCGGCGCGCAAGGACGGTGTCCATCTCAAGCTCAAGGCGGGCAAGGCGAACGCACTGTATGCGATCTGGGCGCGCCACGGCAGCGAATGGCGCTTCGCGGTGGCGCCGGCCTCGCGCGTGGACTGGACAGTGCCGGACGACGCCGCACTGGGGGCGGCCAACCTGGTGTATGTCAGCGCGGTAGACCGCCTCGGAAACGAGGGCGCGCGCGTGCAGGCCTGGCGCAAGCCGTAAAGACGATGCAAGGCTCATAAGCTTTGTTCATATGCACCGCGCCAACATGCATTCGCATGCGGGCGCGGCCACAACGTACACTTGCGGACTATGTCTACCTCCGAACAACAGCAGCAAGAAAGTCTGGGCCTGGGCATCGACGCCGGCGGCACCCAGACCCGCTGGGCCCTGGCGGCGCCCGGCGGGCGCATCGTCGCCGAAGGCACGGCGCCGGGCCTGTCGGCCCTGCAGATGGGCAGCGCCGAAGGGCGCGCGTCCGTGCAGGCCGCCTTTGCCGGCATCGCGCAGGCGGTGCTGGCGCAAGGGCGTCCGGTGGCCGTGCGCGCCGGCCTGACTGGTTTCGGCGGCGAAGCCGGGCAGTTGCAGCAATGGCTGGGCAACCAGCTCGGCCTGGCCCCGGGCGCCATCGTGTTCAGCAACGATATCGAGATCGCCTACCTGGCCAGTTTCCAGCCTGGCGAAGGCTATCTCGTGTATTCCGGCACCGGCTCGATCGGCGCCTTCATCGACGAGCGCGGCGGCTTTCACCGTGCGGGCGGGCGCGGTGTGGTGCTGGACGATGGCGGCGGCGGCTTCTGGATCGCGCGCGAGGCGCTGCGCCACATCTGGCGCCTGGAAGACGAGCGCCCCGGCGCCTGGGAAGACTCGCCCATGGCGCATGCCGTGTTCCAGCATGTGGGCGGCTCGGACTGGTCGTTCTCGCGCCAGTTCATCTATGGCCGCGAGCGCGGCGAAGTCGGCAAGCTGGCGATCGCGGTGGCCGCGACCGCCGAGCGCGATCCGGCCGCCGCTGCTATCCTGCGCGAAGCCGGTACCGAGCTGGCGCGCCTGGCCCTGGCATTGATCCGCCGCTTCGGGCCGCGCCCGGTGGCGCTGGCCGGCCGCGCCGCCGAGCTGCACCCGGCCATCGTCGAAACCATGCGCGCAGCGCTGCCGCCCGACGCCACGCTGAGCCAGACCGGCTTGCGCGCCCACTACGCGGCCGCGCGCCTGGCCGCCGCACCGAACCAATAACCGTACTGGATTACCCTCGATGAAAACCCTGATCGTCCCCGTCATCCTCGCCCTGCTGGCAGGCTGCGCCACCGCGCCCATCGAACCCCTGGGCCCGAAGATCGACACCAGCTTGACCGCCAAGGGCCAGTCGAGCCGCGCACGCTTCCTGGTGCTGCACTACACGGTGGCCGATACGCCGCTCTCGATCAAGATCCTGACCGAGCAGCAGGTCAGCGCGCACTACCTGCTCACCGACGCGCCCCAGCCGGTGATCTACCGCCTGGTCGACGAGAGCCGGGCCGCCTACCATGCCGGCAACTCGAGCTGGAAGAACTATACGCAGCTGAACAACAGCTCGATCGGCATCGAGATCGTCAACGCCGGCTGGAAGGACACGCCGGCCGGCCGCGTGTACGCACCGTTCCCGCAGCCCCAGGTCGACGCCCTGGTCGCGCTGGTGAAGGACATCGTCGCGCGCCACGGCATCGCGCCCGAGAACGTGCTGGGCCACAGCGACATCGCCCCGCAGCGCAAGCAGGATCCGGGGCCGCTGTTCCCGTGGCAGCAGCTGGCCCGTGCCGGCCTGGTCGCCTGGCCGGACGCCAACCGCGTGGCCGCCGTGCGCCCGGTCTTCGATGCCTACCTGCCCGACGCCGCCTGGTTCCAGCGCAAGCTGGCCACCCATGGCTACGGCATCGTGCAAAGCGGCCTGCTCGACCAGCAGACCCGCACCGTGCTGTCCGCCTTCCAGATGAAATACCGTCCTGCGGACATCGCCGGCAATCTCGACGCCGAAACCGCCTCGCTGCTGGAAGTGCTGACCACGCCGGCCAATGCGCCGCTGCCGGTGCTGCCGCCGGCGGTGATCACGAGCCCGGTGCCGCCGCTGCCGCCGGCCACCCCGCCGGCCCCGGCGGTGCCGGAAACCACGCCTGCGCCGGCCGCGCCGCTGCCGGTCCCGAGTCCGGCGATTCCGGTTCCGGAACCGGTCCCGGCCAGCCCGCCGGTCCCGGCAACGCTGCCTGCCGCGCCGGCGGCGCCGGTCACGCCGTGACGGTCGCCGCAGCGGGGTTTTCCCTGTATCCTTCGACCCATCCGCGCCCCGGGCGCGGAGACTCTACTGAAGGATAAAGCGATGCGCCTGCGTCATATCGAAGTCTTCCACGCCATCATGCAGGTCGGTACCATCAGCGGTGCCGCCCAGGTTCTCCACATCTCCCAGCCGGCGGTGACGAAGGTGCTGCAGCACGCCGAGCTGCAGCTGGGCATGCCGCTGTTCGAGCGCGTGCGCGGCAAGCTCTATCCGAAACCCGAAGCGCACCGCCTGTTCGTGGAAACCGAAAAGCTCAACCGCGACCTGCAGGGCATTCGCCGCCTGGCGGCCAGCCTGAAGGGCCGCGCCGTGGAGACCGTGCGCCTGGTGTCGACGCCGACGATCGCCATCAGCGTGCTGCCGCAGGCGATGTCGGCCTGGCGCCGCGACTTCCCGATGGCGCGCTGCGAGCTCGGCACCCACCACACCAGCGAGATCGTCAACGCGCTGCGCCTGGGCGAAGCCGACCTCGCGCTGTCGCTGCAGGACCCGCGCCATCCCGGCATCGTGGCCGAGCCGATCGCCCACGGCAACCTGACCGTGATGGCCCCCGCAGGCACCTGGACGAAAGAAGAACTGGCCCTGCCGTTCGGCGCCGAAGGCCTGGTCGGTGAACTCATCGGCCTGAACGACGGCGACCCGCTCGGCGAGATCGTGGTCGCGGCCTGCGAAGCGCAAGGCGTGCAGCCGGTCTACCATACCGTGGTGCAGACCTACCAGATCGCCCGCTCGCTGGTGGAAGCCGGCGCCGGCATGGCCGTGCTCGACCCGTTCACGGCCGCCTCGGCCACCCCGGGCAAGGTGCAGAGCCGCGCATGGACGCCGGCGATCCCGGTGCACCTGTATTTGCTCAGCGCCAGCCATTCCCCCCTGTCGCACGGGGCGCGCGAGCTGGCCAATTGTATCGGCGCGACCGCGCGCGCCTGTCTCGACAAGGGTTGTGCATGACCAGTATTGGGTTGGAATCGGGCGTGGCCAGCGAAGACATCGCCGGCAGCCCGGAATTCCGCCATCTCTCCACCATCGACGGCATCGCCGTCGACCTGCGCTACGCCACCAGCAACAACTTCGTCGGGCGCAACCTGTACTCGCCCTTTGATTGCGCCTGGCTGCACCGCGACGCCGCCGCAGCGCTGGAACAGGTCGTGGCCTGGCTGGCGCAGGAGCGCCCCGGCTATACCGCGCTGGTGCTCGACGCCCTGCGCCCGCAGCGGGTGCAGGAACAGCTGTGGCACGCATTGGAAGGCACGGGACTGCAGATGTACCTGGCCAACCCGGAGCGCGGCTCGATCCATTCGTACGGGATGGCGCTCGACATCACCCTGCTGGACGAAGCGGGCGTGGAGCTGGACATGGGCACCGGTTTCGACGACATGACGGAACTGTCGCATCCGGCGCTGGAAGAAGGTTTCCTGGCGGCCGGCCAGCTGACCGACCAGCAGGTGGCCAACCGCCGCCTGCTGCGCACCGGGATGCTGCAGGCGGGTTTCCTCGGCATCAATACCGAGTGGTGGCATTTCGATTGCGGCGACCGGGAACGGGTGCGCCGCACTTTCCGCCGCGTGCTCTAGGCCGCGGCGCGTCTTTCATTACTTGCGCAGCTTGCGGCGGCGCAGGCCAGCCAGGCCGGCCATACCGAGACCCATCAGCGCGATGCTGCCAGGTTCCGGCACCTTGCTCCAGTTGGCTGCGGTCACCTGCGGGCCATACGACATCACGCCCTGACGCATGCTGTGGTTGTGGCTCTGGTCGACGAAGATATCGTTGTAGGTCCAGCCGTAGGTGGTGTCGAGATACCAGCCGCTCACGGCGAAATTCGTGAACTGCAGGCTGATATGGAAGTTGTAGATCGTGTTGACGTTGTCGAAACGGTTGAAGCCATCTTCGAACGACCAGGCAAAGCCCGGGTTCGAATTGCCCGAGTACGAATAGACATTGCCGTTGCCATTGGCGTCGAGCAGCGACGAATCGAAGCCGACCTTGCCGGTGATCTTGCTGGTGCTGGTGTAGGGCGCCTGCACGTAGGTGAAGGTGGGGCCGTTGAAGGTATAGGCCAGCGGGATGGCCTGGGCGGCGCTGGCGCCGGCGAACAGGACGATGGCGCAGAGTTTTTTCAGGATGTTCATGATGGGCCTAGTTGGTTATTTGTAAGAATGAATTACATAAAGCAACTCTCGTGCCATGCAGCAATATCAAGGACTTAGCGTCACCCTGGGTACCCACTGTAAATATTTTCGACACCCCGGCATTGCCCGGCTATAGTCGGCTTTTCATCTTCCTTCCTGCCACCATGCGCTTGTTATTGCCTGCGGCTTTCCTCGCACTGCTACTGTCCGTCCCCGCCGCCGCCCAGTCGGTCGCCTTTACCTTCGACGACGGCCCCACCTTGGGCACGACGCCGCGCTTGTCGCCGCAGGCGCGCAACGCGGCCATGTTGTCGGCCCTGGCCAAACACAAGGTGAAGGCTGCGCTGTTCGTCACGGTGGCACATGGCGCCGACCGTCCCGAAGGCCTGGCGCTGGCCCGAGCCTGGGGCCAGGCCGGGCATGCCGTCGCCAACCACACGATGACCCACCCGGACCTGGACAGCGCCAAGACCAGCCTGGCGCAATACCAGCAGGAAGTGCTCGACTGCGACCGCGTGATCTCCGCGCTGCCGGGCTACCAGAAATGGTTCCGCTTCACCTACCTGCGCGAAGGCAATACCAAGGACAAGCGCGACGGCATGCGCGCTTTCCTGCGCCAGCAGGGCTTGCGCAACGCCTACGTTACGCTCGACACCAGCGACTGGCGCCTGAACGACAAGCTGGTCGAGGTGCTGGACAAGAACCCGCAGGCCGACGTCGAGCCGATCCGCCAGGCCTACCTGGCGCACATTCGCCAGCGCGCGCTTGCTTACCGCGCGCTCAGCCACCGCCTGCAGGGCAGGGACATCCCGCAGGTACTGCTGCTGCACCATAACCTGATCAATGCGATGTGGCTGGACGACGTGGTCAAGCAGTTCAAGGAGATGGGGTGGGCAATCACGACCCCGGGCGAGGCGTTTGCCGATCCGGTCTACCAGCTGATGCCGGATAGGGCGGCGCCGGGGCAGAGCCTGTTGCTGTCGATGGGGCGCAGCCTGGGCTTGTCGACGGCGGACCTGGGTTTAAGGCTGATGGATGATGGGGATGCCGAGATCGAGGCCTTGAAGGCAAAGGGCTTGTGAGCTTCGCGTGATGCGCAGCCACGGTCGCTTCACGGCGCCGCAGGCGCCGCCACGGCCGGCATGCTTCCCGAGCGCGCCACCCACTCGACCAGCGCCTCCACCACCGCACGCCCACGCCCATTGCCCGCCAGCTCGCTGTTGACCATCGCGACGAACACGTTCGGCACCCCGCTCGCATCCGGCACATAGCCCGCCAACGCCACCACATTACGCAGCGTCCCGGTTTTCAAGCGCGCGCGTCCCGCGGCCGCGGTGCCGTGCAGGCGCCGGCGCAAGGTGCCGTCGATGGCCGCGATCGGCATGCTGGCCTGGAACTCGGGCGCCCAGTTGCTGCGCAGGCCGGCCTGCAGCAAATAGGCCATCTGCTGCGCCGAGATACGCTCCGTACGCGACAGGCCCGACCCATTCTCGATCACGAAACCGGCATCGTCGATGCGGTGGCCGCGCATCCATTCGCGCACCGCGGCGTCGGAGCGCGCAAAGGTGGTCTCGCCGGTGGCGGGAAGGGCAAAGCTGCCGGCCGCCGGATCGGCCTGCAGGCTGCCCAGGCTCAGGAACAGGGTGCGCGCCAGCAGGTTGTCGGACGGTTTGTTGGTGTCGCGCACCAGCTCGGGCAGCATGCGCGAGGTGTGCTCGGCCAGCAGGGTCGATCCCGGCGGCGTTACGCCGTCGACCACCTTGCCGCTGAATTTGCCGCCCAGTTCCTTCCACTTCTGGCGGAACAGGCGGTCGATGTAGTCGTCGCGATCGAGCACGTTGATGCTGTAGCTGCGGGCGCAATCCTTCGGGAAGGTCCCGTGCAGGACCACCTTGATGCGGCCATCCTTCTGGCGCACGGCTTCCGGCAGCTTCCAGCCGGTCTCCCATGTCGAGCAGTCGGCCTCGATCAGGGTCATGCTTGACCCGATCGTCACGCGGTCCAGCGCCGGCTGCATCTGCAGCTTGAGCGCCTTGTTGGTCGAGCGCATGTCGAGCTGCAGCATGTTCTTGTTGACCAGCAGCGCATCGGGAATGACGTTGTAATAGGCTTCGGGCGACTCGTCGAAAGGCGGGATGCCCACGTCCGTGCGCGCGGGCTGGAACAGCTGGCGGTCCAGCACCAGGTCGCCCTCGATGCGGCGGATGCCCTGGTAGTGCAGGGCGCGCAGCATGTTCTCCAGGTCTTCGCCGGACAGGTCCGCATCGGCCCCGCCTTTCAGGATCAGGTTCCCGCGCAGGACGCTCTTGTCGATCTCGCCCGTGGTGCGCAGTTCCGTGCGGCCGCGAAAAGCGGGACCGAGCCGCTCCAGGCTGGCCAGGGTCGTCACCAGCTTCATCGTCGACGCCGGCTGCATCGGCCGCGCAGCGCCGTGCGAGAGCACGACCGCATCGCCCTTGAGCACCAGCACGCCGAGCGCGTCTTCCGGCAGGCCCTGCTGCGCCATCACCTGCGCGATCGGCGCCGGCAGCTGGGCATGGGCCGCGCCCAGGATGGCAAACAGGGCGGTAGCGAGGGTCAGGCGACGCAGCATGGCAATCCTTTCAACCGAAGAAGAGATAGGCGACGAAGATGGCGGCAATGATGCCGATCAGGTCGGCCAGCAGGCCGTAGCTGACCGCATACCGGGTCTTGCGGATGCCGACCGAACCGAAATACAGGGCGATGATATAGAAGGTGGTGTCGGATGCGCCCTGCAGGATGCTGGCCAGGCGGCCGACGAAGGAATCGACGCCATAGGTCTTGATCGCATCGATCATCATGGCGCGCGCGCCGCTGCCCGAGAGCGACTTCATCAGCGCGGTCGGCAGGGCGCCGACGAAATCGGTCTGCAGGCCGAGCGCATTGAAGATCCAGGCGAAGCCGCTCACGATCAGGCCCAGCACGCCCGAATTGCGCACCACGCTGATGGCGACAATCATGCCGACCAGGTAGGGAATGATCTTGATCGAGGTCTCGACGCCGGCCTTGGCGCCTTCGATGAAGGTCTCGAACACGTTCACCCTTTTACGCAGAGCGGCCGTCATGAAGGCGGCGATCACCCCGAACAGCACCAGGTTGGCGATCACGCTCGAGACCATCTGGATCTCGGCCTTGTCGAGGAAATACGTGAAGCTGAAGACCATCGAGGCGATCAGCGCGGCGGTGCCGCCGATCCAGGCGAAGATCACCGGGTTGAGCAGGTTGATGCGCTGGCGCAGGCCGACCAGGATGATGCTGGCGATGGTCGCGGTATAGGTCGCGATCAGGGTCGGAATGAAGATGTCGGCCGGGTTGGCCGCGCCCAGCACCGCGCGCTGCGCCATCACGGCCAGCGGGATGATGGTCAGGCCCGAGGTCTGGATCACCAAAAACATCAATTGGGCGTCGGTCGCCTCGTCCTTGGTCGGATTCAGCGACTGCAGGCTTTCCATGGCCTTCAGGCCGAAGGGCGTGGCGGCATTGTCCAGGCCCAGCATGTTGGCCGAGAAGTTCATCACCATGTGGCCGTTGGCCGGGTGCTCGCGCGGCACGCCGGGGAAGATGCGCGAGAAGAAGGGCGCGATCAGGTGGGCGAAGCGCTGGATCAGGCCGGCCTTTTCGCCGACATTCATGATCCCGAGCCAGAAGGTCATCACGCCGGCCAGCGGCAGGGCGATGTCCATCACCGCCAGCTTGGCCGCGTCGAAGGTGCCGTCGATGATGCGCTTGAAGATCTCGGTGTCGCCCATGAACAGCCATTGCGCGAGCGCCGCGATGAAGCCGACGAGGAAGAAACCGGTCCAGATGTAATTGAGTGCCATGAGTTCGCTGCCGCTGAGATACCGTTCGATTGTGCAGCGAGAGTATAGGCCGGGAATAAGCTGCACAGATGAAAGAATGCATCCGCGCCATGTTCAAAAGTTATGAGAAGCCGCATTTCTGTTTTCTGAATGGCACGAAAATCAGGGCATAATCTTTCTCCACACCGTGCTCCCCGAGGGAAACCCAGCATGCATCGCCATTCTCGCCAACTCTTCTGCAGCCTTGTTTTCGTGCTCGGCAATGTGGCCGCGCCGGCCCACGCGCAGGCGCCGACGCGTGGCGAGCGCGTGGCTGCGCTGCTGCCCGAGATCGACAAGCTCTATGCGGAGCTGGCCGCCAAGGAGCACCTCCCCGGCCTGGTATATGGCGTCGTCCTCGACGGCAAGCTGGTGCATACCGGAGCGCTGGGCGTGGCCGATGTCGAGCGCAAGATCCCCGCAACCAGCTCGACCGAATTCCGCATCGCGTCGATGACCAAGAGCTTCGCGGCGATGGCGGCCTTGAAATTGCGTGACGAGGGCAAGCTGCGCCTCGACGATCCGGTCTCCAACTATCTGCCCGAACTGCGTCGCCTCCAGCTGCCGACCCTGGATTCGCCCGTGCTGACGATTCGCCACCTGATGACCATGACCACCGGCCTGCCCGAGGACAATCCCTGGGGCGACCGCCAGATGGCCCTTTCCAACGCCAGGTTCGAGCAGCTGTTTGGCGCCGGCCTGTCGTTCTCCAACGCGCCCGGCGTAGGCTTCGAGTACAGCAACCTCGGATACATCATGCTGGGCAAGGTGGTGAGCAAGGTGTCCGGGATGCGCTTCCAGGATGTCGTCACGCGCCAGATCCTGCGCCCGCTCGGGATGCACAACACGCGCTGGGAATATACGCAGGCCGCACCCGGCAAACTGGCGCTGGGTTACCGCTGGGAGCGCGACCATTGGGAAGCGGAACCCATCCTGCCCGACGGCGACGGCGCCGCGATGGGCGGCCTGATCACGACGGCGGAAGACTTTGCCCGCTATGTCGCCTTCCACCTGGACGCCTGGCCGGCCCGCAACGACCCGGAGCGTGGCCCGCTGCGCCGTGCCTCGGTGCGCGAGATGCACCAGCCGCAAGTCTTCGAAGCCTTGTCCGCCAAATCGACCCTCCTCGATGGCAAAACGCCGAATCCGCGGGTACTGTTCTATAACTATGGCCTGGACTGGACACGCGACAGCCGCGATGTCGTCACGGTCGGCCACGCAGGCGGACTGCCCGGCTTCGGCAGCCAGTACCGCTTCGCGCCCCACCACGGTGTCGGCGTATTCGCCTTCACCAACCTGCGCTACGGGCCAGTGTACGGACCCACCAACAGGGCGCTGAGCATGCTGCTCGAGCGCGCCGGCCTCGGCCCACACCCGGTTGCCATCTCGCCCATCCTGGCCACGCGCCAATTGCAAGTGGCGCAACTGCTGCAGTCGTGGGATGCGTCGCTGGGCAGCGCGATCGTGGCCGACAACTTCTTCCTCGACCGCTCGCGCGCAGACTGGATCGTGCATGCGCGCGACAAGCTCGACCCGATCGGAAAAATCACCTTGGTCGGCCCGGTCAAGGCCGAGAACGCGCTGCGCGGCAGCTTCCCCCTGGTTGGCGAGCGCGGTACGGTCAACGTCACATTCACGCTCACGCCCGAACGCGAACCGAAGGTGCAGGAGCTCGAGCTCACGCCGGTCAAGCCATGAAACTTCGCCTGAGCGCCGCCTTCGTGTTGTCCCTGCTGTGCGCCGGCAGCGCGAGCGCGCAGCCGCAGGAAAAAGTCCTGCGCATGTTCCTGTCCACCAGCGAGACCGGCCTGGACCCGGCTTCGGCTTCGGACAACGCTACCTTGTCCCTGCTGGAAAACCTGTTCGACCCGCTGCTGCGCTACGACTACCTGGCGCGCCCGGCGACACTGCGCCCGAACACCGCCACCGGCATGCCGGAGATCAGCGCCGACGGCCTGACCTACACCTTCCGCATCCGCCCCGGCATCTATTTCACGCCCGACCCGGCCTTCAAGGGGATCAAGCGCGAGATGACGGCGCAGGATTATGTCTACAGCATCAAGCGCCTGTACAACCCGGCGCTCAAGTCGCCCTGGGCCTATATGTTCGAGGGCAAGCTCGCGGGCGACGAGGCGCTGCGCAAGAACTTCAATGTCGACACGCCCATCGCCGGCCTGCAGGCGCCAGAGCGCTACACCTTGCGCATCCGCTTGACCGCCCCGGACAACAACTTCCTGTTTTATCTCGCCACCCCCGCCACCGGCGTGGTGGCGCGCGAAGTGATCGAGGCCTATCCCGGCCAGGCCGGCAACCACCCGGTCGGCACCGGCCCCTTCATGATCAAGGAGTGGAAGCGCAGCGACCGCATTGTGCTGGCGGCCAATCCCTATTCGTCCGCCGTGTTCCAGGCCACGCCCGGGAACGATCCGGTAGACCAGGCCATTGCCGCGGCATTGAACGGCAAGCGGCTGCCGCGCGTGGACCGCGTCGAGGTGCGCATCGCCGAGGAATTCCAAGGGCGCATGCTGGGCTTCCTGAACGCCGAATACGACTACCTCGAGCAGATTCCCGAGTCGATGACCGACATGGTGGTGCGCGACGGCCAGCTCAAGCCCGAGCTGGCGGCGCGCGGCGTCACTCTGTCGCGCTTCCCGGTGCTGCAGACCTATTACATGTGGATGAACATGACCGACCCGGTCGTGGGCGGCTACGGCAAGGACAAGCTGGCGCTGCGCCGCGCGATCTCGATGGCCTACAACAATGCCGAGGACATCGCGCTGCTGAAGAAAGGCTTTGCGATCAAGGCCGAATCGCCGCTGCCGCCCAATGTGCTCGGTTACGACCCCAACTACCGCAGCCCGGTGCCTTACGATCCCCAGCTTGCCAATGCGCTGCTGGACCGCCATGGCTACCACCGGCGCGATGCGGACGGGTTCCGGCGCACGCCGGACAACCGCCCGCTGACGCTGACCATGCACAGCGAAGCGACCGTGGGCGGGCGCCTGCGCGACGAGCTGTGGCGCAAATGCCTGAACGCCATCGGACTACGCGTCGTGTTCAAGTCCGATAAAAAAACCGAGATCATCAAGGCCTCGCGCCTGGGCACGGTCCAGATGTTCGAAAGTAACTGGATCGCCGACTTCCCGGACGGCGACAACTTCTACCAGCTGCTCTACGGCCCCAACGCCGGGCGCGCCAATTACGCGCGTTTCAACCTGCCGGCCTACAACGCGCGCTACGAAAAAGCCCGTGCCTTGCGGGACGGCCCCGAGCGCCAGAAGCTGTATTTCGAGATGAACCAGTTGCTCCACGCCTACAACCCCTGGGTGCCGCTGACCCATGTGCTGTCGGGCGACCTGCGCCATCCGTGGTTGAAAAACTACAAACGCCATCCGGTCGAATTTACGCAGTGGCGCTACCTCGATGTCGATGTTGCGCAAAGGGCACGCTCCGCCCGAGCTAGCCGCTAGAATTCGATAGTTTTTCCTAAATAAAACATTCCTGTTAGTTATACTGGCCGCCAGATATTTCATTGGATAGCGCCAAATAAGCAGGCGTACCCTGAAATCGAAAAATAACGTAATGCCAAGACATTACACACTCGTGCCGGGCGATCACAGCCCGGCCGCCCAGGGAAAACGTTAGGAGAAACGCGTGAAGTTAAAGAAGCTTGCCCATTTGATCGCCCTGATCGGGGTAGTTGGCCCGGCAATGGCCCAGGACGTCCCGGCCACCGGCAAAATGCAGCGTGTCGAGATCACCGGCAGTAGCATCAAACGCATCGCCAAGGAAGGCGCGCTGCCGGTCGAGATCATCTCGCGCAAGCAGCTCGAAGACCAGGGCATCGTCACCGCCGAGCAGCTGATCGCCACGCTCAACGTCAACGGCAACGGTTCGGACAACCTGGCTTCGAACGCCGACGTCACTTCCGGCGCCCAGCGCGGCAACAACGGCGCCTCCTCGGCCAATCTGCGCGGCCAGGGCTCGGATTCGACCCTGGTGCTGCTCAACGGCCGCCGCGTGGCGACCCACGGCATGAAGGGTTCGGCAGTCGACCTGAATTCGATCCCGATGGCGGCAGTCGAGCGCGTCGAAGTGCTCAAGGACGGCGCCTCCGCGATCTACGGCACCGACGCGATCGGCGGCGTGATCAACTTCATCCTGCGCAAGAACTACAAGGGCCTGGAAGCCCAGGCCTTTACCGACATCGCCCAGGAAAGCGGCGGCGAGATCGGCCGCGCATCGCTCACCGGCGGCTGGGGCGACCTCGACGCCGACGGCTGGAACGTGCTGGCCACCGTGGCGCACAGCCAGAACAAGGCCCTGCGCGGCGACCAGCGCGACTTCGTCAACACCTTCCAGCCGGACCGCGGCGTGTCGGTCGATACCCGCGGTTCGCCGCATGCGAACATCTTTGCCACCACCCTCGGGCCGACCCTGCTGTCGCGCACCGGCACCGGTCCGACCATCCCGGGCGGCGGCACCACCACCTATAACGGCGTGAGCATCCTCGACCTGCCGGGCGGCGCGGGCTGCACCAGCATCGACGGCATGGGCCCGTACGACGAGAAGCTGTGGAACAGCGCCGGCGCCGCCTATGGCTGCGCCTGGGACACCGGCCGCGCGGCCGTGCTGCAGCAGCCTGTGAAAAACAGCAATGCCCTGGCGCGCGCCACCTTCCAGTCGGGCGAGCACCAGTTCTTCATCGAAGGCGTGGGCTCGAACGTCGAAGTGGCCAAGCGCTTCTCGCCGAACCAGATTTCGCCGGGCGCCTCGACCTTCCCGGCCAGCTCGTTCTACCCGAGCACCGGCGCGGCCTATAGCACCGTGTACAACGCGCTGGTCAAGCAGTTCCCGAGCATCGCGGCCAACAACGGCCTGCCGATCGCCTACCGCTGGCGCTGCATGGATTGCGGCAACCGCGAGATCGTCACCGAGACCAAGGCAGCACGCTTCCTGGTCGGCGCCGACGGCCCGCTGAACCTGTTCGGCAACCGCTTCGACTACCGTGTCGGCGCTTCGCGCGCCTTCAGCGAGTCGGAATCGCAGCTGGGCACCGGCTTCAACTACACCGTCGCCCTGGCCAATGCGCTGGGCACCGGCAAGATCAATCCCTTCCTGCTGCCTGGCCAGGCCCAGTCGCAGGAAGCCATCGACCTGATCAAGAGCACCTCGGCCGCGGGCGTGACCCTGTACGGCGGCAAGACCATCCTGACCCAGGTCGATGCTGCGCTGTCGGGCGAGATCTTCAAGCTGCCAGCCGGTTCGGTCATGGCCGCCATCGGCACCGACCTGCGCCGCGAAGAGTACAAGTTCAACGGCGACAAGCGCGCCGCGGCCGCCCGTCCGGCGATCCTGAACGCGCCCTTCGACGACGCCAACGCGCTGGACAACGTGCACCGCGACATCAAGGCCGTCTATGCCGAGCTGCTGGTGCCGGTCATCAAGGACCTGGAAGTGACCTTCGCCATCCGCCGCGACAACTACAGCGGCATCGGCAGCACGACCAACCCGAAGATCGCCTTCCGCTACCAGCCGATCCCGCAGGTGCTGTTCCGCGGTTCGTACAACGAAGGCTTCCGCGCCCCGTCGTTCAACCAGCTGTTCAACGGCCTGACCGAATCGCCGTACGCCGGCAAGGACCTGGTCGACCCGGCCAAGTGCCCGACCGGCCTGGTCGACGCAAGCCGTCCCGGCTGCGAATCGATCAACCCGGTGTACGTCACCGGCGGCAAGTCGAACCTCGGTCCGGAAACGGCCAAGCAGGCCACCGTCGGCATCGTGCTCGAGCCGTTCAGCTGGTTGTCCGCGAACGCCGACCTGTGGGAAATCCGCAAGGAAAACACGATCGACTCGTTCCCGATCACGACCATGGTGGCGAACTACAACCTGTTCCAGGACCAGTTCATCCGCAACGCCGCCGGCGAAATCGTCGTGATCGACCAGCGCTGGGTCAATGCGGGCGAACGCCAGACCCGCGGCCTGGAAGTGGGCGCGCGCGCCAACGGCAAGTTCAGCACCGGTTCGACCTGGACCGTGGGCATCGACGGTTCGCGCCTGCTGGAGAAGAAGTCGCGCGCCACCACCAACGCCCCATTCGGCGCCAGCGAAGTGGGCCGTTTCGTCTTCACCGGCGACCTGGGCCTGAAGTGGAAGCACAGCGCCTACGCGACCTACAAGTACGGCAACTGGAGCGGCATGCTGCAGAACATCTACCGCTCGGGCTATACCGACCAGGTGCTGCCGGGTGTCGCCAACGGTTTGGTGAAGCCGTCGAACTACAACCCGAAAGTCGATGCGTACTCGATCTTCCACCTGACGGCCACCTACACCGGCTTCAAGAACGTGTCGCTGACCGCGGGCATCAAGAACCTGCTGGATGAAGATCCACCGTTCGCGATCACCTACGACAGCAACACCGGCGCCGGCAGCTCGTGGGAGCCACGCGTGGCCGACCCGCGCGGCCGCTCGTTCACCCTGATGGCGACCTACAAGTTCTTCTAAGTTGTCCGTTTGCGGCGGCCCGCTGTCGGGACAGGCGCAAGCCTGTCGCGGCGCGGGCCGTTTTTCTTTGGACGGATTATTTGATCTGTGGGCCGGTTCAGGCCTTCGCCGGAACGACGGTAACTGTTTAGTGCATTCCATATGAATATCACCCGGCGCGGCTTCGGCGCGCTCCTCGCAGCCGCGGCGTCCACTCCCGGCCTGGCCGGCGCCGCCACCAGTGAACGCGCCAGGAAGCTCATCAAACCACCGCGCCTGCGCCCCGGCGACCTGGTCGGCCTGATCGCGCCGGGCGGCTACACCAACCCGCGCGCCATCGAGAAAGCGGTCGGTAATATCGAAGCCCTGGGCTTGCGCGTGAAAGTGGGCGCTTACCTGCAGGCCGTGCACGGCAACTACGCCGGCTCGGTGCAGCAGCGCCTGGCCGACCTGCATGCGATGTTCGCCGATCCCGAAGTGAAGATGATCTGGCCGATCCGCGGCGGCTCCGGCTGCATCTCGCTGCTGGCGCAGCTGGACTATGGCCTCATCCGGCGCAACCCCAAGATCCTGCTCGGCTACTCGGACATCACCGCGCTGCACCTGGCCATCTACAAGCAGACCGGCCTGGTGACCTTCCACGGCCCGGTGGCCTCGTCGACGCTGTCGGACTATTCGCGCGGGCACATGCTGGCCGTGCTCACCGATCCGCGCGCCACCTACACCATCCCGATGGCGCAGGAAAATGCGCTGCGCGCCCAGGCCGAGCCGCATTACGGGATCCGCACCATCACGCAGGGCAGGGCGACCGGGCCGCTCATGGGCGGCAACCTGTCGCTGGCGGCGGCGCTCGCCGGCACGCCGTATGCGGCCAACTTCCGCGACAGCCTGCTATTTTTGGAGGAGGTGGACGAGGCGCCCTACCGGCTGGACCGCTGGCTGACCCAGCTCGATTTGTCGGTGGGACTGGCCAAGGCCGCCGGGGTCATGGTCGGCATTTGCGAAGACTGCAAGCCCGAACCGGACCGGCCTTCGCTGACGCTGGACGAGACCTTCGCCCAGCACCTGAACCGCCTGACGATACCGGCGGCGACGGGCTACTCGATCGGCCATATCCGCAACCAGTTCACGCTCCCGATCGGCGTGCGCGCCACGCTCGATACCGCGGCGCAGACGGTGACGCTACTGGAGGCCGGGGTGTCCTGACAGCGCCCGGTCAGTAGGTGGTCGTGAACTTGAACTTGATCGGATAAATGAGTTCGCAGGGATTGCCGTCGCAGATGCCGGGCTTGAAGCGCTGCATCATGGCGACCGTGCCCACCAGGCGGCCCAGTTCCGGATGCGGTGCGCCGATCATGGTGGCGTTCCTGGGCACGCCATCCTTGCCGATCAGTGTGTACAAGGTCAGCTCGCCGGGATAGTCCGTGAAGCGCTGGTAGATCTGGGAGATGGCGTTCTGCATCGCGCGCGTGCCCTTGAGCGGGTAGGGCGGCTCGTCCGTCGGCGCCAGGCCGAGGTAGTCTTCGCGCACGACGTTCTTCTGCTGCTCGGTGAGCGCTTCCCAGGTGGCGTCCGGCGGCACCCTGGTCGTTATCCGGTCGCGGCTGAGCATCGATCCGACCGGCCGCGCTTCCCGGATCGCGAAGCGTTCGGCCGGCAAGCCGGCCTGGGTCGGCGCGGCGCCGACGAGATAGCCGTCGCGGAATTCGCCGCTGGCCACGCGCCCGCTGCCGGCGTAGGTAATCGTGCCCTGGCCGTGGAAGCGGTCCTCGGCCCATTGCCCATCGTAGCTGCCGCCCAGCGCAAACACTGCCTTGCCCTGCCCGTGGCGCTTGCCGGCCTTCCATTGGCCCGCATAGGTCGACCGGTCCGGGGCGACATGCTCGCCGACGCCTTCGCGCATGCCGTTCACGACGCCGCCCTCGTACATGCCGTCGCCGTTGGTAAGCTTGAAGAAACCGGCGCCATGCGGCAGGCCCTGCCTGAAGGTGCCGACGTAGCTGCCGTCGCGATAGGTCAGCGTGCCTTCGCCGGCGACGTCGCCGCGCACCAGGTTCGCTTCCAGCTTGCGCTTGCCCTCGTCGGCCACGCGCCATTCGAGCACGCCCTTGCCGTCGGCATGACCGTCCTTGCAGGCGCCGGACCAGGACACGGCGCCATTGACGGGCGAGGGCAAGAGCGGCGCGATGCGGCAGTCCGTCTTACCGAGATAGGCAGCCGGTTCGGCGGCATGCGCCAGGCTGCACAGCAGCGGAAGGAAAGCGAAGAGGAGGCGCGGGATGGCAGTCATCCCGCGAGTATTGGGCATGGGGCCGGCACGGTCAATGCAGGCGGCATAAGCGGCTGGATCAGGCCAGCGCGACACTCATCGACACCGCACCGACCGACATGCCGCCGATGCGGTACAGGTCCGACACTTCGCCGGTGACATGAAAGCCCATGCGCAGGTACAGCGCGCGCGCCTTGTGGTTCTGCGCCAGCACTTCGAGGTCGACCCAGGCAAACCGCTCCATGCCGCGCGCCCAGGCCAGCGCTTCCTGCACCAGCCGCGTGCCCAGGCCCGCCCGCCGCTGGTCGTGGCGCACGCCCATGCCGAGCAGGGTGCGGTGGGCGGACGCCGCTTCGGAATAGCCGCGCAGGTCGATGTGCCCGGCGATGCCACCCGCCTCGTCGAGCGCGATCCAGACATGGCGCCAGCCCGGCTCGCCAACGGGGGTGGCCATGCCTTTTGCAAAGCGCTCCTGCATCGCGCGCGGCACGCCGGCATCGGTCGCTTCCATCGGCTGGAACAGCACGCCGTCGCGGCCGTTTTCCGCCAGCTGCTCGCCCAGGTAGGCGAACAGCGCCGGCAGGTCGGCCGGCGTGGCCGGACGAATCGTGGTCACAGCGCGCGTGCGATCAGGATCTTCTGGATGTCGCTGGTGCCTTCGTAGATCTGGCAGACGCGCACGTCGCGGTAGATGCGCTCGACCGGGAAGTCGGCCACGTAGCCGTAGCCGCCAAACACCTGCATGGCATTGGACACCACGCGCTCTGCCATTTCGGAAGCGAACAGCTTGGCCATCGCGGCTTCCTTCAGGCAGAGCAGGCCGGCATCCTTCATCGAGGCCGCGTGCAGGATCAGCTGGCGCGCCGCTTCGATCTGCATCGCCATCTCGGCCAGGCGGAACTGCACCGACTGGTGCTCGAAGATCGGCTTGCCGAAGCTCTCGCGGTCCTTCGCATACGCGAGCGCCGCTTCGTACGCGGCGCGCGCCATGCCGACCGATTGCGAGGCGATGCCGATGCGGCCGCCCTCCAGGCCCGACAGGGCGATCTTGTAGCCCATGCCTTCCTCGCCGATCAGGTTCCTGGCCGGCACGCGGCAGTTCTCGAACAGGATCTGCGCCGTGTCCGACGAATGCTGGCCCATCTTTTCTTCGATGCCGGCGACGATGTAGCCGGGCGTCGTGGTCGGCACCCAGAAGGCGCTGATGCCTTTCTTGCCGGCCGCCTTGTCCGTGACCGCCATGACGATGGCCACGTCGCCGTACTTGCCGCTGGTGATGAACTGCTTGGTACCGTTGATGATGTAGTCGTCGCCGTCGCGCACGGCCGTGGTGCGCAGGGCCGCCGCGTCGCTGCCGGTGTGCGGCTCGGTGAGGGCGAAGGCGCCCAGCATCTCGCCTTGCGCCAGCGGGCGCAGGAAGCGCTCTTTTTGTTCCTCGTTCGCATACATCATGGCGATGCTGCAGACCGGGCAGTTGTTGACCGAGATGATGGTCGAGGTGCCGCCGTCGCCGGCCGCGATTTCTTCGAGTACCAGCGCCAGCGACACGTAGTCGAGGCCTGCGCCGCCATATTGTTCCGGCACCGCCACGCCGAAGGCGCCCAGGGCGGCCAGTTCCTTCAGTTCTTCTTTCGGGAAGCTGTGTTCCTTGTCGCGGCGGGCGGCGCCGGGAGCCAGGCGCTCCTGCGAAAAGCTGCGCAGGGCGTCGCGGATCATCTGGTGTTCTTCGGTCAGTATCATCTTGTCTCGTCGTCTTGTTGTGGTGTGCGGCTTACCAGGGAATCGGTTGGCCGTCGTGGTTCAGGAAGCTGCCGTTGCTCGATGCGTCGAGCTTGGCCAGCGTGGCGCGCAAATCGCTCACGCTTTGCTGCACGGTGAGGGTGGCGCCGCTGCCGCCCATGTCGGTCTGGACCCAGCCCGGATGGAAAGCGACGCAGGTCACGCCTTGCGCGCCATAGGTGATGGCGGCATCGGCCAGCACCGAGTTGAGCGCGGCCTTGCTGGCGCGGTACAGCGTGCCCTCGGTACTGTTGCGCGCGCCGATCGAGCCCATTCTGGACGACAGCACCGCCAGCTTGCCGCGGGTATCGGCCAGCAGCGGGCCGACGATGGGGATCAGGCGCATCGGTCCCAGCACATTGGTGTGCATGACGCTGTCGAATTCGGGGCCGGTCGGGAAGCTCGAGCCGGACGGGCCATAGACGCCGGCGACCAGCCAGGCCACGTCGACCTGTTCGTCGTCGAGGCGCCAGGCCAGGGCGGCGATCGAGTCGGCGCTGGTGACGTCGAGCAGGTGGGCGACCGCGCCCAGCTGCGCGAGTTCGTCGCAGTCTTCCTGCTTGCGGGTGGTGGCGATGACGCGCCAGCCATCCGCGCGGTACTGGCGCACCATCTCGTGGCCTATACCGCGCGAGGCGCCGAGGATCAGGGCAGTGGGCATATCAACTCCTCTTCGAGTAGTCGGGATTCGTAGGGTGGGCAGATTCTGCCCACGCGTTCAACCACACAATGCTTCATCGTACAGCTTGCTCTGGCTGAATGCGTGGGCAGGAGACCTGCCACCCTACGGGACAAGGATTCATTACAGTACGTGATTAATGCAAGAAAAAGCTGCGCATTAAACACGTTTCGTAAATTAAACCAGCTCGATCGCCATAGCGGTGGCTTCGCCGCCGCCGATGCACAGCGAGGCCACGCCGCGCTTGCCGCCGGTGCGCTTGAGCGCGCCCAGCAGGGTCACGATGATGCGCGCACCCGACGCGCCGATCGGGTGGCCCAGGGCGCAGGCGCCGCCGTGGATGTTGACCTTGTTGTGCGGGATGTCGAGGTCGCGCATGGCGGCCATCGGCACCGCGGCAAAGGCTTCGTTGATCTCGAACAGGTCGACGTCGCCAGCCGTCCAGCCGGTCTTCTTGAACAGCTTCTGCATCGCGCCGATCGGGGCGGTGGTGAACAGGTTCGGCTCCTGCGCGTGCGTTGCGTGGCCCAGCACGCGCGCGATCGGGGTCAGGCCCAGTTCCTTGGCCTTCGATTCGCGCATCATTACCAGGGCTGCGGCTCCGTCGTTGATCGACGAGGACGAGGCGGCGGTCACGGTGCCTTCCTTCTTGAAGGCAGGCTTCAGGGACGGGATCTTGTCGACCTTGGCCTTCATCGGACCTTCGTCCTTCTCGACCACCAGTTCGCCGGTGCGGGTGGCAACGCTCACCGGCGCGACTTCCCAGTCGAACCAGCCTTCGTTGTTGGCGGCCTGCGCGCGCTTGACCGATTCGATGGCGAAGTTGTCCTGCTCTTCGCGCGAGAACTGGTAAGTCGCCACGCATTCTTCGGCGAAGGTGCCCATCGAACGGCCTTCGCCGGTCTTCTCGTTGCGCGAGTAGGCGTCTTCCAGGCCGTCGAGCATCATGTGGTCGAACATCGGCGCGTGGCCGATGCGGTAGCCGCCGCGCGCCTTCGGGATCAGGTAGGGCGCGTTGGTCATCGATTCCATGCCGCCTGCGACCACGATATCGGCGCTGCCGGCCACCAGCTGGTCGTGGGCGAAGATCGCGGCCTGCATCGCCGAGCCGCACATCTTCGACAGGGTCACGGCGCCGGTGGACATCGGCAGGCCGGCCTTGATCAGCGCCTGGCGCGCCGGGGCCTGGCCCTGGCCGGCCATCAGGCAGTTGCCGAAGTAGACGTGTTCGACGCTGTCGGCGGAGACGCCGGCGCGTTCCACCGCGGCCTTGATCGCCACCGCGCCGAGGTCGCTCGCCGACTTCGACGAGAAATCGCCCTGGAAGGCACCCATCGGGGTACGGGCGGCGCCAACGATAACGACTGGATCATTCATTGTGTGTGTTCTCCAAAATGGTTGGCTGTGCAGGTGAATGCTGCGGCGCCGGGGTGGGGATAGCTTGCTGCTTGCAAAAGCGGATCTGCTGCGGGTACGGGAAGACGTCGTCGACGACGCCGGCCAGGATGCGGTCCTTGTGGGATTGCCAGTAGTCGCGGGTCAGCAAATCCGCGTGGTGTTTCATAAAGTAGTGACGGATCCTCGGATTTCCAAGCAGGAAGCGGCCGAATTGTTCCGGGAAGACGTCGTGCTTGCCGATCGGGTACCAGGGCTCGGCCGACAGTTCGTCTTCCTCGTTGCGCGCTTCGGGAATATCGCGGAACTGGCAGTCGGTCAGGTATTCGATTTCATCGTAATCATAAAACACGACGCGGCCGTGGCGGGTGACGCCGAAATTTTTATACAGCATATCGCCCGGGAAGATATTCGCGGCGACCAGGTCCTTGATCGCATTGCCGTATTCGATCACGCCATGCTCGATGCGTTCTTCATTGCCCTGCTGCTGCGCATTGCTCAGATAAATATTGAGCGGCACCATGCGGCGCTCGATATACAGGTGGCGCACGATCACGCGCTCGCCCTCGATCTCGACCAGCGAGGGCGCGCATTGCTGGAGCTCGGCCAGCAGTTCTTCCGAAAAGCGCGCCAGCGGAAAAGCGACGTCCGAATATTCAAGCGTATCGGCCATGCGCCCCACGCGGTCGTGGTGCTTCACGAGCAGGTATTTTTCCTTGACCAGCGCGCGCGTGGTGTCCTTCGGCGGCGGATAGAAATCCTTGATCACCTTGAACACATACGGAAAAGACGGCAGCTCGAATACCAGCATCACCAGACCGCGGATGCCGGGCGCGATCTGGAAGCGGTCCGAGCTGTGCTTGAGGTGCTGCAGGTAGTCGCGGTAGAACAGGGTCTTGCCCTGTTTTTGCAGGCCCAGCACCGTGTAGATTTCGCTGCGCGGCTTGCGCGGCATCAGGCTGCGCAGGAAGCCCACGAACGCCGAGGGCACTTCCATGTCTACCAAAAAGTAGGCGCGGGTGAAGCTGAACAGCAGGGTGATGTGGTACACGTCGGTCAGCACCGTGTCGAGCACCAGCTTGCCATGGCGGTCGTGCAGCACCGGGATCACCAAGGGGTAGTCGCGCGGCCCGTTGATGGCGCGGCCCACGATATAGGCGCCCTTGTTGCGAAAGAAGGGGCTCGACAATACGTGGAGCTGCAGGTTCGGCTCGGCCTGGTCAAGGCCGAAGGCGCCGGTAATGCGCGCTTCTACCTGCGCCACATCGCGGTCCAGGTCGGCAAACGGCACAGCGAGCTGGAAGTTGGTGACGACGCGCTTGAGCGCAAAGCGCAGGCCATCCGCCGCCGGGTAATACACGCGGTAGGTCGGCTGCGGCTCGTCGGTCTCGATGTACTCGGTGGAGATCACCGGGCGCACGAAGATATAGTCGTTATGGTAATAGCTGCGATGCAAAATGATGCAGCTGACCGAATTGAAGAAGGTCTCGGCCAGTTCCGGCTGCTTGTGGCCCGAGAGCAGGCCGATGTAGTGCAGCTTGGTTTCGCGCCAGACCGGATCGAGCAGGTCTTCGGGGGCGTACTCGTCTTCGAGCACCTGTACGCATTCCTGCACGCGCCGGTCGTAGTAATCGATGCGCTCGCGCGCCGCCGCCTGGGCCCTGCCCCAGTCGGCCGTCTCGAAATAGCGCTTGGCCTGCTGGCTGGCCTGGCGGAACAGGCGGTAATGCTTGTCGAAGCCATCGAGGATGGTGCGCGCGATGTCGAAGGCGATCTGGGAAGACAGCAGTTTGGGAAACGCTTGCTGGGTCATGGTTCGTCTCGCGCGCAGGCCAGGGAAGCGGACATGTTAGTGCAGCGCAGGGCAGGCGGCTTGCGCCGGGCCAGCAGCCCGGACCTGCGCACCCGCCCCGGTATTACATCGTCTCGCCAAACAGCTCGCGGCCGATCAGCATGCGGCGGATCTCGCTGGTGCCCGCGCCGATCTCGTACAGCTTGGCGTCGCGCCACAGGCGGCCGACCGGATATTCGTTGATGTAGCCGTTGCCGCCCAGGGTCTGGATCGCTTCGCCGGCCATCCAGGTCGCCTTTTCGGCCGAGTACAGGATCGCGCCGGCAGCATCCTTGCGCAGGGCGCGCACGGCGGCGGCGTTATCCGCGCGGTCGCAGGCCTGGCCGACGGCATAGACGTAGGCGCGGCAAGCCATCATGGTCGAATACATGTCGGCGATCTTGCCCTGCATGAGCTGGAATTCGCCGATGGCCTGGCCGAACTGCTTGCGCTCGTGGATGTACGGCACCACCGAATCCATACAGGCCGACATGATGCCCAGCGGACCGCCCGACAGCACGGTGCGCTCGAAGTCCAGGCCCGACATCAGGACGTTCACGCCCTTGCCCAGGCCGCCTAGCACGTTCTCGACCGGCACTTCGCAATCCTGGAATACCAGTTCGCCCGTATGCGAGCCGCGCATGCCCAGCTTGTCGAGCTTTTGCGCGATCGAGAAGCCCTTGAAACCTTTTTCGATCAGGAAGGCGGTCATGCCGCGCGGGCCGGCTTCGAGATCCGTCTTGGCATAGACCACCAGGGTGTCGGCGTCGGGGCCGTTGGTGATCCACATCTTGGTGCCGTTCAGCACATAGCGGTCGCCCTTGAGTTCGGCCTTGAGCTTCATGCTCACCACGTCGGAGCCGGCATTCGGCTCGGACATGGCCAGCGCTCCCACGTGCTCGCCCGAGATCAGCTTCGGCAGGTACTTGCGCTTCTGCTCTTCGGTGCCGTTGCGCTTGATCTGGTTGACGCACAGGTTCGAGTGGGCGCCGTAGGACAGGCCGACCGAGGCCGAGGCGCGCGAGATTTCTTCCATCGCGATGATGTGCGCCAGGTAGCCCATGTTGGCGCCGCCGTATTCCTCGCTGACGGTGATGCCCAGCAGGCCGAGCTCGCCCATCTTCTTCCACAGGTCCATCGGGAACTGGTCGGTGCGGTCGATTTCGGCAGCGCGCGGCGCGATTTCGGCGGCCGCAAACTGTTGGACTGCTTCGCGCAGCGCGGCGATGTCTTCGCCATGGTCAAAGGTCAAGCCTGGAAGATGCAGCATGTCGTCCTCACGTGAACGGGTTGGGCAAATAGTGGAGTGAATCATACTCGCCTCTTACGTTAACGTAAACGTCAACCGAGGGGCGAAAAAAGGGACCGGATCAGCCCTGGGATGGTCAGGCGGCGTCCTGGCGCTCGGTACTCTCGAGCAGCAGACGGCGACATTCTTCTTCGTGCGCGGCGATTTCTTCCAGTGCCATCTCGATATCGGCGCGCTGCTGTTCCAGGGTCACGCGCTGGTGGGCCAGCACGCCGAGGAAGCGGTCGATCTGGGCCACCGTGTCGCGTGGCGATTCGTACATGTCGACGATGCTCTTGATCTCCGACAGGGTCAGGCCGAGACGCTTGCCGCGCAGGGTCAGCTTCAGGCGGGTGCGGTCGCGCGGGGTGTAGACCCGGTTGCGTCCGCCGACGCCTTCGCGCATGGGGCTGAGCAGTCCCTGGTCTTCATAGAAACGGATGGCGCGGGCAGTAATGTCGAATTCGCGCGCCAGTTCGGCGATGGTATAGGTGACCATGATGGGCGGTGAGGGCAAAAGATGCAAAGCACGGAATCGCTTAGAATCATACCTCGGCGCGTTTCCGTTTACGTTAACGTTAAACACATTGTAGCGCGCCCGCCTTCTCACGAATACGAAAGATTTCCATGAACCCGCTCGAAGCCCAGCTGGCCTATCCTTTCGGCGACACGGTTCCCTTGCCCGGCGTCCTGCACGAGATCGTGCCGGGCCTGGCCTGGATTCGCATGCCGCTGCCGTTCGCGCTGGACCACATCAATCTGTGGCTGCTCAAGGATGAGCGGGAAGGGCGCAGCGGCTGGAGCGTGGTCGATTGCGGCGCCGGCACCGATGCCACGCGCGCGGCATGGGAGCAAGTGCTCACTCATGGCCTGGAGGGTGCGCCCTTGCTGCGCGTGTTCGCCACCCATTGCCATCCGGACCATGTCGGCCTGTCCGGCTGGCTCAGCAAGCGTTTCGACGCGCCGTTCTGGACCACCACGGGAGAGTTCGCGTTTGCGCGCATGATGGCGGCGGCCTTGCCGGGAGTCGATGGCCCGTCGGCCATACCGCATTTCGAGCGCCACGGCCTGACCGATGCCTCCATGCTTGAGCAAATGCGCAGCCGCAAGAATTACTATCCCTCGCTGGTCCCAAGCGTACCGGATGCCTATACTCGCCTGCAGGATGGCGACCGGGTCGGCATCGGCGGCATCGACTGGCGCGTGATCACCGGCTTCGGCCATTCGCCGGAACATGCTTCGCTGTATTCGGACACCTTGAATATCCTGATTTCCGGCGACATGGTGCTGCCGCGGATCTCGACGAATGTCTCCGTCTTCGCGGTCGAACCGGAAGGCAATCCGCTGCAGCTCTATCTCGATTCGCTTGAAAAATTCACAAACTTGCCAGAAAACACATTAGTGCTGCCTTCGCACGGCAAACCCTTCCGTGGATTGCATACCCGCATCGCCCAACTGCGCGACCACCATGCCGCGCGCCTGGCCGAAGTGGTCGCGGCCTGCGCCGAGCCGACATCGGCGGTGGAGATCGTGCCGATCATGTTCCGCCGCCAGCTCGATGCCCACCAGCTGAGTTTCGCCCTGGGAGAGGCACTGGCCCACCTGCACAAGCTGTGGCAGGACGGCGTGCTGCGCCGAACGAAGAATGCGGACGGCGTTATTCGGTTCCAGATTCTGTAACAATTTGTCTTGGAAATCCCGGGTCACGTCCGGACAAATTGCCGCAAATTGTGCGGCACCATCATAAAATTTCCGGTAGGATATATTTTCTCTTACTTATTCACGTGATTCGAGAGTTTTCCCGGTTCAAAAACTGGTGAATTCTATTAAATAATCACATCTTTGTTAATTTTTAAGGGTATGATAATCCGCGAGGCTTCTCAGCAGTAAGAAGCCGGCCGTTCACGGCCATCCGAAAATAATTTGTAAGTATCACAATGAATTCATCCAATGAACGGGAGAGTTTCAGCGAGCGCCTGCAACAAGCGCTGAAGAACGCTCACTACTCGCCCGATAGCCCGACCCGCCTTGCCAGGGAATTCAATATCCGTTTCGAAGGCCGCCCGATCACTGTCCATGCCGCGCGCAAATGGCTGGTCGGCGAAGCCATTCCGACCCAGGAAAAACTGCGCATGATTGCCCAATGGCTGGGCGTGCCTGCCGACTGGCTGCGCTTCGGCGGCGCCGAGAATATCGCTGCCGGCAGCGAAGGTGGGGGCGGCGCCCGCTTCGAGTCCGCCGATGTGAAGCTGATCGCGGACTTGCAGCGCCTCGACGAACACCATCGCCAGCTTGCCCGCGAGTTCATCCGCATGCTGGTGCGCATGAATCACCAGAAGCCAGAGCAAAAATAGTTTCGCAACTGCACGTTTCATGACGTCCGGAACGCACAAATGGCCGGGAGTGGTTCATAATCGGTCAAGTGGCGAGCGGATCCGCTGCCACTGGTCACGTCAAGGAGCAGCTGCCGCATGCGAAACAATTACGCCAATACCGCCCAGCTCAAGGAACTCATGACCGCACCGCCGATGACGGCGGCACGCCATGCCGAAGTGATGCGACAACGCAATGCCAAACGGCGGATGATCGAGGAAGCGCGCGAGGCAAAGAAGGCCGACGACCCGTTCGACAGCGACAAACGCTAGCAGCAAACGCCGGGCGTCAAGCGTCCGGCGTGCCTTTCATGCCGCCCCAGCGCGGGGCGTGGGCGTTGTCGAGCCCGAGCAGGTCGACCGCCCGGTCGACCGTGTGTTCGACCATCTCGTCGATGGTCGCCGGGCGATGGTAAAAGCTCGGCAGCGGCGGGAACACGATCCCGCCCATTTCCGTCACCGCCGTCATATTGCGCAGGTGCGCCAGGTTCAGCGGCGTTTCGCGCACCATCAGCACCAGCCTGCGCCTTTCCTTGAGCATCACATCCGCCGCGCGCGTGACCAGATTGTCCGACAGGCCATGGGCGACGGCCGCCAGGGTTTTCATCGAACAGGGTGCAATGATCATGCCGTCGGTCTGGAACGAACCGCTGGCGATCGAGGCGCCGATCTCGCGGTTGCGGTGGACGACATCGGCCAGGCTTTCGGCGTCGCGCCGCTGCAGGCCGAGTTCCTGGTGCAGGGTGAGGGTAGCGGCGTCGGAAATGACCAGATGGCTTTCGACGCCGGGCATGGCGTGCAGGCGCTTGAGCAGCTGCACGCCATAGGTCGCGCCGGTTGCGCCGGTGATGGCGACGATAATCCGGCGCGGGCGCTCAGCCATCGATCAGCCGTTGTTCAAGAGGGTCTTGAGTTCGCCGGATTCGAACATTTCATTCATGATGTCCGAGCCGCCGATGAATTCGCCGCGCACGTACAGCTGCGGGATGGTTGGCCAGTTCGAATAATCCTTGATGCCCTGGCGGACTTCCGCGTCGTCCAGCACGTTGACGGTGGCGATGTTCTCGACGCCGCAGGCTTTCAGGATCTGGATGGCGCGGCCCGAGAAGCCGCATTGCGGGAACTGGGCAGTTCCTTTCATGAAGAGCACGACCGGGGTATTGGTCACGGTGTCTTTGATCCAGGTTTGAACGTCGCTCATGTTGTTTGCCTTCAGTGAGAATGGGTGAGATGGCGACATTTTATAAGAATTCGGCTGGGCAGACATTGGCAGCCTGCCCTAGCGCCCCAATTCTTTTGCCAATAGTGAAAATTAGCAAGATTCTGCGAGAAAGGCTCCGCTATGATGGGATCCTTGTCCACCGATGCTGGAGCCGATCATGATGAATCACCGAGGCTTTGCCGCCATGCCGACGCCGCTGTTATGGACGCTCGCCGTCTTGTTCGGCGTCCCTGGCCTCTACGACATGGCCACCGAATTCACGGTGGCGCCGCTGGTCGACGTCTTGACGAGCGTGTCGGGACTGGCGCTCGGGGCCTTCCTGCTGTATTGCGCCATGAAAGCGCGCCAGGGCAAGCGGGCCGAACTCGAATCGAGCCGCACGACCATGGTCGGCTACCTGTGCTTCGGCGCGTGCATCCTGTGCTTCATGGCGAAAATCTCGTCGACCGCGGTGCGCGTCTTCGCCTGAGCCATCTTCCGGCCATGGCCGGGTGATATCATCGCGCGGATTCCCTTCACTCCCGGTCCACGCCATGCAACAGCCACCGAAACGCGTTCCTTCCTCGAACGCCAACCTCGTCATCGCCGCCCTGCTCGGCATTCCCGGCATGATCAACCTGGTCGGCGGCTACATGCGCGGCAGCACCGGCGACATCATCTGCGGCATCGCGGCGCTCGCGTATGCGGCGCTGCTCGTGCGCGACGCCATCCACGTCAAGAAGACCGGCATGCCGGCCATGCCGCAGGCGCGCATGCTGCTGATCGGCTTCGGTTGCCTTGCCGTCTACCTGGCGGGGCTGCTGATCAAGCACAGCTAAGGAGCGCACGGCCCAGGCCGCGCTGCCGCTTTACTTGCGCAGCTTGGCGAAGGCTTCCGCCATCGCGCCGCCGGCGGCCGGCGCCGGTTTGTCCTGGCGCTGGCGCTGCTGCTGGGCCAGGCGGCGGCTGTCGTCGCGGTCGCCGCGCTGCTCGGGCTTGCTGCCGGCCTGCGGCGCCGAGTCGGTCAAGCGCATGGTGAGCGCAATGCGCTTGCGCTTGGGGTCCACTTCCAGCACCTTGACCTTCACCACCTGGCCGGCTTTCACCACCGTGTGCGGATCCTTCACGAAGGTGTTCGACAGCGCCGAGATGTGCACCAGGCCATCCTGGTGCACGCCGATGTCGACAAACGCACCGAAGGCCGCCACATTGGTCACCACGCCTTCCAGGATCATGTCCGGACGCAGGTCCGAGATCTCTTCCACGCCTTCCTTGAAGGTGGCGGTGGTGAATTCCGGACGCGGGTCGCGGCCCGGCTTTTCCAGTTCCTTCAGGATGTCGGTGATGGTCGGTACGCCGAACTTTTCATCCGCATACTTGGCCGGGTTGAGCGACTTGACCAGGGCGCTGTCGCCGATCACTGCCTTCATGTCGCGTTTCAGGTCCAGCAGGATCTTCTGCACCAGCGGATAGGATTCCGGGTGGACCGCCGAGGCATCGAGCGGGTTCTCGCCATTCATCACGCGCAGGAAGCCGGCCGCCTGCTCGAAGGTCTTGTCGCCCAGGCGCGGCACGTTCCTCAAAGCCGCGCGCGAGCTAAACGCGCCCTTCATGTCGCGGTAGGACACGATGCTTTGCGCCACGCTCGACGACAGGCCCGAGACGCGCGCCAGCAGCGGCGCCGAAGCGGTGTTCACATCCACGCCCACGGCGTTCACGCAATCCTCCACCACCGCATCGAGCGAGCGCGCGAGCTGGGTTTGCGAGACGTCGTGCTGGTACTGGCCGACGCCGATCGATTTCGGGTCGATCTTGACCAGTTCGGCCAGCGGGTCCTGCAGGCGGCGCGCAATCGAGACTGCCCCCCGGATCGACACGTCCAGGTCCGGCAGTTCGCGCGAAGCGAATTCCGAGGCCGAATACACCGAGGCGCCGGCTTCCGACACGACGATCTTGGTGAGCTTGAGCTCTGGATTCTGCTTGATCAGGTCCTGCGCCAGCTTGTCGGTTTCGCGCGACGCGGTGCCGTTGCCGATCGAGATGAGCGACACATTGTGCCTGGCGGCCAGCTGGCCGAGCACGTGCAGGGAGCCGTCCCAGTCGTTGCGCGGCTGGTGCGGATAAATCGTGGCGGTATCGACCACCTTGCCGGTGGCGTCGACCACTGCCACTTTCACGCCGGTGCGCAGGCCCGGGTCCAGGCCCATGGTCGCGCGCGGGCCGGCGGGCGCCGCCAGCAGCAGCGCTTTCAGGTTACGGGCGAATACCTGGATCGCATCGAGTTCGGCCCTTTCGCGCAGCAGGCCCATCAACTCGGTCTCGATATACATGAAGCTTTTCACGCGCCAGGTCCAGCGCGCGGTGTCGAGCAGCCATTTGTCGGCCGGGCGTCCCGCCGACTTGATGCCGAAAGCGGCGCAGATACGGCTCTCGCACGGGTTGTGCGGCGCATCCCATTTCGGTTTCTCCGCTTCCGTATCCAGGCGCAGGGTCACGTCAAGCATGCCTTCGCGGCGGCCGCGCATCAGGGCCAGCGCGCGGTGCGACGGGATCGTCGACAAGGTCTCGGAGTAGTCGAAATAATCGGCGAACTTCTCGCCCGCGTCTTCCTTGCCGGCGACGACCTTGGATTCGACCACGCCGTGCTCCTGCACGTATTCGCGCAGGGTCTGCAGCAGCGCCGCGTCTTCGGCGAAGCGCTCCATCAGGATCTGGCGCGCCCCGTCGAGCGCCGCTTTCGCGTCCGGCACGCCCGGGTTGGCGCCGCCGTCGTCATTGGTGAAGGCTTCGCGCAGGTAGCTGCTTGCCAGCTCGTCGGGGTTGAGCATCGGGTCGCCCAGCAGGGCGTCGGCCAGCGGCGCCAGGCCCGCTTCGATCGCGATCTGGGCCTTGGTGCGGCGCTTCTGTTTATAGGGCAGGTAGAGGTCTTCGAGACGGGTCTTGTCCTCGGCCAGCGCGATCGCCTGCATCAGCTCCGGCGTCATCTTGTTCTGCTCGGTGATCGACGCGACGATCGATGCGCGCCGGTCTTCTAGTTCGCGCAGGTAGCGCAGGCGCTCTTCCAGCAGGCGCAGCTGGATGTCGTCGAGCCCGCCGGTGGCTTCCTTGCGGTAGCGTGCGATGAAGGGGACGGTCGCGCCTTCATCCAACAGGGCGACGGCGGCGGCCACCTGGGCGGGTTTGGCGGACAGTTCGAGGGCGAGACGTTGTTCGATGGAGGGCAGCATGGTGCTTGGGGCGCGTGTAATCGCGTGGGTCAAAAGGTCAAGCGAACAATCATACGCAAACCGGGCGGATACGCCAGTCTTGACAGCCGCATCCGATCATGCGAGAACAGTCGGCTGTGCGCAACGCATCCGCATGCGAAAAATCTGCGCCCAGTAGCGCGGATGAGTTTTTGTCCGCTACGTGCGATTCCGAACAAAACGGAAGTGCCCGTATGAAGGATAATGGTATTTATTGTCGTTTTTAATACGAACACACGAGACCCAATGCACACAGTCGATGATCACCGCGAGAACGCCGCCGACGCCGTACCAGTCGCCCGCGCTCCCGCACGCGCTCCCGCCCTGCCCGCGCCGGTGGTGAGCTGGCTGCAACGGGTCGAAGCGGCGGCGCATCCGCAGCCGAAGCTCACCGACGAGATCGCCGATCCGAAAGCGGTGCAGTACAAATTCGTCTACGTGATGGCGCCCACCAGCGGCGGCCGGCACGTGGCGATCTGCCTGTGCAAGGCGCGCCTGCGTCCGAACGGCGACGTGGCCGCGGCCAGCCCGGTGAGCGAAGTGTTTTCGCTGCTGTCGGCGCCGCCCGCCTATCTCGAAGGCGAAGACGTCGACCTGGTGCGCTTCTTCATCGCCATGCGCAGCGGGTCGGCGCAGGGCACCAGCGCCACCGAACCAAAAGGCAAGGTCGGTGCGATCCTGCTGCAGATGCTGCTCGAGCAGGGCAAGCTGCTGTGGGCGAACTCGTGGTCCGACATGGCCGGCGGCCTGGTCTACCCGCTGCAGGCCGGCCCGCAGCGCCTGGCCAGCCTGGCCTGGCGCGACGAAGGCCGCATGGCCAGGCTCGGATGGTCGGTGGAACCGGCCAATGGCGCCACGCACAGCGCGGCCGACCAGATCGACTACATGCTGCCGACCGACCCGCCGTGGTATATCGACAACCTGTCGATCGGGCCGCTCGAACTCAACCGCGGCGGCATCGACATCTCGCTGGCCGAACTGCAGGCCCTGGTGGCGCAGGCCCCGACCCTCACCGGCGCCGACAAGAAGCGCGTTTCCCAGCTGCTGCTGGCGCACGGCCTGCAAGGCCTGATGCCGCTGCCGCAGCCGCTCACGCAGCGCCTGCGTAACGATGTCAAGCCGATCCCGCACCTGCTGCTCGATTCGGTGCAGATGGCCGACGGTGGCGCGGCGCGCTGGCAGGACTTCGCCGTGCTGGCCTACGATTACGACGGCCAGCGCGTGTCCTTCGACCCGGCCCAGCGTGTGGTGCGCCAGATCGGCGACGTCACCGAAATCATCGAACGCGACCCGAAGGCCGAAGCCGCGGCGCTCAATACCCTCAACGAACTGGGTTTCCGCAAGCCCGTCATCGCCCCGTTCAACGCCATGGCCGGCGCGCTGGCGCTCGACAGCCAGGCGCACTGGCTGCGCTTTGCCGAAGCCGACCTCGATGCGCTGTCCGACGCCGGCTGGCATGTACAGAAATCCGCCAAGTACCGCTACGACGTGGTGCCGGTCGAAGAGTGGTATGCCCACATCGACGAACCGGCCGAAGCAGGCAATGCCTGGTTCGAGCTGGAGCTGGGCATCATCGTGGCGCGCCAGCGCGTGCCGCTGCTGCCGGTGCTGGTGCAGCTGATCCGCAGCGCCCCGGCCGACTTCGACCCGGCCGTGCTGGCCGCCCACGCGGAAGCCGACCAGATGCTGGCCACCCTGCCGGACGGCGTACGCGTGGCGCTGCCATGGGGACGCCTGAAACCCATCCTGGCCACGCTGGGCGAGCTGTATTTCAATGACAAGATCAAGGGCCGCATCCGCCTCTCGACACTGGACGCGGCGCGCCTGGAAGAACTGGCGCGCGGCCTCGAGCTGCACTGGAGCGGCGGCGAGCGCCTGCGCGAGACCGGCCGCAAGCTGAGCCAGTTCGGCGCGGTGAAAAAGGTCGAGCCGCCAGTCGGGTTGCAGGCGACCCTGCGCGACTACCAGCTCGATGGTTTGTCGTGGATGCAGTTCCTGCGCGAGTACGACCTCGGCGGCATCCTGGCCGACGACATGGGCCTGGGCAAGACGGTGCAGACGCTGGCCCACATCCTGATCGAAAAGGAAGCGGGCAGGCTGACCAGCCCGGCGCTCGTGATCGCGCCGACCAGCCTGATGGCCAACTGGTTCGACGAGGCCGCGCGCTTCGCGCCGAGCCTGAAGGTGCTGCTCCTGCAGGGCAAGGAGCGCATGGACCTGTTCGACCAGATCGACGGCGCCGACATCGTGCTGACCACCTATGCGCTGCTGCCGCGCGACGAGGAAAAGCTGCGCGAGCACCACTATCACCTGGTGATCCTCGACGAATCGCACTACATCAAGAACACCCGCTCCAAGGCGGCGCAGACGGCCGGCTCGCTCGACGCCCAGCACCGCCTGTGCCTGTCCGGCACCCCGCTCGAGAACCACCTGGGCGAGCTGTGGTCGCAGTTCCACTTCCTGCTGCCTGGCCTGCTGGGCGACGAAAAAACCTTCAACAGCCAGTTCCGCCATCCGATCGAACGCCAGGACGACCCGGTGCGCCGCATGCTCCTGAATCGCCGCATCAAGCCTTTCCTGCTGCGCCGTACCAAGGACAACGTGGCCAAGGAATTGCCGCAGAAGACCGAGATGGTGCGCCGCATCGAGCTCTCGGGCCCGCAGCGCGACCTGTACGAAACCGTGCGCCTGGCGATGGACAAGAAGGTGCGCGAAGAGATCGACCGCAAGGGCGTGGCGCGCAGCCAGATCGTCATCCTCGAAGCGCTGCTCAAGCTGCGCCAGGTCTGCTGCGACCCGCGCCTGGTGAAGGCCATGCCGGCCAAGAAGAACACGGCCGCGATCTCGGCCAAGCTCACCGACCTGATGCAGATGGTCGAAGACTTGCTGGGCGAAGGCCGCAAGATCCTCGTGTTCTCGCAGTTCACCAGCATGCTGGCCCTGATCGAAGAAGAACTGCAGCTGCGCGGCATCCGCTACGCGCTGCTGACCGGCGAAACCCGCGACCGTTCGGCGCAGGTGGCGGCCTTCCAGCAGGGCGCCGTGCCGATCTTCCTGATCAGCCTGAAGGCCGGCGGCGTCGGCCTGAATCTCACCGCGGCCGATACCGTGATTCACTACGACCCGTGGTGGAACCCGGCAGCGGAAAACCAGGCCACCGACCGCGCCTGGCGCATCGGGCAAGATAAACCCGTGTTTGTCTATAAGCTGATCGCCAAGGGCACGCTGGAAGAAAAGATCCAGCTGCTGCAGCAGAAGAAGTCGGAACTGGCGCAGTCGATCCTGTCGGAAGGCGAATCGCAGAAGATGGCCCTGACGCAGGAAGATTTGCAGGCGATTTTCGCGCCGCTCGAAGAGTAAGGATACGTTCGCGTATTGTGGTCCGTAGGGTGGGCAGATTCTGCCCACGCGTTCAAATCCTGCTTATTCCGCCTGCGCCTTCATTCGCCCGCTCACTATCACCGCGTGGGCAGGAAACCTGCCCACCCTACAACGCCAACCTGACGCGAACAAAAAAAGGGCTGCCGGTACGAACCGGCAGCCCTTTTTCATTCAGCCTTGCAGCTTACTTATAAAACGCTTCGACCTTGCCTTTCAGCTTGATCAGCATCGGCTTGCCCTTGCGGTCGAGCGTCTTGCCGGCGGCGACCTTGATCCAGCCTTCGCTGAGACAATACTCTTCCACATCGGTGCGATCCTTGTCGTTGAAACGGATCCCGATGTCGTGCTGGAAGACGTCGCGGTTATGGAAAGGGCTGCTCGGGTCGATCGAGAGCCGGTCTGGGAGCGGGGGGAGGGGTGCGGTATCGTTCATAGAGGCGAATTATCTAACAACCGCGCGCACTGTGGCGCATTTTTCGTTCATGCACCACGCATGTCCTCTTGGACCTTCCTATACAAGTAAGCAAAAGGAAGGATATACTGTCTGACAACCTTCATTGTTCCAACGCTAACAGAAAGTGCCCGATGATCTGTAGCACCGATGTTGCCGCCCCTAGCACCACGCCAGCGCCGGATCGCCCGGAACAATCCGCGGCCCGCCTGCCCGTCCCCAGCGAGCAGTTTCGCACCATCGCCGAACTGGCCGGCGACATCGCCTTCAGCATCGACCTGCCTTCGCACACCCTGCGCTACGTCAGCCCGGCTTTCTCCGAGCTGCTCGGCTATCCTGCCGGCGCACTGCAGGCGGCGCTCGCGGGGAGCAGCGCGCACGCGGACCTGTGCGCCCTTGGGGCCTACCTCGCTTCCGGCAGCCACGCGCCGGACGTGCGCAGCGTGCACGACGTCGAGGTATGCAATGCCGACGGCCACCCGGTCGGCCTGCAGGTGATCGCCACCGTGGTGCGCAATGCAGACGGCGGCAGTGCCCTGGTGGGGCAGTTGCGCGACCTGACGCAGCAGCGCGCCGGCTTCGCCGACCAGCGCCGTTTCGCCAGCATGCTGAATCACGAATTCCGTACCCCGCTGGCCACCATCGACGGCGCGATCCAGCGCCTGGAAGCGACCTCGCATGGCGCCGACGAACCGACCCGCCAGCGCTACCGCAAGATCGCGGTCGCAGCCGACCGCCTGATCGCCATGCTCGACGAATACCTGTCGCCGGACCGCATGGCCGCCATCGGCAAGGTGCGCCAGCCGAACACGATCGCGCCCGCCGACCTGCTCGAAGCGGGCGCGAAGCAGGTGCGCGACGCCGGCCGCGAAGCGGCGCTCGATGCAAACGAACTGCCGCCCGCGCTGCGCGGCGAACCGGAAGGCTTGCGGCTGGCATTGAAGGTCCTGGTCGATAACGCATTGCTGTTCTCGCCGCCCGGCACCAGGGTGGCGCTGGGCGCGCGCCGCAGCGGCGGCGGCGTCGAATTCACGGTGCGCGACGAAGGCCCGGGCGTGCCGGCCGACGAAGCGGCGCGGATTTTCGACAAGGGCTACCGCGGCCGCAGTGCAGCAGGTTTGCCGGGCAGCGGGCTTGGACTTTACATGGCACGCTCGATCGTCGACGTCCACGGCGGCATGCTGCGCCTGGGTGCGCACGAGGGCGGCGCCGAATTCCGGCTATGGCTGCCGGCACTGGAGAGCGGCGGGCAACAACGACTTGCCTCATCCAGTCCCAGCAGTGATAATCGGACGGACGAATAACTGGCGCATCCATGACGCAGATACTGATTGTTGAAGACAATGGCGAATACGCAGACGACATGGCCGAGTTCCTGAGGGAGCTCGATCACGACGTCACGATCGCCAAGACCGCGAGCGAAATGTGGGCTGCCCTGACCCGTACCCCGGCAGCGGTGGTGGTGCTGGACCTGGGCCTGCCGGACGAGGATGGTTTCAACGTCATTCCGCGCATGCGCCAGCTCTATCCGGAGATCGGCCTCCTGGTACTCACCGGGCGCGTGGCATTCGATCACCGCATCCTCGGCCTGCGCCTGGGCGCCGACCACTACCTGACCAAGCCGATCAAGTTCCCCGAACTGGCGGCCCACATCGAAGCCCTGGACCGCCGCGTGCGCCCGGCCGACCCGGCCCCGGCGCCGAGCAAGTGGATGCTGCGCGTGAGCGCCCGCCAGCTGGAACTGGCCGGCAAGGTGATCGACCTGACCGAAAAGGAGTGCAACTTCCTGCACCTCCTGACCATCAACACCCGCCCGGTCCCGCGCCACGTCATCGTCGCCGGCATGGGCGGCGAAGACCCGGACGCCAGCCGCCGCGTCGACATGCTGGTCTACCGACTGCGCAAGAAAGCCCGCTCCGGCCTCGGCCAGGACCTCCCCCTGCGCAGCGCCTACGGCGAAGGCTACAGCCTCTCCGCCGGCTTCACCCTCTCCTGACTAATTAGGGTCAGAGTTAAATTGTTGAGCAATTGCCCAAAAACTGACCCTTAATAATGAGGGTCAGAGTGCAATTATTGGCCAATTGCTCAGCAGATAACTAGCGTCAGAGTCGAATTGTTGAGCAATTGCTCTCTCTACAGTCTCTGAAGCGGCCTCAAAAGGCTTTGGCGACTTAATTGGGGACAGAGTCAGTCCATTTTCTCCACGCCTTGCGATTAATTGGGGACAGAGTCAATTTTTCGGCTAGAATTGCCTGCTCGACCGTTGAGCACTCCCATGGCACGCCTTCCCCGACTCATCATCCCGAACCAGCCGCACCACGTCATCCAGCGCGGCAATGACCGGCAGCTCATCTTCCGCGAAGAGGCGGACTATGGGCGCTTCCTGGCCTGGCTGAAGGAGGCGGCGCGCTTTTATCAGGTGGCGATCCATGCCTATGTGCTCATGCCCAACCACATACACCTGCTGGCCACGCCTTCCGACGCGGTCGGCCTGGCGCTGATGATGCAGAAGGTCGGCCGCTTCTACGTCCCCTGGTTCAATAACAAGTACGAGCGCACCGGCGGCCTGTTCGAAGGGCGTTTCCGTACCTCGCTGATCGATACCGAGCACTATTTCCTGGCTTGCAGCCGCTATATCGAGCTCAATCCCGTGCGCGCCAACCTGGTGGCGGGACCGCTCGACTATCCCTGGTCGAGCTATGCCCACCACGCCGGCGTACGCACCGACGGCCTCGTCACCGACCACCTGCTCTACTGGGGCATGGGCAATACGCCCTTCCAGCGCGAAGCGGCCTACACCGAGCTGGTCATGCAGGGCATCCCGCAGGACGAAGTCGATTTCGTCACCACGTCGGTGCTGAAGAACCAGCCGCTCGGGTCCGACGCCTTCAAGAGCGAACTCGAGCGCAAAACCCGGCGCCAGATCCTGCCGGCCAAGCGCGGGCGACCATTCCGGGACCCGCTCCCGCCTTATCCGCAGGCATAAAAGCACGCGCAGCGATTCAACGGCACGGTTTTCCGTGCCGTTTTTATTTTTTCGAGCAACTCCCCTGGCGTTTTGCACAGAGAACGCCAAGTCCCGCTCGTCATAGCGCCCATGCTGCCGGCTTAGGTCTAGCTTATAAATCAAGAAGTTAGCATGAGAAAACGCCCGCGAGTCCAGCCGCGATCGACTCTGTCCCCAATTAATGACATCTGCAAAAAGTTGTCAAACAATTCGACTCTGACCCTAATTAATGTGGTTGCCGATTCTGCTGCATTGCACTATTCTCGATTTCAACCCCCTGAAAATGTTGTGGAGATTGCCTCATGATTGCCCAAGGTTTGTACGATCCCGCCAATGAGCACGATGCCTGCGGCGTTGGCTTCATCGCCCATATCAAGGGCAACAAGTCGCACTCGATCATCGAGCAAGGCCTCCTGATCCTGAAGAACCTCGACCACCGCGGTGCGGTCGGGGCCGATGCGCTGATGGGCGATGGCGCCGGCATCCTGATCCAGATTCCCGACCAGTACTTCCGCGACGAGATGGCCAAGCAGGGCGTCGAGCTGCCGCCTCCCGGCGAGTACGGCGTGGGTATGGTGTTCCTGCCGAAAGAGCACGCTTCCCGCATCGCCTGCGAGCAGGAAATCGAACGCGCCGTACGCATCGAAGGCCAGGTCGTGCTGGGCTGGCGCAACGTGCCGGTGGACGACACCATGCCGATGTCTCCCTTCGTGAAAGCGAAAGAGCCGGTCATCCGCCAGATCTTCATCGGCCGCGGCCCGGACATCATGGTGACCGATGCGCTCGAGCGTAAGCTCTACGTGATCCGCAAGTCCTCCGGCCACGCGATCCAGGCCCTGAAACTCCTGCACGGGAAGGAGTTCTTCGTGCCCTCGATGTCGGCCCGCACCATCGTCTACAAAGGCCTGCTGCTGGCCGACCAGGTGGGCGTCTACTATAAAGACCTGCAGGACCCGCGCTGCATCTCGGCCCTGTCGCTGGTCCACCAGCGCTTCTCGACCAACACCTTCCCGGAGTGGCCGCTGGCCCACCCCTACCGCCTGATCGCCCACAACGGCGAGATCAACACGGTCAAGGGCAACTTCAACTGGACCCGCGCCCGCGAAGGCATGCTCAAGTCCGCGGTGCTGGGCGACGACCTGGGCAAGCTCTTCCCACTGATCTACGAAGGCCAGTCCGACACCGCCTGCTTCGACAATGCGCTCGAGCTGCTGATCATGTCCGGCTACCCGATCGCCCAGGCGATGATGATGATGATCCCGGAAGCCTGGGAAAACCACACGGCGATGGACGACAACCGCCGCGCCTTCTACGAATACCACGCGGCGATGATGGAGCCATGGGACGGCCCGGCCGCGATGGCCTTCACCGACGGGCGCCACATCGGCGGCACCCTGGACCGCAACGGCCTGCGCCCGGCGCGCTACGTCATCACCGAGGACGACTTGGTGGTGATGGCATCGGAGTCGGGCGTGCTGCCTATTCCCGAATCGCGCATCGTCAAGAAATGGCGCCTCCAGCCGGGCAAGATGTTCCTGATCGACCTGGAAGCGGGCCGCATCATCGACGACAAGGAACTGAAGGACACCTATTCGAACGCCAAGCCCTATAAAGCCTGGATCAAGTCGGTGCGCATCAAGCTGAACGAAATCAAGCTCTCGGAAAGCCAGCTGCTGCAGCACCGCGCGAAGGATGCGCAGGGCGAGAAGACCGCGATCCCGCTGCTCGACCGCCAGCAAGCCTTCGGCTATACCCAGGAAGACCTGAAATTCCTGATGGCGCCGATGGCGGTGCTGGGCGAAGAAGCCAACGGCTCGATGGGCAACGACTCGCCCCTGGCCGTGATGTCGAACAAACTCAAACCCCTGTATAACTACTTCAAGCAGCTGTTCGCCCAGGTCACCAACCCGCCGATCGACCCGATCCGCGAGAGCATGGTGATGTCGCTGGTCTCCTTCATCGGTCCCAAGCCCAACCTGCTCGACACGAACAATGTCAACCCGCCGATGCGCCTGGAAGTGGCGCAGCCGGTGCTCGGTGTCGACGACATGGCGCGCCTGCGCTCGATCAGCCTGCACACCGGCGGCAAGTTCAAGTCGTACGAGCTGAACATCTGCTACCCGGTCGCCTGGGGCAAGGAAGGCATCGAAGCCTGCCTGGCTTCGCTGTGCGCGGAAGCGGTCGATGCCGTGAAATCGGGCCACAACATCCTGATCGTCTCGGACCGCAATCTCTCCGAGGAACAGGTCGCGATTCCCGCGCTGCTGGCCACGTCCACCATCCACCAGCACCTGGTCGGACGCGGCCTGCGCGCCTCCACCGGCCTGGTGGTCGAAACCGGTTCGGCGCGCGAGACCCACCACTTCGCGCTGCTGGCCGGTTACGGCGCCGAGGCCGTCCACCCTTACCTGGCGCTGGAAACCCTGGCCGACCTCGCGCACAACCTGCCGCACGAGATGGAAGTCGACAAGGCGATCGCCAACTACACCAAGGCGATCGGCAAGGGCCTGCTGAAGGTGATGTCGAAGATGGGCATCTCCACCTACATGTCCTACTGCGGCGCGCAGATCTTCGAAGCCGTGGGCCTGAACAAGTCGCTGGTCGACAAATACTTCCGCGGCACCTCGTCCACGGTCGAAGGCATCGGCCTGTTCGAAGTGGCCGAGGAAGCACTGCGCCTGCACACGCTGGCCTTCGGCGCCGACCCGGTGCTGGCCAATGCCTTGGACACCGGCGGCGAATACGCCTTCCGCGTGCGCGGCGAAGACCACCTGTGGACGCCGGACGCCATCGCCAAGCTGCAGCACTCGACCCGCGCCAACAGCTTCTCCACCTACAAGGAATACGCGCAGCTGATCAACGACCAGACGCGCCGCCACCTGACCCTGCGCGGCCTGTTCGAGTTCAAGATCGATCCCTCCAAGGCGATCCCTTTGGGCGAAGTCGAACCGGCCAAGGAAATCGTCAAGCGCTTCGCCACCGGCGCCATGTCGCTCGGCTCGATCAGCACCGAAGCCCATGCCACCCTGGCCATTGCCATGAACCGCATCGGCGGCAAGAGCAATACCGGCGAGGGCGGCGAAGACCCGCTGCGCTACGTCAACGAGTTCAAGGGCATCAAGATCAGCAAGGGCGAGACCCTGGCTTCGATCCTGGGCAGCGACCGCGTGGCGGCCGACATTCCTCTGGAAGACGGCGATTCGCTGCGCTCGAAGATCAAGCAGGTGGCCTCGGGCCGTTTCGGCGTCACCGCCGAATACCTGAACTCGGCCGACCAGATCCAGATCAAGATGGCGCAGGGCGCCAAGCCAGGCGAGGGCGGCCAGCTGCCGGGCCACAAGGTGTCCGAATACATCGCCTCCTTGCGTTTCTCGGTGCCGGGCGTGGGCCTGATCTCGCCGCCGCCGCACCACGACATCTATTCGATCGAAGACCTGGCGCAGCTGATCCACGACCTGAAGAACGCCAATCCACGTGCGTCGATTTCGGTAAAACTGGTGTCGGAAGTGGGCATCGGCACCGTCGCCGCCGGCGTTTCGAAGGCCAAGGCCGACCACGTGGTGGTGGCGGGCCACGATGGCGGCACCGGCGCCTCGCCGCTGTCCTCGGTCAAGCATGCCGGCACCCCATGGGAGCTGGGCCTGGCCGAGACTCAGCAGACCTTGGTGCTCAACGGGCTGCGCAGCCGCATCCGCGTACAGGCCGACGGCCAGATGCGCACCGGCCGCGACGTCGTGGTCGCCGCCATGCTGGGCGCCGACGAAGTCGGTTTTGCCACCGCGCCGCTGGTGGTCGAAGGCTGCATCATGATGCGCAAATGCCACCTGAACACCTGCCCGGTGGGCGTGGCCACGCAAGACCCGCTGCTGCGCGCGAAATTCCAGGGCAAGCCCGAGCACGTGGTGAACTACTTCTTCTTCGTGGCCGAGGAAGCGCGCCAGATCATGGCGCAGCTGGGCATCCGCACCTATGACGAATTGATCGGCCGCGCCGATCTGCTGGACAAATCGAAGGCGGTCGGCCACTGGAAGGCGCAGGGCCTGGACTTCTCGAACATCTTCTACCAGCCGAAGGCCGATTCGCCGCGCGCGCTGTTCCACACCGACGAGCAGGACCACGGCCTGGAAAAGGCGCTGGACCACAAGCTGATTGCCCAGGCCAAGGCTGCGCTGGAAAAGGGCGAGCGCGTGTCCTTCATCTCGCCGGTGAAGAACGTCAACCGCACCGTGGGCGCGATGCTGTCGGGCGAAGTGGCCAAGCGCTACGGCCACGCCGGCCTGCCGGACGACACCATCCACATCCAGCTGCAGGGCACGGCGGGCCAGTCCGCAGCGGCCTTCCTGGCCGGCGGCATCACGATGGACCTGGTTGGCGAGGGCAACGATTACGTCGGCAAGGGCCTGTCGGGCGGGCGCATCATCGTGCGGCCGAACACCGAGTTCCGCGGCTGGGCGGTGGACAACATCATCGTCGGGAACACCGTGCTGTATGGCGCGATTTCCGGCGAAGCCTTCTTCAACGGCGTGGCCGGCGAGCGCTTCGCGGTGCGTAACTCGGGCGCCGTGGCGGTGGTCGAGGGCTGCGGCGACCACGGTTGCGAATACATGACCGGCGGGACCGTCGTGGTGCTGGGCGAGACCGGCCGCAACTTCGCGGCGGGCATGTCGGGCGGCGTGGCCTTCGTCTACGACCCGAAGGGCGAGTTCGAAGGCCGCTGCAACACCGCGATGGTGAACCTGGAGCCGGTGCTGCCGACCCGCCAGCAGGGCGACCGCGCCGGCTGGCACAGCCAGACCCGCGAGGGCGAGCGCGAGTCGGACGAAACCATCCTGCGCCGCCTGATCGAACGCCACTTCAAGCACACCGGTTCGACCCGCGCGCGCAACCTGCTCGACGACTGGGGCAACAGCCGCACCAAATTCGTCAAGGTCTTCCCGACCGAGTACAAGCGCGCCCTTGAGGAGATGCACAACTCGAGCATGGAAGAGGCGAACGACAAGATCGAGATGGCGGCGTAAGCCGCAGCGGCACGCCATCCAGACAGAAAAAGGAAAACAACGTGGGTAAAATTACCGGCTTCATGGAATTCGAACGGCAGGAAGAGGGCCACCTCGAGCCTGTGGAACGCGTCAGGAACTACAAGGAATTCGTGCTGACCCTGACCGATGGCCAGGCCAAGGTACAGGGCGCGCGCTGCATGGATTGCGGCATCCCCTTCTGTAACACGGGCTGCCCGGTCAACAACCAGATCCCGGACTGGAACGACCTCGTCTACCACGGCAATTACCGTGCGGCCGTCGAGAACCTCCATTCGACCAACAACTTCCCGGAAGTGACCGGCCGCATCTGCCCCGCGCCTTGCGAATCGGCCTGCACGCTCGGCATCAACGACGAGCCGGTCGGCATCAAGTCGATCGAGCGCAAGATCGCCGACGCCGGCTGGGAGCACGGCTGGATCGTGCCGCAGCCATCCGCGCATAAAACCGGCAAGAAGGTCGCCGTGGTCGGTTCCGGTCCGGCCGGCCTGGCGGCAGCCCAGCAGCTGGCGCGCGTCGGCCACGACGTGACGGTGTTCGAAAAGAGCGACCGCCTCGGCGGCCTGCTGCGCTACGGGATCCCCGACTTCAAGATGGAGAAGGGCCTGATCGACCGCCGCATTGAACAGATGCAGGCGGAGGGCGTCACCTTCCGCACCGGTGTCCTGATCGGCAAGGATTTCCCGGCCACGGTCAGCAACATGGCGCGCGACACCATCTTCCCGGAAGACCTGGAGAAGGAATTCGACGCCGTGGTGCTGGCCGGCGGCGCCGAGCAGCCGCGCGACCTGCCGGTGCCGGGCCGCGAGCTGAAAGGCGTGCATTTCGCGATGGATTTCCTGCCGCAGCAAAACCGCGTCAACGCGGGCGACAAGCTGAAGGACCAGATCAAGGCCACCGGCAAGCACGTGGTCGTGATCGGCGGGGGCGACACCGGCTCGGACTGCGTGGGCACCTCGAACCGCCATGGCGCCGCATCGGTCACCCAGTTCGAACTGATGCCGCAGCCGCCGGAGCACGAAAACAAGCCGCTGGTCTGGCCCTATTGGCCGACCCGCCTGCGCACCTCGTCCTCGCACGAGGAAGGCTGCTCACGCGACTGGGCGGTGGCGACCAAGCGCCTGGAAGGCAAGGGCGGTAAAGTAGAGCGCCTGATCGCCTGCCGCGTCGAGTGGAAAGACGGCAAGATGGTCGAGATGCCGGATTCGGAATTCGACATGAAAGCCGACCTGGTGTTCCTGGCGATGGGCTTCGTGTCGCCCGTGCAGAACGTGCTCGACGCCTTCGGCGTGCAGAAGGATGCGCGCGGCAATGCGCGCGCCGCCACCGAGGGCGAGCGCTCCTACCAGACCTCCAGCGCCAAGGTGTTCGCGGCAGGCGACATGCGCCGCGGCCAGTCGCTGGTGGTGTGGGCGATCCGCGAGGGGCGCCAGTGCGCGCGCGCCGTCGACGAATTCCTGATGGGCAGCTCGGTGCTGCCGCGCTAACAAGGTGACAGCGGGACAAAGGCGGCTGCGGCCGCCTTTTCCTTTTCTACGGTGCAAAATGTGGAAACGATCCAACACATCCCGCCCTTGTCCTAAGGTGGGATGGCCCTATGTGCGTGTATGCACCACCATTTTCTGACATTGATCTCTACGCTATACCTTATTGCAGCGCATCATGCGCGCTGCGTTGGGAGAGCGTACAGGTTGCCTGGACGGTTGGTTGCTCTGCGGAATTTGTTGATTTATTTCAACAAATTACAACATTGTAAGACATGCATATCTCTGCAAAAACAAGAGCTTACGGACGGAAATATCTGACTGACCGGTTATTTTTGTTGTATTCGCACGTCGAGGCGCCAGGCCAAAATGGGGCGCCTCAAGCGAGGCTTATGGTTTCTGCACTACAATAACGGATTACCCAAATACCAAACATGCTGTGTCGAACCTAGTCGAAATCCGTGATCTGCACTTTGCCTATGGGGAGCGTTCCGTCTTGTCGAACCTCCGCATGGACTTCCCACGCGGTAAGCTCGTGGCCGTCATGGGCGGTTCCGGCTGCGGCAAGACCACGGTCCTGCGCCTGATCGGCGGCCAGATCCGCCCCCAGCGCGGCGAAGTCCGCGTGGGCGGCGAGGTCGTGCACCAGCTCGATACCGACGGCCTGTACCGCCTGCGCCGCCGCATGGGCATGCTGTTCCAGTTCGGCGCGCTGTTCACCGACCTGTCGGTGTTCGACAACGTTGCCTTCCCGCTGCGCGAGCATACCAATTTGCCGGAAGAACTGATCCGCGACCTGGTGCTCATGAAACTCAATGCGGTGGGCTTGCGCAATGCGCACCGCCTCAAGCCGGCCGAGATTTCCGGCGGCATGGCGCGCCGCGTCGCCGTGGCGCGCGCCATTGCGCTCGATCCGGAACTGATCATGTACGACGAGCCCTTCGCCGGCCTGGATCCGATCTCGATGGGCGTCACCGCCAACTTGATCCGCAACCTGAACGATGCACTCGGCTCGACCTCGATCCTGGTGTCGCACGACGTCAAGGAATGCTTCGCGATTGCCGATTACGTGTACTTCATGTCCGCTGGCAAAATTGTCGCCGAAGGCACGCCGGCCGACCTGCGCGTGTCCGAAGATCCTTACGTCCAGCAATTCGTCAATGCCGAGCCGGATGGCCCGGTGCCCTTCCATTATCCGGGCAAGTCGCTGGCCGACGACCTGGGCCTGGGAGTGCTCAAATGATTAGCGGCGTTCTGGAAACAATCGGCCGCACCGTGCGCGAATCCATCGCCAGCGTCGGTTTTGCCACCCGGGCCTTCTTCAACCTGCTGGGCGTCTCGCCCGGCGCGTTCCGGCGCCCGACCCTCATTTCCGAGCAGATCCATTTCATCGGCAATTATTCGTTGGTGATCATCATCGTCTCCGGCCTGTTCGTCGGCATGGTGCTGGGCCTGCAGGGCTATTACACACTCCAGGCCTATGGCGCCGAGCAGGCGCTGGGCCAGGTCGTGGCGCTGGCGCTGGTGCGCGAGCTCGGCCCGGTCGTGACGGCGCTCCTGTTCGCCGGCCGCGCCGGCACCTCGCTGACCGCACAGATCGGCCTCATGAAAGCCGGCGAGCAATTGTCTGCCATGGAAATGATGGCGATTAACCCGGTCCAGCGCGTGCTGGCTCCCCGCTTCTGGGGCGGCGTCATCGCGATGCCGATCCTGGCCACCGTGTTCTCGGCGGTGGGCGTGTTCGGCGGCTACCTGGTCGGCGTGCAGCTGATCGGCGTGGACGAAGGCGCGTTCTGGTCGCAGATGCAGGCCGGCGTCGATGTGCGCGCCGACGTGCTGAACGGTGTCATCAAAAGCTTTATCTTCGGCGTGGCGGTCACCTTTACCGCGCTGTTCCAGGGTTACCAGACCAAGCCGACGCCGGAAGACGTGTCGCGCGCGACCACGCGCACCGTCGTCATCGCGTCGCTGATGGTCTGGGGCCTGGACTTCGTCATGACCGCATTGATGTTCAATAAGTAACTGATTAAAAAGAGTATTCGTATGCACCGCAAAACTATCGACGTCTGGGTTGGCCTGTTTGTCCTGCTGGGCTTGATCTCCCTCCTGTTCCTGGCGCTCAAGGTCGGAAACATGAGCACGCTCTCGTTCAGCAAGACCTATGCCGTGACCGGCAAGTTCGACAATATCGGCGGCCTCAAGCCGCAGGCGCCCGTGAAAAGCGCGGGCGTGGTGGTCGGCCGCGTAGGTGAAATCACCTTCGACGACAAGACCTACCAGGCGCTCGTGCGCCTCGATATGGAGCCAGGATATAAATTCCCTAAAGACAGTTCGTTGAAGATCCTGACCGCCGGCCTGCTGGGCGAGCAGTACATCGGCATCGAACCGGGTGGCGACACCAACAACCTGGTCGATGGCGACCGCATCAACCGTACCCAATCGGCAACGGTGCTGGAAGACTTGATCAATCAATTTATCTACAGCAAGGCCGCTGAAGGAAAGGAAGGTACTGAATGAAACACGTTCCAATCTTCACCCCCGGCCACATGCGCCTCGCCGCGGCAATTGCCGCTGCCCTGGTGCTGACCGGCTGCGCAACGCCGCAGAATCCGCAGGATCCGCTCGAGAAATACAACCGCGCCGTGTTCACCTTCAACGATGCGGTCGACCGCACCGTGCTGAAGCCGACCGCCACCGCCTACAAGAAAACGCTGCCGAGCTTCGCGCAAACCGGCGTGAACAATTTCTTCGGCAACTTGTCGGATGCCTGGAGCGCCGTCAACAACCTGCTGCAAGGCAAGGGCCAGGCCGGCATGGGCGACGTGACGCGCGTGGCCATGAACTCGACCTTCGGCATTTTCGGCCTGCTCGACATCGCCTCGGAAGCCGGCATCCCGAAGCACAACGAAGATTTCGGCCAGACCCTGGGTACCTGGGGCGTTCCAAGCGGCCCTTACGTAATGTTGCCGCTGCTGGGCCCATCCACGGTGCGTGACACTGCGGCCCTGCCGGCGGACATGGCCGGCGACATCTGGAGCTACAAGACGCCGGTCAACTGGCGCAACGTCGGCAAGGCCGTCAACATCGTGGACAAGCGCGCCGTCCTGCTCGACGCGTCGAACCTGATGGAAGAAGCTGCCCTCGACCGTTACGAATTCATCCGCGACGGCTACATGCAGCGCCGCCAGAGCCAGGTGTACGACGGCAATGTGCCGCGCCAGGGCGATGCCGAGGCCGATGCAGCCGAGGCGCCTGCCGCCGGCGCCCCGGCAGCCGGCGCCGTGCCGGCCAATGCCGCCCCGACCGACGCGCCAGCGCCGAAGTCACAAGTGGTTACACAACCGGTGTCATCCGACAAGCAGTAAGACGAGTTAACGGTGTATCGCCGCCGGCAGCTGAGCCCGGCGGCACCCAACAACAAGGAAACCGACACATGAAACCAGTCATTCAACTGATCGCAGCCGCCACCGCGACCTTCGCTTTCGCCACCGCCGCCATCGCCGCCGAAGCACCGGACGTGCTGGTCAAGCGCATCAGCGCCGACGTCATCGAGACCGTCAAGGCCGACAAGGACATCCAGGGCGGCAACCGCGCCAAGATCATGGAACTCGTGAATTCCAAGATCCTGCCGCACGTCGATGCCGAGAAAATGACCGCGCAGGCGGCCGGCCGCTTCTGGCGCCAGGCCACCCCGGAACAGCAGAAGCAGCTGTCGCAGGAATTCAAGACCCTGCTGGTCTACACCTATTCGGGCGCGCTTACCCAGATCAAGAACGAAACCGTCGAATTCAAGCCGATGCGCGCTGAAGCCGGCGCCACCGACGTCGAAGTGCGTTCGCAGGTCAACGTCGCCCGCGGCGAGCCGATCATGCTGAACTACCGCCTGGCCAACGGCCCACAGGGCTGGAAGATCTATGACATCAACGTGCTGGGCGCCTGGCTGGTCGAGACCTACAAGGGCACCTTCACCAGCGAGATCAACAAGGGCGGCATCGATGGCCTGATCAAGAAGCTGGCCGAGCGTAACCAGCAGCTGGCTGCCAAGCCGCTGAAAGCCCCGAAGTAAGCATGGCAGAAGCAAATCCCATGCTCTCGCTCGATGCCCTGACCTTCGAGAGCGCGAGAAGCGCCCTGGAGCAGGGCTGCGCCGCGATCTCGGCCGGCGAAACCCAGTTCGACCTGGGCGGCGTCAGCGCCGCCGATTCGTCGGCGGTGGCCGTGCTGCTGGCCTGGCAGCGCCTGGCCAACAAGGCCGGACAACGCCTGACCTTCACCAACGTGCCGTGCAACGTGCAGAAGCTGGCCACGCTGTATGGCGTGGACCAGTTGCTGCCGCAGTCGTAATACCCCCGGGTGGACGGCCCTGCCGTCCACCCGGTGCGTTTCCTGATCTCCTGCTGCGCCGTCCTGGCCGGCGAAAATCCCACCGACCTCTAGTATTTGCAATTTCCCCTATAATGGACCGTTTCCCCGCATGGTCCGGCGCGCTCGCGCCATCCCCACACGAATGACAGCGATCCAGATTAACAGCGTCGAGAAAAGCTACAAGGGATTCCAGGCCCTCAAGGGCGTTTCCCTCAGCATCGAGGAAGGCGAATTCTTCGGCCTCCTGGGCCCGAACGGCGCCGGCAAGACCACCTTGATTTCCACCATCGCGGGGCTGATCCGCCCCGACGTCGGCAGCGTGAAGATCCACGGCCACGACGTCGTCACGGACTTCCGCGAAGCGCGCAAGCGCCTGGGCGTGGTGCCGCAGGAACTGGTGTTCGATCCTTTCTTCACGGTGCGCGAGACGCTGCGCCTGCAGTCGGGCTATTACGGCATCAAGAACAACGACGCCTGGATCGACGAAGTGATGCACAACCTCGACCTGACCAACAAGGCCGATGTGAACATGCGCGCGCTGTCCGGCGGCATGAAGCGGCGCGTGCTGGTGGCCCAGGCCCTGGTGCACAAGCCGCCCGTGATCGTGCTGGACGAGCCGACCGCCGGCGTGGACGTGGAACTGCGCCAGACGCTGTGGAAGTTCATCGCGCGCCTGAACCGCGAAGGCCACACCGTCGTGCTGACCACCCACTATCTCGAAGAAGCGCAGGCCATGTGCCAGCGCGTGGCCATGCTCAAGCTGGGACAGGTAGTGGCGCTGGACACCATGTCGGCGCTGCTGCGCCGCGTGTCCGGCTCGCAGCTGGTGGTGCACCTGTCCAGCGGCGACCTGCCGCAGGACCTGCGCCACCTGGTCTCGCACGACGAGCATAACAATGGCAACAAGTACACGCTGCGCGTGAACCACGTGAACGAAGTCGAGCCTATCCTGGCGCGTATCCGCACGAGCGGCGCCGTGGTCGACGACATGCAGCTGGAGCAGGCCGACCTGGAAGACATCTTCCTGCAGGTGGTCGGCGACAAGCAGCCTGGAGGCCCGCAATGAACCTGTTCTCGGTGGGTTTCCGTACCCTGTTTTACAAGGAATCGCTGCGCTTCTGGAAGGTTGCGACCCAGACCGTGGCCGCGCCGATTGTCACGGCCATGCTCTACCTGCTCATCTTCGGCCATGTGCTCGATGGCCGCGTCGAGATGCTCGATGGGGTCAGCTACACCGCCTTCCTGATCCCGGGCCTGGTGATGATGAGCGTGCTGCAGAACGCCTTTGCCAATTCGTCCTCGTCGCTGATCCAGTCCAAGCTGACCGGCAACCTGGTCTTCATCCTGCTGCCGCCGCTGTCGCATGCCGAGATCCTGTCGGCTTACGTACTTGCTTCGGTACTGCGCGGGGTGGTGGTGGGCGCCGGCGTGTTCGTCATCACCGCCTGGTTCGCGCACCTGAGCTTCGTGGCGCCGCTGTGGATCATCCTGTTCGCCTTTCTCGGCGCGGCCATCCTGGGCACGATGGGCGTCATCGCCGGCATCTGGGCCGAGAAGTTCGACCAGCTGGCCGCATTCCAGAACTTCCTGATCATGCCGGCGACCTTCCTGGCCGGCGTGTTCTATTCCATCCAAAAACTGCCGCCATTCTGGCTGGCAGTCTCGCATTTCAACCCGTTCTTTTATATGATTGACGGGTTCCGCTATGGATTCTTCGGCAAGTCCGACGTCTCGCCCTGGATCAGCCTGGCCATCGTGTCGGTGTTCTTTGCAGTGCTGGCGGCCATTGCGGTTCATATGCTCAAACGTGGCTATAAGTTACGCCACTGAGTGCGCCACTAGAGCCATCAAGAATTTACTGGAGTTACCGTGTCGACTACCCCCGAACTGATCCACAGCTACATCAGCAATGGCCTCGATTGCACCCACCTGGAAGTCGAAGGCGACGGCCAGCATTTCACGGCCGTGATCGTGTCGTCCGCCTTTGCCGGCAAGCGCCCGATCCAGCGCCACCAGCTGGTGTACGCCGTGCTCGGCGACCGCATGCGCGAAGAAATCCACGCGCTGTCGATGAAAACCCTGACCCCTGAAGAGTACGGAGGATAAGCATGGACAAACTGCAGATCGTCGGCGGCAAACGCCTCGATGGTGATATTTCGGTGTCGGGCGCCAAGAACGCGGCCCTGCCCATCCTGTGCGCGGGCCTGCTCACCGCAGGCGACCTCGAACTGTCGAACGTGCCGCGCCTGCACGACGTACGCACCATTCTCAAGCTGCTCGAGCAGACCGGCCTGAAGGTCACGCAGGACGACGAGCGCGTCACGCTCAATGGCGCCAACATCACCTCGCTGGAAGCGCCCTACGAGCTGGTGAAGACCATGCGCGCCTCGATCCTGGTGCTCGGTCCCCTGCTGGCGCGCTTCGGCGAAGCCAAGGTCTCGCTGCCGGGCGGCTGCGCCATCGGTTCGCGCCCCGTAGACCAGCACATCAAGGGCCTGCGCCAGATGGGCGCCGAGATCACGATCGAAGGCGGCTACATCTACGCCAAAGCCAAAAAGCTCAAGGGCGCGCGCATCCACACCGACATGATCACCGTCACCGGCACCGAGAACCTGCTGATGGCGGCGACCCTGGCCGAAGGCGAAACGGTATTGGAAAACGCCGCGCGCGAGCCGGAAGTGACCGACCTGGCCAACCTCCTGGTGGCGATGGGCGCAAAGATCGACGGCATCGGCACCGACCGCCTGGTGATCCAGGGCGTTCCGTCCTTGCATGGCGCCCGGCACGCCGTGATTTCGGACCGCATCGAAGCGGCGACTTTCCTGTGCGCGGTGGCGGCGACCGGCGGCGACATCCTGCTGCGCAATACCCGCACCGATACCTTCGACGTGGCGCTCGACAAGCTGCGCGAAATCGGCCTGCAGCTCACCGTTTCGGGCGACACCATCCGCGCCCGCATGGACGGGCGCCCGAACCCGGTCTCTTTCCGCACCACCGAATACCCGGGCTTCCCGACCGACATGCAGGCCCAGTTCATGGCCGTGAACACCATTGCCGCCGGTTCGAGCAAGGTCACCGAGACCATTTTTGAAAACCGCTTCATGCACGTGCAGGAGATGAATCGCCTGGGGGCGCAAATCGCCACCGAAGGCAATACCGCCTTCATCAAGGGCGTCGACCGCCTGGTGGGCGCCCCCGTAATGGCGACCGACCTGCGCGCTTCGGCCTCGCTGGTCATTGCCGGCATGGCCGCCCAGGGCACGACCCTGATCGACCGCATCTACCACCTCGACCGCGGCTACGACCGCATGGAAGTGAAGCTGTCGGCGGTGGGTGCGGACATCGTGCGCATCAAGGAAGCCAAGTAAAGCGAACCGCATGACAACCACGAACAAAAGCGGAGAGCCGGGCCTGATCCTGGCGCTCTCCAAGGGCCGCATCTTCGAGGACACCCTGCCTCTCTTGGCGGCGGCGGGCATCACCGTGCTCGAGAATCCGGAAACCTCGCGCAAGCTGATCCTGCCGACCAACGACCCGGGCGTGCGCGTGCTGATCGTGCGCGCCAGCGACGTGCCGACCTATGTCCAGCATGGCGCGGCCGACTTCGGCGTGGCCGGCAAGGACGTGCTGCTCGAGCACGGCGGCGAAGGCCTGTACCAGCCGATCGACCTGCGCATTGCCTGCTGCCGCATGTCGGTGGCCGTCAATGCCGGTTTCGACTACGAGACCGCGGTGCGCCAGGGCGCGCGCCTGCGCGTGGCGACCAAGTTCGTCAACACCGCGCGCGAGCACTTCGCGGCGAAAGGCGTGCACGTCGACCTGATCAAGCTGTATGGCTCGATGGAGCTGGCGCCGCTGGTCGGCCTGTCGGACGCCATCGTCGACGTGGTCTCCACCGGCGGCACCCTGCGCGCCAACAACCTGGTCGAAGTCGAGAAGATCATGGACATCTCCTCGCGCCTGGTGGTCAACCAGGCCGCGCTCAAACTCAAGCGCGAACGCCTGCAACCGATCCTCGACGCGTTCCAGCGCGCCTCACAACAACAAGGCTGAACCCATGGCAGTACAGATCCGCAAGCTCGATTCCTCCGCACCCGATTTCAAGCAAACCCTGCATGCGTTGCTGGCATTTGAAGCGGAAACCGACGATGCGATCGAATCGTCGGCCGCCAAGATCCTCGCGGACGTCAAACGGCGCGGCGACGCGGCTGTACTGGAATACACGAACAGATTCGACCGCATCCCGAATGGCGGTGCCGCTTCGATGGCTGCCTTCGACGTTCAGCAGGCCGAGCTGGATGCGGCCCTGGCTGCACTGCCGGAAGCCCAGCGCGCCGCCTTGCAGGTCGCGGCCGAACGCATCCGCGTCTTCCACGAACGCCAGAAGCAGGAACTGAACGGCTTTACCTTCACGGAGCCCGACGGCACCGTGCTGGGCCAGCGCGTGACGCCCCTGGACCGCGTCGGCATCTACGTCCCGGGCGGCAAGGCGACTTATCCATCCTCGGTACTGATGAACGCGATTCCCGCCAAGGTGGCGGGCGTGCAGGAAATCGTCATGGTGGTGCCGACGCCCGACGGCCTGAAGAACCAGATGGTGCTGGCCGCCGCCGCGATTGCAGGCGTGACCCGCGTGATCACCATCGGCGGCGCCCAGGCCGTGGGCGCACTGGCCTACGGCACCGAAACCATTCCGGCCGTGGACAAGATCGTCGGACCGGGCAACGCCTATGTGGCCGCCGCCAAGCGCCGCGTGTTCGGCACGGTGGGCATCGACATGATCGCCGGCCCGTCGGAAATCCTGGTGCTGTGCGACGGCACGACCGATCCTGACTGGGTGGCGATGGACCTGTTCTCGCAGGCCGAGCACGACGAGCTGGCCCAGTCCATCCTGCTGTGCCCCGATGCGGACTACATCGCCCGGGTGGAGGCGAGCATCCACAAGCTGCTGCCGACCATGACGCGCAAGGACACGATCGTCACCTCGCTCACCGACCGCGGCGCGCTGGTCAAGGTGCGCGACATGAACGAAGCCTGCGAGATCGCCAACACCATCGCTGCCGAGCACCTCGAGATCTCGGCCGACGATCCGGTCAAGTGGGCGGACCGCATCCGCCATGCGGGCGCCATGTTCCTGGGCCGCTTCTCGTCCGAGTCGCTGGGCGACTACTGCTGCGGCCCGAACCACGTGCTGCCGACCTCGCGCACGGCGCGCTTCTCCTCGCCGCTGGGCGTGTACGATTTCCAGAAGCGCTCCTCGGTCATCTACGTCAGCGAAGCGGGCGCCCAGACCCTGGGCAAGGTCGCGGCCACGCTCGCCTATGGCGAGGGCTTGCAGGCGCACGCCCGCAGCGCCGAGCTGAGAATCAAGTCATGAGCGGCTGGGTCGACCAGGTGTTCTGCGAGGATGCGCTGACTGGCATGGCGCGCATCCCGGACGGGTCCATCGACCTGATCCTGACCGACCCGCCCTACAACCTGGGCAAGGACTACGGCAATGCCTCCGACCAGCAAAGCGTCGAGGCCTACCTGGCCTGGACCGAGCAGTGGATCGACGCTGCCCTGCCCAAGCTGAAAGCCAACGGCAGCCTGTACATCTTCCTTACCTGGCGCTTCGCGCCCGAGATCTTCGTCATGCTGAAAAAGCGCATGACCATGATGAACGAGATCATCTGGGACCGCCGCGTACCCTCGATGGGCGGCAGCGTGCGCAGCTTCTCGTCGGTGCACGACACCATCGGTTTTTTCGTGAACCGCAAGGACTATTATTTCGACCTGGATGCCGTGCGCATCCCCTACGACGCCGAGACCAAGAAGGCGCGCTCGCGCTCGATCTTCATCGGCGCCAAATGGCTCGAAGTAGGCTACAACCCGAAGGACGTGTGGAGCGTGTCGCGCCTGCACCGCGAGCACCCGGAGCGCGCCGACCACCCGACCCAGAAGCCGGTCGAGATCATCGAACGCATGGTCAAGGCTTCTTGCCCGGTCGGCGGCGTGGTGCTCGATCCCTTCATGGGCAGCGGCACCACCGCGATCGCCGCGCGCCAGGCCGGGCGCCATTTCACCGGCTTCGAACTGAACCCGGCCTATTGCGACATCATCCGGGAGCGCCTGGCCGCGCCCGAGGTGCCGGTCGCGGGCAAGGCCGCCAAGAAACGCAGGAGCGCCGCCAGGAGCGCGCTCGCCGACGAGGAAACCGCATGACAACGAGCATCGAGAAGCTGGTCGAGAACACCATCCGCGAAGACGTGCGCGCCATCGCCGGCTACCACGTGCCGGATGCGAGCGGCTACATCAAGCTCGACGCGATGGAAAACCCTTACGAGCTGCCCGACGACCTACGCGCCGAACTGGGCCAGCGCCTGGCCGACGCCGCCCTGAACCGCTATCCTGTGGCGTCCTATGCCACGCTCAAGGAAAAGATCTGCGCCAGCCTGGGCGTGCCGGCCGGGTACGACGTCTTGCTGGGCAACGGCTCTGACGAGCTGATCTCGATCATGGCCACCGCGGTCGCACTGCAAGATCGCCGCGCCGTCGTCATGGCGCCGACCCCGGCCTTCGTGATGTTCTCGCGTTCGGCCCAGTTCGCCGGCGCCGACTTTGTCGGCGTGCCGGTAAAAGCCGATTTTTCGCTCGACCTGCCGGCCATGCTGGCCGCCATCGAACGCCACCAGCCATCCCTGGTGTTCCTGGCCTACCCGAACAACCCGACCGGGAACCTGTTCGACGCCGGCGACATGGCGGCCATCATCGAGGCCCTGGGCGAGACCGGCATCGCCGTGGTCGACGAGGCCTACCAGCCGTTCGCGCGCAAGAGCTTCATGGGCCGCCTGCCGGAGTTCCCGAACCTGGTCGTGATGCGCACGCTGTCCAAGCTGGGCCTGGCCGGCATCCGCCTGGGCTACCTGTCGGGCGACGCCGCGCTGCTCGCGCAGTTCGAGAAGGTGCGCCCGCCGTACAACGTCAACGTGCTGACCCAGGTCGCGGCCGAGTTCGCGCTCGACCATCTCGACGTGCTCGACCGCCAGGCCGCCCTGCTCAACGAGGAGCGCAGCCGCCTGGCGACCGAACTGGCGGCGCTGCCGGGAGTCGAAGTATTCCCGTCGGCCGCGAATTTCATCGCCCTGCGCGTGCCCGACGCGGACAAGACCTGTTCAGAACTGCGCAACGCGAAGGTGCTGGTTAAAAATTTGAGTAAAATGGACAAGCTGTTGGCCAACTGCATCCGCGTCACGGTCAGCACGCCCGAAGAAAACACCGCATTCTTGAACGCCCTGAGGGCGTCCCTATAAAAAAAACGGCTGCCTGTGCACAGGCGGCCTGGAAGAGCACCCAGCAATGACCCGCACCGCCGACATCACGCGCAATACCAACGAGACGCAGGTCCGCGTCTCGATCAATCTCGACGGCACCGGCCGCCAGAAGCTCAATACGGGCGTTCCTTTCCTGGATCACATGCTCGACCAGATCGCCCGCCACGGCATGTTCGACCTCGAAGTCGAAGCCGTCGGCGACCTGCACATCGACGCCCACCATACCGTCGAAGACACCGGCATCACGCTGGGCATGGCGGTGGCCAAGGCCGTGGGCGACAAGAAGGGCATGACGCGTTACGGCCATTCCTACGTGCCGCTGGACGAAGCGCTGTCGCGCGTGGTGATCGATTTCTCGGGCCGTCCGGGCCTGGAAATGCACATCCCCTGGACGCGCGCCATGATCGGCACCTTCGACGTCGACCTGACCGGCGAATTCTTCCGCGGCTTCGTGAACCACGCCGGCGTGACCCTGCACATCGACAACCTGCGTGGCGTGAATGCCCACCACCAGTGCGAAACGGTGTTCAAGGCCTTCGGGCGCGCGCTGCGCATGGCCACCACGCTCGACGAGCGCGCCGCCGGGATCATCCCGTCGACCAAAGGCAGCCTGTAATCGGGTCACTGAGCCATGACGAATAAAATTGTAGTGGTCGACGGCCTCGGCAACCTGCGCTCGGTGGCGCAGGCGCTGCGCGCGGCCGCGCCGGAAGCCGACATCCTGGTGTCGAACCAGGCCGCCGACATCGATGCGGCCGACCGCATCGTGCTGCCGGGCCAGGGCGCGATGCGCGACTGCATGCGCAGCCTGCGCGAGTCCGGTGCCGAAGAAGCCCTGCTGCGCGCCGTCAAAACCCGTCCGGTAATGGGCGTGTGCGTGGGCGAGCAGATGCTGTTCGACGCCAGCGAAGAAAACGAAGGCACGCCGGGCCTGGGCCTGTTGCCTGGCAAGGTGGTGCGTTTCCAGCTCGACGGCAAGCTGCAGGCCGACGGCTCGCGCTTCAAGGTGCCGCAGATGGGGTGGAACCGCGTGCGCCAGACGCGTGCGCACCCGCTCTGGGACGGCGTCGAGGACGGCAGCTATTTCTATTTCGTGCACAGCTACTACGCCGCGCCCGAAAACGCGCTGGACACCATCGGCGAAGCCGACTACGGCGGCATGTATGCCTGCGCCGTGGCGCGCGACAACCTGGTGGCCACCCAGTTCCATCCCGAGAAGAGCGCAGCCGCCGGCCTGCGCCTGTACCGCAATTTCATCCACTGGAAGCCGTGAACCGCGTTCACGTCCTAAACCAACCAACCTACCGACAACGACCATGCTGCTGATCCCTGCCATCGACCTGAAAGACGGTCACTGCGTTCGCCTGAAACAGGGCGACATGGAACTCGCGACTGTGTTCTCCGAAGATCCCGCCGACATGGCGCTGCATTGGCTCAAGCAGGGCGCGCGCCGCCTGCACCTGGTGGACCTGAACGGCGCCTTCGCCGGCAAGCCGAAGAACGAAGGCGCGGTCAAATCGATCCTGCAAGTGGTGCAGGAATACGCCGAAGAGCATGGCATCGAGGAGATCCCGGTCCAGCTGGGCGGCGGCATCCGCGACCTCGACACCATCGAGCGCTACCTGGACGACGGCATCAGCTACATCATCGTCGGCACCGCCGCGGTGAAGAACCCGGGCTTCCTGCACGACGCCTGCGGCGCCTTCCCGGGCCAGATCATCGTCGGCCTGGACGCGCGCGACGGCAAGGTTGCTACCGACGGCTGGAGCAAGATGTCGGGCCACGAAGTGATCGACCTGGCCAAGAAATTCGAAGGCTATGGCGTCGAATCGATCGTCTACACCGACATCGGCCGCGACGGCATGATGGGCGGCGTGAACATCGAAGCCACCGTCAAGCTGGCCCAGGCCGTGCGCATCCCGATCATCGCTTCCGGCGGCGTGCACAACCTGGCCGACGTCGAAGCCCTGTGCGCGGTGCAGGACGAAGGCATCGAAGGCGTGATCTGCGGCCGCTCGATCTACGAAGGCACGCTCGACCTGGCATCGGCCCAGGAACGCGCCGACGCACTGACCGAGGGCGCCCAGGCCTAAGCTTTATGCTCGCAAAACGCATCATCCCCTGCCTGGACGTCACCGGTGGCCGCGTGGTCAAGGGCGTCAACTTCACCGAACTGCGCGATGCCGGCGACCCGGTGGAAATCGCGCGCCGCTACGATGGACAAGGCGCCGACGAACTCACCTTCCTCGACATCACGGCGTCCAGCGACGGCCGCGACCTGATCCTGCCGATCATCGAAGCCGTGGCCTCGACCGTGTTCATCCCGCTCACCGTCGGCGGCGGCGTGCGCAAGGTCGAGGACGTGCGGCGCCTGCTCAATGCCGGCGCCGACAAGGTGTCGATGAATACCTCGGCCGTCACCAACCCGCAGCTGGTGTTCGAGGCCTCGCAAAAGCACGGCTCGCAATGCATCGTGGTGGCGATCGACGCCAAGCAGGTCGCGCCCGGCAAGTGGGAAGTATTTACCCATGGCGGGCGCAACGCCACCGGCCTGGATGCGGTGGAGTGGGCGCGCAAGATGGAGTCGCTCGGCGCCGGCGAGCTGCTGCTCACCTCGATGGACCGCGACGGCACCAAGGTCGGTTTCGACCTGGGCCTGACGCGCGCCGTCTCGGACGCGGTGGGCATTTCCGTGATCGCCTCGGGCGGCGTCGGCTCGCTGAAAGACCTGGCCGACGGCATCCTGGAGGGCCACGCCGATGCGGTGCTGGCCGCCAGCATCTTCCACTACGGGCAGCACACGGTCTCTGAGGCCAAGCGCTACATGGCTGAACGCGGCATCCCGATGCGGCTGGAGTAAACATGGCGCACAAGTGGCTCAACAAGGTCCGCTGGGACGAGCACGGCCTGGTGCCGGTGATTGCGCAAGAGGCGGCGACCGGCGACATATTGATGTTCGCCTGGATGAACCGCGACGCACTGGCGAAAACGGTGGAGCTGGGCGAAGCCGTCTACTGGAGCCGGTCGCGCAAGAAGCTGTGGCACAAGGGCGAGGAGTCCGGCCACACGCAGCGGGTAGTAGAAATGCGCCTGGACTGCGACGAGGACGTGGTGCTGCTGAAAATCGAGCAGGTGGGCGGCATTGCCTGCCACACCGGGCGCCATTCCTGCTTCTTCCAGAAATTCGACGGCGACGACTGGCAGGCGGTCGACCCCGTGCTGCAGGATCCCGACACCATCTATTCAAAGAGCCATCCATGAGCGACATTCTGGCCCGCGTGGCGGCCGTGATCGAATCGCGCAAGCCGGACAACGGCGGCGACCCTGCGACTTCCTATGTGGCCAAGCTGTTTTCCAAGGGCGACGACGCGATCCTGAAAAAGATCGGCGAGGAAGCCACCGAGACCGTGATGGCCGCCAAGGACGCGCGCGTCTCGGGCGACGCCTCCCTGGTGCTGTACGAGACCGCGGACCTGTGGTTCCACAGCATGGTGCTGCTGGCCCAGTTCGGGCTCACGCCGCAGCAGGTCATCGACGAGCTGGGCCGCCGCGAAGGCGTGTCCGGCATCGACGAAAAAGCATCCAGGACGCAGCAGTAAGCCTGCCCGTGCTTGTCATCCACGCAACCGGTGTCATAATCGGGTATCGCGGTCATACCGGTGTCATGGCGCACCGCTAGGATGCAAGGGTTCCTGAGGGAACGCGTCACAGATCTGGAGACAAGATGGATAACTGCATTTTCTGCAAGATCGTTGCCAAGCAAATTCCGGCGCAGGTCGTCTACGAAGACGAGGACGTGCTGGCGTTCAAGGACATCAACCCGGCCGCCCCGGTGCACCTGCTGGTGATCCCGAAGCAGCACGTGGCGACCTTGTCGGATTGCACCGGCGAGCATGCGGCCGTGCTGGGCAAGATGCTGGCGCTGGCGCCGAAGCTTGCAGAAGAGCATGGAGTTGCGGTCAAGACGGACGGTAATGGCGGACGCAGCGGGGGTTTCAAGACCCTGATCAATACCGGACCGGACGGTGGGCAGGAGGTGTATCACCTGCACTTGCATATGTATGGGGGCAAGCGCCCATGGCGCGGGCTTGGTACCTGAAAAGCTGGCTGGACTGCTGGCAGGTTTTAATGGGGGCAGGCTACCCTCGCATGGCGTATACTGAAACATACGCTTTCCCGATTGACAGGCGCATGCGCCTCGCTAGGAGATAAACATGGGTTCGATGAGTATTTGGCACTGGGTCATTGTGTTGGTCGTCGTGATGCTGATTTTCGGCACCAAGAAGATCGGCAATATCGGTGGCGACCTGGGCAAGGCCGTCAAGGGCTTCAAGGATGGCGTGAAGGGCGAGGAAGACAAGGCCAACGCCGAAGCGACCACCACCACGACCACCACCACGACGCAACAGGTTGCCGACAAGTCGACCATCGATGTCGAAGCCCGCGAAAAGACCCGTCATTAATCGCCGGGCATGATCGATCTCGGACTGTCGAAAATCGCGATCATCGGCGTTGTCGCCCTGATCGTGATCGGCCCTGAAAAGCTGCCGAAGGTGGCGCGCATGGCCGGCACCTTGTATGGCCGCGCCCAGCGCTACCTGCACGATGTGAAATCCGAAGTCAGCCGCGAGATCGAGCTCGACGAGCTGCGCAACCTGCACAAGGAAGTGCACGAGAGCGCGCAGTCGTTCAAGGACGATCTCGAGCAGTCCGTGTCCAGCCAGGTCGACGAGGTCGAGGCGCTGTGGGACGGGCGCGAGGCGATCTCCGCGCATGGCGGCTCGTCTTCCTTCCTGAGCACGACCGACATCGAGCGCAAGGCGCGCGACTTCCGCCGCAAGAAGCTGGTGCGGACCTCCGCCGTGCCGACCTGGTACAAGCACCGTAACGGCGGCAAGACCCATGTGCTGTCGGGCGCTGCGCGCGTGCGCAAGTTCCGCCCAGGCTCCAGCAAATCCAAGAGTTCGTTTTTCTAAATGACCGAAGAAGCCGCAGGCGAAGAAACCTTCATCTCCCACCTCGTCGAACTGCGTGACCGCCTGGTCAAGGCGTCGATCGGGATCGCCATCGCCTGCGCGGCGCTGTTCATCTGGCCCGGCCCGTCCACGGTCTACGACCTGCTGGCCGCGCCCATGGTCGCTTCGCTGCCAGCCGGCTCGACCATGATCGCCACCGGCGTCATCTCGCCCTTCCTGGTGCCGATGAAGGTGACCCTGCTGCTCGCCTTCATCATTGCGCTGCCCTGGGTGTTCTACCAGTTGTGGGCCTTTATCGCCCCCGGCCTGTACGCGCACGAAAAGCGCCTGGTGCTGCCGCTGGTGATCTCGTCCTCGCTGCTGTTCATCGGCGGCGTGGCCTTCTGCTATTTCTTCGTGTTCGGCCGCGTGTTCCAGTTCATCGGCGAGTTCGCGCCGAAGTCCATCGCCGTCACGCCCGACATCGAGAACTACCTCGACTTCGTCATGTCGATGTGCCTGGCCTTCGGCGCCACCTTCGAGGTGCCGGTGGTGGTGGTGATCCTGGTGCGCATGGGGATCGTCAGCATCGCCAAGCTCAAGGAAATCCGCTCCTACGTGATTGTCGGCGCCTTCGTGATCGCCGCCATCGTGACGCCGCCGGACGTGGTCAGCCAGCTGGCGCTGGCCATCCCGATGTGCCTGCTCTACGAGCTGGGCATCCTGGTGGCGCCGGTGTTTGCGCGCGTCACCCGCGCCCCGCAGGACGCTTGAGCGTCACGCCAATGTCGCGGCCTTGGCGCCGCGGCGGCAGCGCTCCGAGCAATACTTCACCTGGTCCCAGTCGCGCTCCCACTTCTTGCGCCAGCTGAACGGCAGCCCGCACTGGGCGCAGTGCTTGACGGGCAGCTCGGATTTCTTGCGCATCTTCATGACCTGATTCTACCAAGCCGGGGTTGCCCCCGGCCTGGCATGCCGCGTCCCGCTTACGGGCAGTTCCCGATCACGTAATAGCCGCTTGCCGTCTGCGCCAGGGTCGTGGTGTAGAACGTGTTGTTCAGTCCCATGTTCTGGTTCGACCCGTTGGCCAGTGCATAGCCGCCGCTGTTATAGGCCCGTCCCGCCGTCACGTGCGCGTAGTTGCTGGCGGTGGTGGCCGTGCAGGTGAAGCCCGATGTGGTCGATCCCGTCACGCTGGCCGACTTGGCGCTTTCCACGCCGCCGTTGCCGGTTGCCGTCACCTGGTAGGTGTAGCTGGTGCTGGCCGCCAGGCCGCCGTCGGTGTAGCCCGTCGCGGCCAGGGCGGCGCCGTTGACCTTCGCGCCATTGCGGTAGACGTTGTAGCCGACCGCGCCGTTGGACGCGTTCCAGGACAGCGCGATGCTGCTGGCTGTGCGCGCGCCCACCGCCAGGCCGGCCGGCGCCTGCAGGGCCGGCGCGCTGCCGACCAGGAACTGGGAAATCGTGCAGGCGCTGGAGCTCAAGCCGGTGGTGGCGCTGGTCGCCGTGACCGTGCCCGAGTAGTAACCGTCGGCGCGCGCCGCATAGGCCTTGCTGAAGCTGGCCCCGCTGCCGGCCGCGCTGTCGTTTACCGGGGTCGGGCCATTGAGCACCACGCGGTAGCTGCCGATCGCGCCGGCGGCATCGGTCGCGGCGCCGTTCACCGTGACGGTGGAGCCGGAGACGCTGGCGCTGCAGGAGCTCATGCTCGGCGGCGCCGCCTGCGACACCCTCAAGTTGTTCTTGAACCAGAAGTCCATCACGAAGGCGGGATAGTTCACCTTGGTGGCGTCGACGTAGTTGCTGTTCTGGCCACCGGCGCCCGCCGGCCAGGCGTGGGCCATGCCGGTGACCGTGATTTCCGAGGTGCGCAGCTTGCCGTTCGCATCCAAATAGGGCACGTTACTGCCGCCGCCCGCCACCGTGGCGGTAGCGCCCTTGGTATAGGTGCCGCCGTAGACCTGGCGCATCGCCGCGGCATTGAGCGGGCCGTAGGCCTGTCCCACCACGTAGTCGTTGGTGCCCCAGATGACGCTCGCGACCTGGGTCTGGAACTGGCTGGCCTGCGTGCCGGCCCAGGAGCTGCAGGCGCTGGCCACGCTGCTGGAGGTCGTGCCCGCGGGGACCGAGGCGATCTGCGAACTCGAGACGGTCGGCGACGGGCCGGCATTGATGCCGATACCGGCGAAGACGTCCGGCGCCACGCAGCCCATCACCATGGTCTTGGAGCCGCCCGAGGACAGGCCGGTCACGTACACCTGCTTGGGATCGATCGCATACTGCGGGTTGCTGACGAAACGGTTGATCAGGTCCAGCAGCACCGCGTTGTGGCCATAGCTGCGGCTGCGGTTGGTGGCGGCCCAGTCCCAGCAGTGCGCACCGTACAGGTTGCCGGTGGCGTTGGGCGCCAGGATCACGGCGCCGTACTGGTCGGCGGCCGCCTTCCAGTTGTAGCCGGCGTCGCTGGTGCCGGCAATGACGTCGTTGCTTGCTGTCTGGGCGCAGCCGTGCAGCACCAGCACCAGGGCGCGCTTGCCGGCCAGCGTGGGCGTGGTGGCCGGCCAGTAGTAGTAGCCGGTGAGGGCGCCGCCATTGGTGGTGTCGGTGGCCCAGGTCTGGTTCGCGCTCCACGTGCCGGGGCCGGCCTGGAGTTGGGCGGAAGCGGGCAGGCTGAGGGCCATGCAGGCGGCGGCAAGCGCCGCCTGTTTGAAGAGGAATGCCATGGAAGTCTCCGTTCTGTTGTCATGCATGCGACAGGACCGGAAACAACAGGCGCAATGCGACCTCGCCCCTTCGTGACCGGCAATTCGGTGAAACAAGCGGGAAAGGCTGGCGGGCCGCGCGGTCAGGACGGCGGCAGGGGAGGGGAAGTCATGGGATCGGTCTCCGGCTATTGGTTGTTGCCCCGCTTATGCGCGAGGTCCACATCCATTCTATCCCTGGAGAACTTGCGCACAAGCGAGCGCGTTAGCACGCCGCTTGTGCGCTTTTGCACAGCCGAGTTGCTGTGCAATATCAACACATTGTCACTGCATCAGTTCGGAAATCATCTTCACCGGCGCGTTGCCATAGCTGAGCAACTGGTCGTGGAATTCCTTCAGGTTGAAGCGCTCGCCCAGCTGCTGCTTGCGGCGCTCGCGCAAGGCCATGATCTGCTCGTAGCCGCTGTAGTAACTGGTCAGCTGCACCGAGGTGAGCGACACCCGGCGCCACTTCTCGTCGGCTTCCTGGCGCGTCTGGAAGGCCTGGCGCACCAAGAGGTCGATCGCCTCGGGCTGCTGCATGCCCAGCACGTGCACGCTGTAGTCGAGGATGGTGTTGGTCACGCTGCGCAGGTTCCACTTCGAGTACATCAGCCACATTTCGGGGGCGTTGTCGCCGTAGCCGTTCTCCAGCATCATGCGCTCGCCGTACACGGCCCAGCCCTCGACCATGGCGCCGTTGCCGAAGAGGGACTTCACCAGCGACGGCGAGCGATTGGCATACACCAGCTGCGCGTAGTGGCCGGGAATCGCCTCGTGGATGTTCAGGATCTGCAGGATCCATTCGTTGTACTCGCGCAGGCTGCTTTCGGCCTGCTGCGGCGTGAGGCTGTCGAGCGGGGTGACGTTGTAATAGGTCTTGTCCTTCGGGCGGTAGGGGCCCGGCGCATCGATGCTGGCGCCGGCCACGCCGCGCTGGTACATCGGCGTCTCGCGCACTTCGAGCGGCTTGTCGGCGTCGAGCGTGAGCAGGTTGCGGTCGGTGACGAACTTGTGCAGCAGCGGGATCTGGCGGCGGATCTCGGGCAGGAAGTTCTCGCGCACCACGTGGCGGCTCGAGAGCTTGTCGATCATCAGGCCGATCTTCTGGAAGCGGTCGCGCGGCTTGGCGGTGCCGGCCATATAGCGCGGCCACAGCTCGTCCGAGATGGTGTCCATGCGGGCGAGCAGCTCTTCGCGCGTGGCCAGGGCCTTGCGGAAGGTCTGTTCGGCGCTGCTGGAGGACTGGATCTCGAGCGCGAACTTCTGCTCGTACAGGTCTTTCCCGGCGCGGAAGGCGCGCGGCTTGATGGTCCCGGCAGTCATGGCCTTGTCCTGGGCCAGCAGGAAGTCCACATAGCCCAGCAGCGCCGTGCCGGCGTTGGCGACGCGCTGCGCGAACAGCGCTTTCTCCTGTGCGTTCAGGATCGATTCCTGGGCCGCCTTGCCCAGGTCGGCCAGCACCGCAAGGGTGCCCGGCGCCTGCGAGATGGCCAGCTGGGTGTGCTCGCGGGTCGGGTTGGCGATCGAGGCTTGCGCGGCCTGGTAGTAGGCCGGTGCGTTGGCCAGGCGCTTGAGGATGGTGCGCAGGCGCTGCGGCTTGGCCGCATAGTCGGTATTGAGGATCAGGTCGAGCGGCTGGGCGATGTTGTGCATCGACGGGTTCCACTCGTATTCGCGCCAGGTGGTGAGCTGCCAGCGGTCCTTCTCCAGCTTGTTCACCAGGAGGGCCAGGTCGGTGCGCTGGCGCGGCGACAGCTGGCGCACGTCCAGCTTGCCGAACTTGTCCAGCCATTCGTTGGCAAAGGCGAGCTTTTTGGCGCGGGTGGCGGCGTCCGGGAGGGTCAGGTTGGCGGCCTGCTCGAACTTGCCGACATAGATGCCGCCTTCCGGATCGATGCGCCACAGCGCCGTCAGGTATTGCATGCTCATGGTGTCGAAGCGGCGATCGAGTCGCTTCTCGTTCGTGGCCGGCGCAGCCGGCGGCGCGGCAATGGCTGCGGCAACAGGCGCGGCAACGGCGGCAGCGGCGACGGCTTTCTTCACCGGTGCTTTCGATTTACGCTTGTCCGACGCTTTCGATTTGACTACCTTGGTGGCTTTCGCCTTGCCCTTGGCAGGCTTGCTGGTCTTGGCGCTGGCGGGCGCCAGCGCGAAACTCGCCAGCAGGACTGCCAGCGCGATCTTCGTTTTCATCATTCTGTACCTGTGCAAAATATGAGGTCAGGCGTCCCGTGCGCGGCAAGCGCAACAGAACAGTTCAAGGCGCAAGAAGATTAGCACCATTCAGGCCGCTTGCGGACGGCTGAAACATTCCGACACGTGGCGCGGTTTATTCGATCTCGCCGCTGCGGATCATCTCCTGGTGGACGGCGTTGACTGTCTCCACGGCCTGGCGTCCGCGCGCGATGTTGTGCAGGACGATCTCGCTGTCCCTGGTGAAGCGGTGGCCGATGCGCACGGTGTACGAGCGGGTCGCCCAGCTCACGAAGCCGTTGACGTAGGTGGCGTCGTCCATGTCGCGCCACTTCACGCCGCTTACGCCCTTCTTCCACGGCAGGACGCCCGCATGCACCCAGACGCCGACCTCGTCGTAGTACAGCTGCACGCTGCGCACCAGCAGGAAGCGATAGGCCACCAGGGCGCTCGAAGCGAGCATGACCCCGGCCGCCGCCATCTCGTTCCACAGGAAGGCCAGCGGCAGCGCGCCGGCAAACAGCACCACGGCCAGTGCGAGCACTCCTGCATACGCCAGCCAGGACTTGACGCCGATGACATGGGCCTGCGCCGTCGTTGCCGCTTTGTCCAGTTCCATGTGCGCACACTCTTCTGTAAAAAGCGGCATGATCACATGGAATGCGCAGCCGCGCCAGCTTCCGGCTCAGGTCCCCAAGCCCTGCTTGAGCATCGCCAGCATCTCGCCCGGCGACAGGCGCGCCGCCATGTCGGTGCCTTCCAGCAGGCTGTCGGCCAGGCCGCGCTTGCGGTGGTGCAGGTCGACGATGCCTTCCTCGATGGTGCCGCGCGCCACCAGCCGGTAGATCGTCACCGGCCGCTGCTGGCCCATGCGGTGGGCGCGGTCCGAGGCCTGGTCTTCCACCGCCGGATTCCACCACGGGTCCATGTGGATCACGTAGTCGGCCGCGGTCAAGTTGATACCGACGCCGCCCGCCTTCAGGCTGATGAGGAACAGTTCCCCTTCGCCGGCCTGGAAGGCATCCACGCGGCGTTTGCGCTCCTGCATCGAGGTGGCGCCGTCGAGGTACTGGTAGGGGATGTTCTTCCCATCCAAATACTTGCGGATCAGGCTCAGGTGGTCCACGAACTGGCTGAACACCAGTGCCTTGTGCCTGTTCTCCAGCAGGCCGTCGACCAGGCGCGCAAAGGCCACCAGCTTGCTGCTGACGATGCCGGCGCCGGGCGCGACCAGCTCCGGATTGCAGCAGGCGCGGCGCAGCCGCATCATCTCGGCCAGGATCTCGATCGATTTCTGGTTCTCGGGCGCTTCGAGCGAGGCCAGCTTGTCGAGCGCCTGGCGCCGCAGCGATTCATACAGCGCGCTTTCGTCCTGCGTGAGTTCGACCGGCAGCACGATCTCGGTGCGCGGCGGCAGCTCGCTGAGCACCTGCGCCTTGGTGCGGCGCAGGATGAAGGGTTGCGTCAGCCGGCGCAGGCGCATGCGCGCGCCAGCTTCGGCGCGCTTGTCCTGGGCTTTCTCGATCGGGCCCGCAAAGCGCAGCTGGAACTGGTCGGCGCTGCCCAGCAATCCCGGGTTGATGAACCTGAACAGGTTCCACAGTTCGCCCAAGTGATTTTCCAGCGGCGTGCCGGTGGCGGCCATGCGGAAGTCGCCCTGTAGCGCCATCACGGCTTGCGAGCGCTTGGTGTGCATGTTCTTGATGGCCTGCGCCTCGTCCAGCACGATGCTGTGCCAGCTGCGCTTGGCGAACATGGCCGCTTCCAGCTGCAGCAGGCCGTAGCTCACCACCACCACGTCGAAGGGACCGGCTTCGTCGACCGTCGCGGCGCGGTCGCCCGGCCCGAACAGTTTGAGATTCAGCGTGGGCGCGAAGCGCTGGGCTTCGGCGATCCAGTTCAGGCAGACCGAAGTCGGCGCCACCACCAGGGCCGGACCGGTGGGCGCGCGCATCAGGAGCAGGGCCAGCGCCTGCAGCGTCTTGCCCAGGCCCATATCGTCGGCCAGGCAGGCGCCCACGCCCCAGTGGGCCAGGCGTGCGAGCCATTCGAAGCCTTCGCGCTGGTAGTCGCGCAGCTCGGCCTGCAGGGTCGAGGGCAGCGCGGGCGTGAAGGCTTCGCTGGCGGCCATGCGTTCCAGATGCTTGCGCCACTCCTCGTCGCCCGCCACGCCGCCCGCATCGCGCGCCAGTTCCGCCAGCGAGAAGCTGGCCAGCGGATGCATGCGCAGCTCGTCCCCATGCAAGCTACCGTAATCGGCCAGTTCCATCAGGCGGCGGTGCAGCTCGTCGCTCAGGGCCAGGTATTCGTTGTCGCCCAGCGCGACGAAGCGGCTCTTCTCTTCACGGATGCGGGCCAGCAGTGCGCCCAGGTCCATCACGCGGTTCTCGTCGATGACCACCTCGCCGCTGGCCGCGAACCAGTCCTTGTCGCGCCGGATCTGGACCCGCACCGATTTGGCATTGGCGCGTTTCGCGACGCGGAATTTCTCGCCTTCCGGCCAGGCCACCACCACTTTCGACGGGTCGAGCTCGCGCAGTTCTTCCACGAATTCCAGGCACAGCAAGGGTTGGCCAAGCAGCCATTCGCCGTGGTCCAGCTCTCCCTGCTCGAGCGCACGGCAGGCGCCCACCAGCTGGCGCTCGGCCTCGCGCTCGGCGTTCAGGTCGCGCCTGGCCTCGGTGCGCACGCCGTCGACGTCGCCGATCACGTTTTCCCCGCCGGCGCCGGGCTGGTAATAGGCGCCGTTGCCCGGCAGCGGGCGCACCAGGATCTGCATGCGCATGCCTTGCTGGTAAGGGCGCAGGTGCAGGTGCAGGCGCGGGTCGGCCGCCACCTGCTCGATGTCGCCCGGGCTGGCGCCGATATCCGACTGCACGGTGACGATCGCCGAGATGGCGCTGATCGCGCGCAGCACGCGGCGCTCGGCTTCGGCCGGCACCTCCAGGCCCTCGCCGACGATGGCCGCGATGCGGCGGTGCTCCTCGAGGATGCGCACCAGGCGCAGGCGGGTCGGTGTCTCGCGGGTGACGATCACGTCGCCGTCCTGGTCGCCCGGCGTGGGATGCAGGGTAATCGACACCTTGCCGCCGCGCGCCTTTACCAGGAGCTCCGGTTCGCCCGGCAGCAGTTCCACCCGCGTGCCGGGCGACTCCATCCAGAACAGCAGCGGGTGGCCGACCAGGGCCGCCAGCGCCTTGTCGAGCTCGAACTCGAAGCGGATGCCGGTGCTGCCGTAATAGCGCCGGCCGCCGATCGAGGCCACCGCCGCCACGTCCTGCGCGGTGAGGAAGTCGAGCGCGGAAGCTTCTTCGGCCAGGCGCTTCAGGCCCACGGCGCGCCCGCGGCTCCAGCCGCCCTGGGCGTCGCGCTTTTGCTCGCGCGGCTCGAGCTCCTGCACGCCCAGGTGCTCGTCGTAGCGGATCATCCAGGCCAGGCGCGATTCGCGCACGACTTCCGTGTTCAAGGCAGGCTGCAGGTTGATCAGGGCATTGAGCTGGCGCTCCCAGGGCTCTTCGCGCTCGAACCAGTGCGTCAGGTCGGTGAAGCGGTGCAGTTTGCGCAGCTCGCTGGCGTAGGCTTCCTGGCCGACGAAGCCGAGCTGGCCGAGCAGCGCCGCCAGCTGGGCCGACAGCAGGTCGAAGCCGGCGCGCTCGGACTGCCCCAGCATGTCCTCGATTTCCTTGCGCTTGGCTGCCAGCTGCGGCAGGCCGAGCCAGTGGTGCATCAGCGCGCGGAAGGTAAACGGCTCGAGCGCCATCTCCCAATTGCGCGAGGCCAGCACCTCGGCGTCGACGGTGCCGCGCCGGATTTCCTGCAGCATGCTGAGCTGGAAGACCACGGCGGTCTCCGGGCGCTGCACGGCGCGCGTGGCGATATCGAGCCAGGCGTCGGCCAGTTTCAAATGGGCCGGCTGGTTGCTGCGCAAGAGGGCGGCCAGGTAGAGGTGGGCGCCGATGCCCTCGAAGATGGCCTTGCGCTTGCCGGTTTCGCGGCGCAGCGCCTTGAGCGCCGCCTCGATGCCGGGCAGGGCGATGTCCGCATCGTCGCGCAGCAGTGCGATCACGTTGCGCAGGAACAGGCCGGCCGCATCGTCGACTTCCGCCAGCAGCAGCGCAGCGTCATCGAGCCGTCCGCACAGGATCAGGTGCTCGCCCAGCGCCAGGCGCAGCGCCACCGACGGGTCGGTCTGCGCTTCGGCGGCGGCCCGGATGGCCGGGGCCATCGCCGGCTCGCGCTGGGTGTGCTGCACCAGGGTGGCCAGCACGCCGTCCACCAGTGACGGGTGGAGGTAGTCCAGGATGGCCGCGTCGAAGGGGCGTGCGCAGACCTCGACCAGCGGGTGCAGGTAGGACGCTTCATGGCAGCGCAGGCAGGCGGCCAGCAGCGGCGTGACGACCGCCGGGCTTTCGCGCGTGAGCAGGGCGATGCGCAGCAGCGCCAGGCCCTGGCGGTAGCTGCGCAGCACGGGCGTGCCCTGCCAGTCGCGCCGCAGCGGCGTCACGCGTTCGTAGGCTGCCTGCAGGGTCGGGAACAGGCCGGTATCGAGCGCCTGGGCCAGCGCCGGCCAGGTCGCGGCGGGGGCGATGGAAAAGCCGCGCCCGACCACATCGGTCACCAGGCCGGCCGCGCGCAGGTGTTCGAGCTCGGCCGCCCATTGCTCGGGCGGCAGCGGCAGGCCGGCGGCCATCAGGTGTTCGAGGATGCGCTGGCGGCCCATCGGCTCGCCGGCCAGCGCCAGCAAGCCCAGGATCGCCTGCTCGCCCGGGTCCAGTTGGTTCAGGGTCATGCAGGCGGCAGGTTCTCGATGTCGACCGCAGGCAGGCCTGCAGGAATGGGGAGCTGGAAGACGCGCAGGTAGAACACCAGTTCCGCTTCCAGCGTGCGCACCACACTCTCGGCTTTGCGGAAACCATGGCCCTCGCCCTCGAGGGTGAGGTAAGCCACCGGCAGCTTGCGCGCGCGCAGCGCCTCGACCATCGTCTCGGATTGCTGCGGCGGCACCACCATGTCGTCCAGGCCCTGGAAGAAGATCATCGGCCGGTTCAGCTTATCGGTGTGGTGGATCGGCGAGCGCTCGCGGTAGACGCGCTCGGCGCGTTCGGGCGGGGCGATCAGGTACTGGTTGTAGTGCGATTCGAACTTGTGCGAGTCGGCGTCGAGCCCGGCCAGGTCGGACACGCCGTAATAGCAGGCGCCGGCCTTGAACACGTCGTGGAAGGCCAAGGCGCACAAGGTGGTCAGGCCGCCGGCGCTGCTGCCGCGCACCAGGAGGCGCTCGAAATCGGCCAGGCCTTGTTCGCTCAGGTAGCGCGCGCCGGCCACGCAGTCCTCGACGTCGACCACGCCCCACTGGCCCTTGAGCAGGTCGCGGTAGGCGCGCCCAAAGCCCGTGCTGCCGCCGTAGTTCACGTCCAGCACGGCGAAACCGCGGCTGGTCCAGAACTGCGTCGCCAGTTTCAGGGTGCTCGACGCCATGCCGGTCGGGCCGCCGTGGCCGATGACGATCAAGGGCGGCAATTCGCCGTCCTGCGGCGCGAAGTCGGCATTGGCGGGCGGGTAGTGGAAGGCATGGGCGGTGCGCCCGCTCGCGCTCGGATAGCTGATGCTGCGCGGGCGCGCGAGATAACCCGCCGGCGGGAGCGATGCGATCGATCGCGCCAGCACCTCGTGCCTGCCGGTGTCGATGTCGATGCGGGCCAGTTCCAGCGCGAGCGCCGGCGCGCCGCCCAGCAGCGCGACGGTCTCGCTGTTGACGCGCAGCTCGCGGATTTCCTCATAGGGCGTGGCGATCTCGGTGAGCACCCCGCTGCGCAGGCGCGCCAGCTTGCTCACGCCGTCCTCGATATAGGCGCAGACGATGTCGTCCTCCGCGCGGAAGCCGTAGAGCGAGCCGCCGAAGGTCCATTGCGGCGCGCCGAATTCGGCCGCGCGCGGGCACAGCGCATGCACCACGCCATGGTCGTAGCGGTACAGGTTCCACCAGCCGCTGCGGTCGGACACGAAGTGCAGCAAGCCGCCGGGCGACCATTCGGGCTGGCAGATCGATTCCTGCGGCCCGCCCGCGATCAGCCGGCCATTGGCCAGGCTGCCGTCCTCGAGGATATCGGCCAGCCACAGCTCGCTGCCCTCCCAGGGCATGCGCGGATGGTCCCAGCACAGCCAGGCCAGGTGGCGGCCATCGGGCGAGATGCGCGGCGCGGCATAGAAATCGTTGCCGTCCACGAGCACGGTCTCAACGCCGTCGAAGCCGACGGCGGCGATCGTGTTGACGGGGTAGTGGCCGCCGGCGGAATGGTCTTCGCGCACCGTCACCAGCCGCTGTCGTCCGGCGTCGACCACGAAGTCGGCGTAACGGTGCGCGTTGTCGCCTGTGAGCGCGGCCGGCGCGCCGCCCGGCTGCACCCGGTACAGGCGGCCGTCCGCATGGTTCGAGAACCAGGCCACGCCGTCGGCGACCGTATAGGCGCCCCCGCCGTATTCATGCACCTTGCTGCGCACGTTGAACGGCGCCGGCGTCAATTCGCCGGCGCCGCCCACCAGCGTCGAGCGTCCCGCCTCACTGGCGCGGCCTTCCAGCCAGGTCAAACTGGCGCCGTCGAGCATCAGGGAGGCCAGCGGGGTGGCGCCGGCCGCAACGACGGCGGCGCTGACCGGGGAAGTCCACGTGCCGCAGGGGGCTTGCTGTTTGGTCATGACGGCTTCCTTCAAAGACTGGAATGGCATTATAAGTGGGGGCCCGGGGATGCGATAATAGGCGTTTTCCTTCCGTCTTCTATTGTCAGCCATGCCACAATTTGCCCCGCTCCAGAACGACACTTTCCTGCGTGCGCTGCTGCGCCAGCCGACCGACTACACCCCGGTATGGCTGATGCGCCAGGCGGGCCGCTACCTGCCGGAATACCGCGCCACGCGCGAACGCGCCGGCTCGTTCCTGGGGCTGGCGAAGAATCCCGACTATGCCACCGAAGTGACCCTGCAGCCGCTCGACCGCTTCCCGCTGGACGCCTCGATCCTGTTCTCGGACATCCTGACGGTGCCGGATGCAATGGGCCTGGGCCTGTATTTCGCCGATGGCGAGGGCCCGAAATTCGAGCGTCCGCTGCGCAGCGAAGAGGCAGTGCGCGCACTGGCAGTACCGGATATGGCGTCGCTCGACTATGTCTTCAAGGCGGTGACCCAGATCCGCACCGAGATCAACGGCCGCGTGCCCCTGATCGGCTTCTCGGGCAGCCCATGGACGCTGGCCTGCTACATGGTCGAAGGCGCCGGCTCGCGTGAATTCCACACCGTCAAGAAGATGATGTACACGCGTCCCGACCTGATGCACCACATCCTGGAAACCAATGCGCGCGCCGTGGCCCAGTACCTGAACGCCCAGATCGACGCCGGCGCCCAGGCCGTGATGATCTTCGATTCCTGGGGCGGCGCGCTGGCCGATGGCGCTTACCAGGAATTCTCGCTGAACTACATGCGCCAGATCCTGGGCCAGCTGCAGCGCGAAAAAGACGGCGTGCGCATCCCGGCGATCGTCTTCACCAAGGGCGGCGGCTTGTGGCTGGACGAAATGGCCGACATCGGCGCCGATGCGCTGGGCCTGGACTGGACCGTGAACCTGGGCCGCGCACGTGCGCAGGTGGGCGACCGCGTCGCCCTGCAGGGCAACCTCGACCCGGCCATCCTGTTTGCCGCGCCGGAGCAGATCCGCGCCGAAGTCGAGCGCAGTTTGACTGCCTATGGCACTCCTTCGGCCGGCCATGGCCACGTCTTCAATCTCGGCCACGGCATTTCGCAGTTCACGCCGCCCGAGTCGGTGACGGCGATGGTGGAAGCCGTCCACAGCTTCAGCCGCAAGCAGCGTACTGCCTGAGCTAGGCTGCCAGCTGCGGCAAACCTTGCCGCAGCAAAATCACACTTGTACACAAGTTGGTAAAACATCGAATTTATTCCTGTGGACATCTTGGCGTTAGAAATATTTTCGCAACACGCTGATTCATAAGGATTTTTTACTCAAAGAACTGTGGATTTACACAGTAGGTCGTTTGTACTACATGTGAAATATCCCAGCTTTATCTGCCTTGTTCACAAAGTTATCAACAGGCGTGGATGAGATTCGTGAAAACCCTTTCGTTTACGGGGACTTAGCCCAACTCTTCAAGTAAGGTGTGAAGAGTGTGGTGCAGCGCAGCGAGTTTTCCCCCACCACATGTGCAGTTATGCACAGCAAGGGGATTCCAGATGGGCTTGTGAGCAGGGATAAGTCGTGTTTTGCAAGTCATTGAATCTATTAATATTTTTTGCATTTCCTAAGTGAATTTTGGCATTTGGGTTGATCTAACGTAAACCTCCAGCGGGGTCAAGTACCGCACTATTCACAAAGTTTTCCACAGCTTGCTGGGATAAGAGAAGGTTGGTTTTGGCACACTGTTTCCTCGAAGTCGCGCTCGATACGCCGCTCAACAGCTGTTTCGACTACCGCTGGCCCTGCGAGCCGGGCGACGAGCCGCTGGTTGGCCAACTGGTGCTGGTGCCGTTTGCCCGGCGCGAGGTGGTGGGACTGATCGTGGCGGTGAAGGAGCAGTCCGAGGTCCCGCCGGACAAGCTCAAGGACGCCTTGGCCGTGCGCAGACAGTTGCCGCCGCTGTCGGCGCGCTGGCTGGCGCTGGCCCGTTTCGCGGCCGACTATTACCAGCGCCCCTTGGGCGAGGTGGCGCTGCCGGGCCTGCCGAAGAACCTGCGCGTACCCAAGACCGTGGCGCTGGACCGCGCGCTGAAAAAACTGGCCAAGGACGCCACGCCCCACGATCCCACGCCTTCCGGCATGCCCACCCTGAACCCGGAGCAGCAGACGGCGGCCGACGCGATCGGCGGAGCAGAAGGTTTCACCCCGATCCTGCTGTATGGCGTGACCGGCAGCGGCAAGACCGAGGTCTACCTGCAGGCCTGCGCCCAGGTACTGGCGCGCGACGAGGATGCCCAGATCCTGATCCTGGTCCCCGAGATCAACCTGACCCCCCAGCTGGAAGGCAATATCCGGGCACGCTTTCCCGGCGTGATGCTGGCGACCCTGCACAGCAGCCTGTCCGAGGGCGAGCGCACGCTGCACTGGATGGCGGCGCACGCCGGCAAGGCGCGCATCGTGCTGGGCACGCGCCTGGCAATCCTGTCCTCGCTGCCGCACTTGAAGCTGATCGTCATCGACGAAGAGCACGACCCTTCGTACAAGCAGCAGGAAGGCCTGCGCTATTCGGCGCGCGACCTGGCGGTGTGGCGCGCGCACCAGCTGGCGATCCCGATCGTGCTCGGCTCGGCCACGCCCTCGCTGGAGAGCTGGCACCATGCCAGCACAAAACGCTACCGCAAGCTGGAGCTGCGCGAGCGCGCCGTGCGCGACGCCGTGCTGCCGACCGTGAAACTGGTCGACATGGAGCGCGACCGCGCCAAGGATGGCCTTACCGGCGCGCTGGTCGCGGCCCTGCGCCAGCGGCTGGATCGCGGCGAACAGTCGCTGCTGTTCCTGAACCGGCGCGGCTATGCCCCGGTGATCACCTGCGAAGCCTGCGGCTGGATCAGCAACTGCACCCGCTGCACCTCGTTCATGGTGCTGCACAAGCCCGAGCACCGCCTGCGCTGCCACCACTGCAGCCTGGAGCTGCGCATCCCGCGCCACTGCCCGACCTGCGGCAACGTCGACCTGCAACCGCTCGGGCGCGGCACCCAGCGCGTGGAAGAAGGGCTGCAGGCGATGTTCCCGGAAGCGCGCATCCTGCGCATCGACGCCGATTCCACCCGCCTCAAGGGCAGCGCCCAGGCGGCCTTCGACACCGTGCACCGGGGCGAGGTGGACATCCTGATCGGCACGCAAATGGTCGCCAAGGGCCACGATTTCAAGAAGCTCACCCTGGTGGGCATCCTGAACCCGGACACCGCGCTGTTCTCGCAGGATTACCGCGCCAGCGAACGCCTGTTCGCCCAGCTGATGCAGGTGGCGGGCCGCGCCGGGCGCGCCGGGGCAGCGTCCGAGGTGCTGGTGCAGACGCGCTACGCCAGCCATCCGCTGTACGGGGCCGTGGTGCGCCACGACTACGACCGCTTCGCCGGCAGCCTGCTGGAAGAACGCCGCCAGGCCGGGCTGCCGCCCTACATGTACCAGGCGCTGTTGCGCGCGGAAGCACCCGAGCTGGCGACCGCGATCGCCTTCCTGGAAGCGGCGCGCGACAGCTATCCGCTGGAAGGCATCATGATCAACGACCCGATCCCGATGACGATGACGCGCGTGCACAATGTCGACCGCGCCCAGCTGCTGGTGGAATCGAACTCGCGCCCGGCGCTGCAGGCCTTCCTGCGCGAGTGGATCGAGATCCTGCGCGCCATGAAGTCGCGCGTGCGCTGGTCGCTGGAAGTCGATCCGCTCGATATCTGATATCCGTGCAAGTGTGGCGATCGGAGAGAATTCACGCCACCCGGTTCTGCTAGAGTGCTTTCCTTCTCCACCCGACAGGAAGGCCCCGCCGTGCGCGCATCCCTTACCGCTTCCTTGCTGCTCGCCCTGGCCGCGGCGACGCCCACGGCCGCTGCCGGCACCTATTCCGGCAGCCTGGCCGTCGATGCCGTCCGCGGCAGCATCGCCGCGCGCGACTGCCAGACGGCCGTCAAGCGGCTCAAGAGCGGCCTGGAAAACGCGTATTCCGAGATGTTCCTGCTGGCCGGATCGATGTACGAGAACGGCATCTGCGTCAAGCGCGACTGGTCGCGCGCGGTGAGCTTCTACGTGCAGGCGCATGACGCCGGCGAACAGGATGGCGCCGCACGCCTGGCCGCCGGTTATGCCGACCCGGCCAATGGCCGGGACGTGGCGGCCGCCCTGTGGTGGGCGTGGAAGAGGTCCGGCTTCCCCGCCGGCTCCTGCAGCGTGTCGAAGCAAGGCATGGCCGACCCGGACCGCTTCGTCGCCGAACTGGCCGCCTGGCCGAAGCAGCAGCTGGCCTTCTGCAACTACGTGGCTGGGGTGCTGTCGACCATTTCCGCCGAGGTGAAATACCCGGAGCTCGCCGCAGACCACGGCATCGGCGGCGACGTCACGCTGCGCTTCCTGCCCGGTGTGCCGCGCATCGACCTGCAGCGCGGAGAATCGCATGAGTACGAGCTGGTCGGCTGGGTCAGCGCCGACACGCTGCGCGACCGCAAGAACCGCAAGATGGGCGACGGCTTCGTGACGGCGCTGAGCAGCGTCGCCAACCGCGCGCTGGCGCGCTATCCGCATCCGGCCGGGATTCCTGCCGATGCGCTGATCGAGGTGAAGTTCAGTTTCGCGATCAACCATGTGCTGCGCTGAGTACGGCTTGCCGGTGGGCGCGACACGCATGATAGAGATGGGCAGGAGAGCGGGCGCCGGCATGGCCATGGCCGCGATGGCGGCACTGCTGGCAGTTGCGCTTCCATCCCAGGCGGCAGACGAGCCCTCCAGCGCCATATCGCCGCGCGTGATCGACTTCGGCAAGTGCAGCAAACCAGAGTATCCCAAGGCCGATCTCCGTGCCGGCCACACAGGCCAGGCGGTCGTGCTCTTCCTCGTCGCCGCGGACGGCACCGTGCGGGATTCGAAGATCGCCAAGTCGAGCGGCTACGCAAGCCTGGACGAAGCGGCGCGCACGGCGCTTGCCAAGTGCCGTTTCTCGCCGGCGGGCGACGCGAACGAGGCGCCGCGCTGGTTCCCTGTCAGTTACCTGTGGAGCATCGACGGGCCCGGTGGGGCGGGGGCGGGGGTGATGTCGCGCGCGACGCAGGAAGAAGCCTTCCTGTGGACCGCCCGCGTTCTCGAGCGTTACCGCTATAAACCTGCCGTCCAAGCTTCCAGGGCAAGCGCGCCCGTCCTCGATCGTTACCTGGACGCGCTCGACCCCGACCGCCTGCTGTTCACCCGTACCGATCTCGCGAGCTTCGAGCCGCACCGCGAGCAGCTCGCCCGCACCGACGAAAGCAGGCAGCTCGGCACAGCGCTCACGCTATTTGAGCAGATGCGCGTTCGCAGGACGACGATGCTGGCCTGGACCGCGGAGGCGATCCGCGGACCGCTGAGCGCCCTGGACAGCGCCGCAACCGCACAGCGACCGGCCGGCGCGCCGTGGCCGGTCTCGGACGCCGAACGGCAGGCGCTCTGGCGCCAGCTGTTGGCCGAGGAAGTCAGGAGCTTGCGCGGCGCCGGTTTTAGCGACCCGGAGATCGTGGCGATCCTCACCCGCCGCAACGACAACCGGCTGGCCCGCGTCCGGGCGTTGACCACGCGCGACGCCTTCGAAGTCTTCATGAACGCCTACGTCGGCGCGTTCGACCCGCATGGCGCCTATTTCGCCCCGCCCGGGCCAGCGCCTTCACGCCTCGGAGAGCCAGGCCAGGCAGGCGTCGGCGTCGTACTGAAAAAGCAGGGCGAATGGGTCGTGGTGCATGACATGGCCCGCGACGGCAGCACCCGGCGTTCAGGCCAAGTGCAGCTTGGCGACCGTATCGTCGCCGTGGAGCAGGGCGCCGGACAGCCGGCGACGGACGTCGTCGGCTGGGGTTTGGACGAGGTGATTGCCTTGTTGCGCGGCGTGCCCGGGACGACGGTCGTGCTGCATGTCAGCCCGGCTGGCGCCGACAACGGCAGTGCGCCGCGCCGTGTCGCGCTGGAGCGTGCCCCTGCGTCCGTGCGCAGCGATGCCGGGCGCGCCACGGCCAGGGTCGAGGTGTTGGAGCGCAAGGGAGCCAGCTACCGCATCGCAGTCGTGACGATTCCCGCGTTTTACGAAGACTTCCTGGCAAAACGCGCCGGCATCGGCGATTACACCAGCATGGCCCGTGAAGTTGCCGAACTGTTGAAAACGGCAAAAGCGCAGAACGCCAATGCGGTCCTGCTCGACATGCGCGGCAATGGCGGCGGTTCGCTCGCCCAGGCCATCGGCCTTGCCGGACTGTTCCTGCCCCGCGCGCCGGTTGCGCTGCAGCGCGAGCTCGACGGCAAAATCAAGCACGAGTTCACCCCAGAACAGGCCCCTGTTTGGGAAGGCCCGCTGGCGGTCCTGATCGACGAAGGCTCGGCGGCGGCGGCCGAAATCGCCGCTGCTGCGATCCAGGACCATGGCAGGGGCCTGGTCATTGGCGACCGGAGTGTTGGCCGCACCAGCGTGCAGACCATGATTTCCCTGGACCGCTTTGCGCCGAACCCGTCCATCCGTTACGGCGAACTCAAGATGACCGTGGCACAGGTGTACCGCATCAGCGGAGAAACCTTCGAGCAGGTCGGCGTGACACCGGACGTTCGCATTCCCGGCGCGCCCGGCCGCAGCGGAACTGCGCGCCAGCCCGCTTTCCCGGCCGTGCCCATCGCGCCTGCGGCCGCATTCAAGCAGCGCGACGAGGTCAACGCGCTGGTGCCGGCATTGGCGCGCCGCCATGCGGCCAGGACGGCAAGCAACCCGTCCGACCAAACGATGTTGCGTGCTCATACGGATGGTGGCGGCGCCACGAACGCTACTGGGGTCGACGTCCACCGGACGCAGTTGAGCGAAGCGCTGCACATCGTTGGCGACCAGCTTGAACTGTTGCGTGCAAATTCGGCTGCCGACGGCAAAAACCAGGCACACTGAGCCATTCAAGGATGCACTTCTCATGGATCACGCCCTGACGATTTCCGTACCGCGCCTTTACACAGACCGGCTGACGCTTCGGGAATATCGTATTGAAGACTTCGAATTATTTGCGGATCATCTGTCGCATGCCGAGAGCTCGGCGCATCTAGGATCGGCAGACCGCCAGACCGCTTGGCGCATCTTTAACTCGCATGCCGGTCTATGGCTCATCAACCAGGCTGGCTGGTGGTCGATCGAGGACCGGCAGACAGGCCAACTGGTCGGCAGCGTGGGCGCGTTCTTCCGCTGCGACGCAAGCGTGATGGAGATGGGATGGAATACCTATCGGGCATTCTGGGGAAAAGGCATTGCGAACGAAGCGGCGGCGGCCGTCTTGCAGTATGCGTTCGAGGTTCGGGGAGAGCCGACGGTGCGGGCACTGATCGCGCCCGGCAATGCATCATCGCGCCGCGTGGCCCAGCGCCTGGGAATGACCTACGAAATGAAGACTGAGCTGAACGGCAAGGAGATCGATAGTTACCTGCGTGCGCGTGGTTGAAGCGGCTGCGATTGGCGATATGCCGAGGTTCGATTTGTGTTGCGCATTCAACCGATCAACGCAACACATTCATGACCTCACCCAACTCCCAAGACGCATGGGGAAGGGAATTCGCAAATTGAAGCGCGCGTGCCTCTGCCCTTGCTGCATCTTCCACACCGCTGAAAACGGCAAGGTCCCGGAAAACCGGAACCTTGGGTTGCAAGCGCCGACTGGCGCCGAGATCAACGACCGGCGCTGCGGCGCTTGCGCACGAAGGCGCCCACACCAAGCATTCCGGCCAACATCAGGCTGAAGCTTGCTGGTTCAGGCACCGCTGCGGCCAAGCCCGTCGCCGTCAGGCCGATCACGTTGCCGTTGCCGCCGAGGTTGAAGCTGCCGACCAAGGTTGCCAAGCCTGTGCCCAAATCGATGGAATAAAAGCTGGAAGCACCGTTGCCAGTCTGAAGCGCGGCGAACGCAGTGGATGCGCCAAAAATGTCGAAACCGCCGACATTACCGACATTGAAGCCAAGGCCGCCGACGGTCGTGATCGTCGGGTTGCCAAAGGCGCCGGTAGCCACCTTGAGCTGGTTCAGATTGGAATCGATGTAATAGAGCGACGTTGCTGTAGCTGCATCGACATCGTTGTTCGAGTAAGCAACCGACGTGAGGTTTGCCTGGACAGCTGTCTGTGCGGTGTAACTGGGAACGGCAGCGCCGACATTGAACGCGCCGTTTTGCCCAGTGCTGGTGACCACTCGCAACGAAGCCAAGTTTTGTCGATCGGCTTCCGGATTGAAATCGATGCCAACCACGGTGGCGCCGGAAATTCCGGGAACCGTACCGATTAGCGTAGCCGTTCCACCGGCTGCGATCGAGAAAACGCGGCCTTGGTCACTGACGGCATACAGAACGCCGGTTGTCGGACGGCGGTCGATGCCGACCAAGTTTTCTCCCGTAGCAAGGCCGGTAACGCTGACAAAGGACGATTGAGTCCCAGGGGTAGCGCTGTCGAAGGTAAAGAGCGAATTCGTATTGGTCAAACCAACAATCGGGATGGCGTAAGCAGGAACGGCCAAAAACAGCGTGGCGGCCAGAGCGACGGCGAGACTGGCGGCTTTGGTTTTGAAAGGTGTGTTCATTACGGCGTAACTCCTTGATTGGAATGGCTGTATCGACGCAAATGTCGAGAGCTATTGGTTGATCTAAAGTGACGAAATTAAGTGAACGCAAATATTGGGCCATGACCCGTGCAATGGCCATAAGATGAGTCGTTTCAATGACCTACAGAATCTTGTCTTTTCAAAAATGGTGGCGACACAATTTGGCACGTACCGACTGTAAGTAAAATCGACAATATTTTTAGTCGTCTTCTATTCACCACATGGCTGAAACTGAATGGACCGCAATTACCGGCGGTAACCGGTCCGCGGGGATACATGGGTCATTCGTGCAGCACATCAGAGGTCGAGCAATTGACAAGCTCGTACATACCGAACTTCCCTGATTGAACGTGGCAGCGGCCGGCCAGCCTACAAAGCGCAGGTACGAAACCCCACAAAAATATCGTCCCGCTCCGCCGCATAAAAATTCCGGAACTGCGGGCAGCGCAAGCGCCCCGGCGTGGCAAACGAAGCCCCGCGCAAGCTCTGGCGGCTGCCGAAATACGGCGCCGAATATTCGCGATAGCGGTCGGCGCTGAAGCCGGAGTAGGGCAGGAAGCGCGACGCCGTCCACTCCCATAGCTGGCCCCAGCGAAAGCCCGGCTGGCCCGAACCCGCTGCGCACTCCCACTCTTCTTCGGTCGGCAGGCGCCGTCCGGCCCAGCTGCAGTAGGCCTGCGCCTCGTGCAGGCTCACGTGCCGTACCGGCTCGAGCGGGTCCAGCGCTGCCGGGCTGCCGAAGCGGACCGTGCTCCACTCGCCGCCGGGCGCTTCGCGCTGCCAGTAGCGCGGCGCCATGCGCTGTCCTTGCGCCAGCCATGCGCGTCCGGCCTCACTCCAGTACGCAGGCTGCTGGTAGCCGCCGTCGCGCAGAAAATCCAGGTAGGCGCCGTTGCACACCAGGCCGGCGTCGACCGCGAAGGGAGCGACGCGGCAAGGCGCCGCCTGCCTTTCGTTGTCGAACACAAAGCCGCGCGACTGGTCGCCGCCGCGCAGGAATTCGCCCGTGCAGGGGATCTCGGCCGAAAGCAGCATCGGCTCCACGCTCGTGGCCACGACAGCAGCCGGCGCCGCCACGCCCAGGGTTTGCAAGGTGTACAGCAGGGCTTCCCCATGCATGTCCTCATGCGCCAGCACCAGGCGGTAGGGATAGAGCGCGGCATCGTCCTCGGGTATGCGCGCCAGCCGCTCGCGGATCCTGTCCAGCACCTGCGCGCAGTAAGCCTTGACCGCCCCAGGACCCGGCAGATCGAGCGACCAGCGCGTGCCATGCGCCACGCTGTTCGAGTCGAACCAGTCGTCGCCGCGTGCCAGCAGGCAGGGGCCGCTGGCGTCGCCGGGCGCGCTGCTGCGCGCTTCGCGCAGGACGAACCATTCCGCGAACCAGGCGATATGCCCCAGCTCCCACAGCGGCGGGTTCAGGATGGGCAGGCACGGCACTTGCGCCGCCTGGTCGTGGCCGGCGGCGGCCAGCGCGTCGAACAGGGCCAGGGTGCGCCGGCGCGTGTCCTGCAATGCGGCGTCCAGCTCGCGCGAGCCCATGTGGCGAAACGATACAAGGTGTTCAGTCATGCACGGATTGTACGGCGCTCCGCCAGGCGGCACGCATTGTTCGATGGCCGCCCTGCGGCGCCTCCCAACCGTCCCCGCGAAAATCGCGTATTGTTCTGTCATGGATCGCGGGAGAATGCAATGAACAAACTGAACGTGGACGTCGCCGTCATCGGCACCGGCACCGCCGGCATGACGGCTTACCGCGCGGCCAAGGCGCAGGGCGCGCGCGTCGTGGTGATCGAAGGCGGCCAGTACGGCACCACCTGTGCGCGCGTGGGCTGCATGCCGAGCAAGCTCCTGATCGCGGCCGCCGAGGCGGCGCATGCGATGCAGCATTCCGCGCCCTTCGGCGTGCATGCGGGCGAGGTCCGCATCGACGGACCGGCCGTGATGGAGCGGGTGCGGCGCGAGCGCGACCGGTTCGTCGGCTTCGTGCTGGAAGGCGTCGACTCCTTCCCCGACGAGGACAAGCTGCTGGGCCACGCGCGCTTCACCGGCCCGCATACGCTGGTCGTGGACGACCATACCGAAATCACCGCGGCGCGCATCGTGATCGCCACCGGCTCGACGCCGCTGCGCCTGCCGCAGCTGGAGAACGTCGGCCCCGGCATCGTCACCAGCGACGACGTGTTTTATTGGGACGACCTGCCCAAATCGGTGGCCGTGATCGGCACCGGCGTGATCGGGCTCGAGCTGGGCCAGGCGCTTGGCCGGCTGGGCGTGCGCGTGAAGTTCTACGCGCGCGGCGGCAGCATTGCCCACATCACCGACCCGGAGGTGCTGCGCGAGGCCGGACGCGTATTGAACGAAGAACTCGACATCCAGTTCCAGTCGAAGGTGGTGCGCGCGGTGCAGGAGGGCGACGAAGTGGCGCTGACTGTCAGCGACGCGCTGGGCAAGGAGAACACCGAGCGCTTCCAGTTCGTGCTGATGGCGGCCGGGCGCACGCCGAACGTGCACGGCATCGGCCTGGAAGAAACCGGCCTGGAACGCGGCGAGGACGGGATTCCGCTATTCGACGCACGCACGATGCAGTGCGGGAGCAGCCATATCTTCATCGCGGGCGACGCCAACAACGAGCGTCCGCTGCTGCACGATGCGGCCGACCACGGCAAGATCGCCGGCGACAATGCGGGCCGCTATCCGGACGTGCGTCCCGGCCTGCGCCGCACGCCGATCGCGGTCGCCTTCACGGAGCCGAATATCGCCACGCTGGGCGCCAATTACCGCAGCCTGTGCGAGGGCGGAAAGCGCAAGTTCGCGGTCGGCTCGGTGTCGTTCGCTAACCAGGGGCGCAGCCGGGTGATGTTGCAGAACAAGGGAATGCTGCGGGTGTATGCGGAATACGGCTCGCGCCGTTTCCTGGGCGCCGAGATGATCGCGCCGCGCGCCGAGCACCTGGCGCACACGCTGTCCTGGGCCTGCCAGATGCGCATGACGGTGGACCAGATGCTGGAGATGCCGTTCTATCACCCGGTGATCGAGGAGGGCGTGCGCACGGCGCTGCGCGACCTGGCGCACTGCCTGACCAAGGGCGAGAGCGAGATCGATGCGTCGGACAGCGAGCCGGGGACCTGAGCAGATGCGCATCGTAGGGCGGGCAGGTCCTCCTGTCCACCCTACGGGCTGACTCAATTCAGGTAACTGGCATCCAGCTTGCCTTCGCTGGCCAGCTGGCGCAGGATCCGCACCGTATCGATATCCGCTTCCTGGTAGGCCGAGCGCTTGAAATCGTCGTACATCTTGTTGGCTTCGTCGGTGTGCTCGCCCTGGCCGTCATCGTAGCTGAAGCGCACCAGCAGCATGGCGTTGGTCGGGGTCTCGATGGCCATCTTCAGGCTCGATGCCGCGATCTCGCCTTGCGCCGGCACCTCGAAGCGCACTTCCTGCAGGGGCGTCATGTGCACGACGTCGTCGATCACCAGGTCGCCGTAGCGCAGGCGGCGCGCGAAGCTGCCGCTGGCGCGCTCGCCGATGGTGCATTCGTCCAGGTGCGGCACGAACAGCTTCGGCGACTCCGCGCGCAGCACCAGGCCGCGCCATAGCTGCTCGATGGTGAGGGTGTCGATCAGCGGGTTAAGCGGATCGTTGATCTGGATGAGATGTTCAAATTTCATGATGCGGGTGTCCAAAAAAGCGCCGGCGCTCACGCGCCGCAAGGGTGCGATGTTACCCGATTGCGCCCCGGCGCGTTGTCCCGGTGGGCTCGGCTGGTCTCAGTTATTACCGAGAAATAAAGCGTGCTGCTTGCGCTGGAAGAAGGCGATCGCCGCCAGGATCGCGAAGGAGATCACCAGCAGCACCAGCGCGTAGGCATGCGCCGCCTCGTAGTTGAGCTTTTGCGCCTCGTCGTAGAGCGCGATCGAGGCGACCCGGGTCTGGCCGGGGATGTTCCCGCCCAACATCAGCACCACGCCGAACTCGCCCATCGTATGGGCGAAGCTGAGCGACAGGCCGGTATAGATGCCGTTGCGCGACAGCGGCAGCACCACCGAAAAAAAGGCCTGGCGGCGCGTCAGGCCCAGGGCCAGCGCCGACTGCACCAGGTCGCGGCTCACATTCCGGAAGGCCGACTGGATCGGCTGCACCGCGAAGGGCAGGCTGTAGATGACCGAGCCGGCCACCAGGCCCGCGAACGAGAAGGGCAGCGGATGCCCGAACACCGACAGCCAGGCCGCGCCCAGCGGGCGCTGGGGCGCCATCAGCATCAGGAGGTAAAAGCCGATCACGGTCGGCGGCAGCACGATCGGCAGGCTGACCAGGGTTTCGATGAACAGCACGCCGCGCATCCGGCTGGTGTTGAGCCAGTTGGCCAGCGGGATGGCAATCGCCAGCAGTACCAGCGAGGTCACCAGCGACAGACGCAGCGTCAGCGCCAGCGCCGACCACAGCTCGGGGGCGAAAGCGACGCTCCCCAACTCAGGCATCCGATGCCGGTGGCAGGCCGAAGCCGTGGCGTTCGAGGATGGCGCGCGCCGCGGGCGAGCCGAGGAAGCGCACGAAGCGCGCCGCCAGCGGTTCCTTGGCGCCGGCCGCGGTGACGATGGCGCCCTGCTCGATCGGGGGTACGCCCGCATCGCCGATCAGGTGGTAGCGACCCACGCCGGCCATCTTCGGCGAGCGCACGGTGGCCAGCGACACGATGCCCAGCTGCGCGTTGCCGGTCTGGACGAACTGCGCCGCCTGCGCGATGTTCTCGCCGATGACCAGGCGCGGCTGCACGGCCTCCCACAACTTGTCGCGCTCCAGCACGGCCTTGGCGGCGCGGCCATAGGGCGCGGTGTCCGGGTTGCCGATGGCGATGCGGGTCACGCGCGCGTCGCGCAGCAGGGGCAAGCCCTGGTTCACGTCGAAACGCGGGTCGGTGCTCCACAGCACGATGCGGCCGATGGCGTAGGGGCGCAGGGTGGCGCCGTCGGCCGCTCCGGCCTTGGCCAGCTGGGTGGGATACAGCATGTCGGCCGACATAAAGACGTGGAAGGGCGCGCCGTTGCGGATCTGGGCAAAGAAATTGCCGGATGCGCCAGTGGAAACCTTGATCTCGGCCTGCGGGGCTTCCTTTCGGAAGGCCGCCGCCAGCTCGTCGATGCAATAGACCAGGTCGCTGGCCGCCGCCACCAGCAAGGGCGCTGCCGTGGCGGGGGCTGCCAGCAGTGTTGCAAACAGGATGACGAGCAATTTTTTCATGAAGCCATTTTAGCGCGGCGGCCAACTCATCGTTACAATACCCGGCCATCCTGCAGAAACTTTCCCATGTCCAACGCACCAAAATTCGGCCTCAACGGGCCGCAAAGCGAAGCCGTGCTCTATCTGGACGGCCCGTGCCTGGTGCTGGCGGGGGCCGGTTCGGGAAAAACGCGCGTCATTACGCAGAAAATCGCGTACATGATCGAAGACCGCGGCTATGACCCGCGCACGATTGCCGCCCTGACCTTTACCAACAAGGCGGCGCTCGAGATGCAGGAGCGCATCGCCAAGCTGCTCAAGCAGCCGAAGCAGGCCAAGCAGCTCACCGTGTCCACCTTCCACTCGCTGGGCGTCAAGATTCTGCGCCAGGAGGCGGCCGGCGTCGGCCTGAAGGACAAGTTCTCCATCATGGACAGCGACGACTGCTACACCATCGTCTCCGACCTGGCGCTGACCACCGATAAACAGGAAATCCGCCGCATCCAGAATGCAATCTCGCTATGGAAGAACGGCCTGGTCGACCCGGAAGATGCGATCCGCGAGGCGAAGGACGAGGACGAAGCCATGTCCGCGCGCGTCTACCGCAGCTACCTGGCGACCCTGCAGGCCTACCAGGCGGTGGACTTCGACGACCTGATCCGCCTGCCGGTGGAACTGTTCCGCAACAACGAGTCGATCCGCGACCGCTGGCAGCGCCGCCTGCGCTATTTGCTGATGGACGAATACCAGGACACCAATACCTGCCAGTACGAGCTGGTCAAACTGCTGGTGACCGGCATCGGCAAGAAGCCGATGTTCACCGCCGTGGGCGACGACGACCAGGCCATCTACGCCTGGCGCGGCGCGTCGGTCGAAAACCTGAAGACCCTGCAGACCGACTTCCCCGACCTGCGCGTCATCAAACTCGAGCAGAACTACCGTTCCACCACCCGCATCCTGCAGGCGGCCAACGCGGTCATCGGCAACAACCCGAAGCTGTTCGAGAAGTCGCTGTGGTCCGAGCATGGCCTGGGCGAGCCGATCGAGGTGCTGGGCATGCAGAGCGACGAGCAGGAAGCCGAGCAGGTGGCGATCATGATCTCGGCCGACCACTTCCAGCGCAAGAACAAATGGGCAGACTACGCGATCCTGTACCGCGGCAACCACCAGGCCCGCGTGATCGAGCAGTCGCTGCGCAAGGAGCGTATCCCCTACACCATGTCGGGCGGCCAGAGCTTCTTCGACAAGGCCGAGATCAAGGACGTCATCGCCTACCTGCGCCTGATCGCCAACCAGGACGACGACCCCGCCTTTATCCGCGCGGTGACCACGCCCAAGCGTGGGGTCGGCATGGCCACGCTCGAGGTGCTGGGCGAATTCTCGAAGCAGTGGAATTGCTCGCTGTTCGAGGCGGCGCAAAAAGGCGGCCTGGAAGCCAAGCTGGCCGAGCGCCAGCTGCAACCGCTGCGCGGTTTCTGTTACTTCATGAATGGCCTGGAAGACCGCGCCACGCGGCCGGGCCCATCAGGCAGCGGGGACAATGCCGCCGAGGTGCTCGACGACATGATGAAAGAGATAAATTACGAGCACTACTTATATGAGAACTTCGACGACCGCGCGGCCCAGGCCAAGTGGCAGAACGTGCTCGAGTTCACCAACTGGCTGAAGGAACGCGGCCGGGGTGGGCGCGAGCGCGACGGCGAAGAGAAGAACCTGCTGGAACTGACCCAGATGGTGGCCCTGATGTCGATGCTCGAGGGCCAGGACGAGGAGCAGGACGCGGTGCGCATGTCGACCCTGCACGCCTCGAAAGGCCTGGAATACCCGCACGTCTTCCTGGTGGGCGTGGAAGAGGGCATCCTGCCGCACAAGGGCGACCCGGACGCGCCGGTGGAGATCATCGCCGCCCGTATCCAGGAAGAGCGGCGCCTGATGTACGTGGGCATCACGCGCGCCCAGCGCACCCTGCGCCTGACCTGGTGCAAGAAGCGCAAGCGCGCCGGCGAACTGGTGCATTGCGAACCGTCGCGTTTCATCAAGGAGATGGCGCTCGACGTGGGCGACGCGCCGCCCAAGGAAACCGAAGTCATCACCCCCAAAGAAAGGCTGGCCAGTCTCAAAGCACTGCTGGCCACGCCTAAATTGTAAGCATCTGTTTCAGGGCAAGGGTTTCCGTTGTACGGAAGCCTTGAAGCCCTGGCAATACCCGCGCACGATTGAAATTCCCATTTGACTTATCTTGTCCCGGAAGAAATACTTCTGAGACGAGGAAACTCAGCAGCAACTTACTTGATAGTTTATAAAGGTGTGGTATGGCAACGGTAGCGGATCTGACGAATGTGCCCCTCTCGGGACAGCAATACATCGATGCATTGCTCGATAAGGGACCGCATTGGAATTACATTACCGGCCTGCCGGCGAACACCCTGTACTACACCTTCTCGATCGGATCCGGTAACGAACCCGGCCGCACGGGCCAGGAAGCATTCACGGCGGCCCAGCAGAACAGCGTGCGCATCGCCCTCCAGGACCTGCGCACGATCACCGGCATCAACTTCGTCGAGACAAGCGATGGCGAAGCCGCGCAAATCCACCTGTGCAATGCCAACATCGAGGGCAGCAGCACCGTCGGCCTGTGCAGCTGGAAAGGCGGCTACAGCTATAACCCGTCGACCAACGAAGTCACCAAGTACGACGCAGACGCCTGGGTCTACCTCGACAATGCGGAATGGCGCGCGCGCAACCGCGACCTGACGCCGGGTTCGGAAGGCTACGAAACCCTGCTGCACGAACTGGGCCATGCGCTGGGCCTGAAGCATCCCTTCGAAGGCGACATCGTCCTGCCGGGTGCGCTGGACAATGCGGGCAATACCATCATGACGTACACCAACCATTCGACCAACCACGCCGATTTCAGCCAGTACGACGTGGCTGCGCTGAACTGGATCTACGGCGGCGACGGACTGAGCGGCGCGCTTGGCTTCAACGCGCCCACCGACGCGGTCTATCTCTCCGGTACCACCAGCTCCGAAACGCTGACCGGTACCGCATTCAATGACACCCTGCAGGGCAATGGAGGAAATGACGTGATCAATGGCGGCAACGGCAACGATACGGCGGTCTATCTGGGCGCACGTAATAACTACAACATCACCGGCAACGCCGACGGCAGCCTGACGGTCGCCAGCGGAGCGGAAGGCATCGATACCCTGTATGCGGTCGAGCAGCTGCGCTTTGCGGACATCACCGTGCAGCGTTCGGCCGTGGTCGACGCGACCGCGCCGGCAGCGCCGAACTTCGCAGTGACCAAGAACGCCAACGGCTACACCACCGGCAGCACGCCGCTGATCACCGGCGTCGCGGAAGCTGGTTCCACGGTCAAGTTCTACCTTGGCGAGACGGTCATCGCCACCACCACGGCCGGCGCCAACGGCGTGTTCCGGGTGGTCGGCAACGCCCTGGCGGACGGCACCAATTACCAGATCTACGCCACCGCCACCGATACCTCGGGCAATACCTCGGCCTTCAGCCCGCTGCAGTCCTTCAATGTCGACGGCAAGGCTCCGACCGCGCCCACCAACACCTTCTCGCTGGAGTCGGGCGGCAACAAGCCGATGTTCACGGGCACCGGCGAAGTCGGCACCAGCATCGTGCTGGTCCACGTGAACAAGGCCATTGAAATCGGCCGCGCGACCGTGGGCGGCGACGGCAAGTGGACCATCGATTCCACCCCGCTGCCGAACGGCAGCTACGTCGTCAGCGCCGCCTCGGTGGACATCGCCGACAACGCCACCAGCGCGACCACCCGCATGAACTTCACGGTGGCCAGCAGCGCCAACCAGACCGGCACCGGCGGCAACGACAAGTTCACCGTCGGCGCGGGCGACAACGCCATCGACGGCAGCGCCGGCATCGACACCGCGGTCTACGCGGGCAGCGCCGCGAACTACACGATCGCGCGCGGCATCTGGGGCTATAACGTCACCGCCAAGTCCGGCACCGACGGCAAGGACGCACTGATCGACGTCGAGCGCATCCAGTTCAGCGATGGCTACAAGGCGATCGACGTGGACGGCGTGGCCGGCCAGGTCTACCGCCTGTACGAGGCCGTGTACGGCCGCCCATCGGACAAGACCGGCATGGGCTACTGGATGGACCGCATGGAAAAGGGCACCAGCCTGCTGCAGGTCGCGAAGGAATTCATCACCGGCCAGCCGGAATTCGTCCAGCAATATGGCGCGAACCCGAGCAACGGCGAGTTCCTGAACAAGCTGTACCAGAACATCCTGGACCGCGCCCCGGATGCAGCCGGCTACGACTACTGGGTCGGCCGCATCGTCAACAGCAGCCGCGAGCAGATCCTGATGGAATTCAGCGAAGGCTTCGAGAACCAGGCGCAGGTCATCGGCACCATCAGCACCGGTATCGATTACACGCCGTGGGGAACGGTCTAAACAAGGCTGGCATAATGCCGGCTTTACGCCGGAGTATGCCGTGAGCCAGGAAGACCGTTTCGTCGACATCGAGATCAAGGTCGCGCACCAGGAAGACCTGGTCGAGACCCTGAACCAGACCATCTACCAGCAAGGCCGCCGCATCGACAAGCTCGAAGCCATGGTGGCCGCGCTGGCGGACCACGTCCGCAACCTCCAGACCAGCCGCCAGGGGCCGGTCAACGAACGTCCCCCGCATTACTGACCGCCTGGGCGCCGAGCATGGCGCCCAGCCGTTTGCCCAGGCATAGCAGGGTCAGGGTTGGCGGCAATCCCCACGCCCCCGGTATCACCGACGCGTCGCACACGTACAGTCCCGGCGCTGCGCGCAAATCGCTGTCGACACTTCTCCCGATCGGCACGCTGCCTCCCGGATGCGCGGCAAAGTGGTGGGTCGCGAACACGCGGCGCGCACCGGCCTGCTGCAGGATCGCGCGCGCCATGACGATGCCTTTGGCCAGCCGCCCCCGGTCGCCCCGAGTCAGCCGCTTGTCCACCCAGCGCGGCCCCACCGCGCCGCCGACCTCGTCGCGGATCTTGACCATGATGCTCAGCGTGTTCCTGTGCGCGCCCAGCCGGTCGATGCGGCCCGCCTGCAGGGCGAACGCCTGGAACATCGGGCGCGGCAGCGTCAGGTCGGCCAGCGTGATGCCTTCGTCGTGGAAGCTGGCGCCGGACGCCATCGGCACTTCGGCGCCGCCGATGTCCTCGCCCATATCGTCGACGCTGCCCATCACCGCCACCACCGGGTCGCTGAAGAAAGGGACATGGCGCGGCCCCAGGCTTGACGCATGCAGCAGGCGCGGGCTGCCGACGCCGCCGCCGGCCAGCACCACCAGCGGCGCACGGGCGACCTGCACCGATCCCGCGCGCAGCAGCTCGACCCCGGCGGCCCGGCCGTCTTGCATCAGTACGCGCAGCACCCGGCTGCGGTCGAGCAGCACGGCGCCGTGGCCGCAGGCCTGCTCGACAAAATCGCGCGCGCTCCACTTGGCGCCGTAGGGACAGCCGTACACGCAGCGCCAGCAGCCGCTGCGGCAGGCATCGGGGCGGATCATCTTGTCGAGTTTTTGCCAGTCGAATCCGGCGCCGCGCGCGGCCGCCATGATGCGCGCGGCCATCGGGCCGACCAGGCTGTCCGGCAGCGGCGCCATGGGCAGTTCGGCGCGCAGCGCATCGAGTGCCGGCGCCAGGTCGATGCCGTGCGCCGCGAACATCGCCAGCGGCGGCGCGGCGGCGGTCGCGAAGTTCAGCGCCGAGCTGCCGCCGAGGGCCGTACCGGATACCAGCAGCGACGCGTCGCGGTGCAGCCAGGCGCCTTTGCCCGGCAGCGCCATGGTGGCCATCTGCGCCAGGGTGCCGGCCAGCGGCGCGGCGCTCCCCTGCTCGAGGATGAGCACGCGCGCGCCGGCCCGCGCCAGCTCGCGCGCGGTGCTGGCGCCGCCGGGACCGGTGCCGACGACGATCGCGTCGAAGGGTTGTTCGATGAAGGAATCCATGGTTAGGGAAGAGGGTAGGGGGCGATGCTAACACGGACCCGGAACGCATCAGGCGGACCCGTCTGCAGGCGTCAATACGGTCGTCAATACGCCCGTCAATACAGGCAGCATACATACACTTTTTGTTGTGACGACTTGCGATCAAGCCTGCTATGATCTTCGCGCAACGGCTGTCGAGCACGTACGGCAGCTCCCTCCCAAGAGTCCGTGAAAGATCTCATGAACCGACCACAACTGCTCATCGTTGCCGCCAGCCTCGCGCTCGCGCATGCAGCGATTGCGGCGCCTGCCGCACCCAAGCTCGACGCCTCCAACCCGTTCGCCCAGCCCAGCAGCCTGCCGCTGCACTACCCGGCTTTCGACAAGATCAAGAACGAGCACTTCCTGCCGGCGTACGCGGCAGGCATGGCCGAACACCTGGCCGAGATCGACGCGATCGCCGCCAGCAAATCGGCCCCGACTTTCGACAACACCATCGTCGCCATGGAACGCGCCGGACAGATGCTCTCGCGCGTGGCCGCGACCTTCTCGAACCTGCAGACCGCAAACACCAACGACACGCTCGACGCCGTGGACCGCGAGATGTCGCCGAAGCTTGCGGCGCACAACGACACCATCTACCTGAACCCGGCGCTGTTCCGCCGCGTGAAGACGCTGCACGACAAGCGCGCCACGCTGGGCCTGGACGCCGAGTCGAAGCACCTGCTCGAGCGCGTGTACAAGGAATTCGTGCGCGCTGGCGCCAACTTATCAAGCGCCAACAAAGAGAAGCTGAAAAAATACAACGGCGAGATCGCGTCGCTGCAGTCGGACTTCTCGCAGCGCGTGCTCAAGGAAGCCAATGCCTCGGCGCTGATCGTCGATTCCCGTGCGGAGCTGGCCGGCTTCTCGGATGCCGAGATCAATGCGGCAGCGGCGGAAGCGGAGAAACGCGGCCTGAAGGGCAAGTACGCGATCGCCATCGTCAATACCAGCAGCCAGCCCCCGCTGGCCACGTTGACCAACCGCGGCACGCGCGAGCGCCTGATGGCCGCGTCGCTGAACCGCGGCAGCCGCGGCGGCGAGTTCGACACCCGCCAGCTGGTGCTGCGCCTGGCCAAGCTGCGCGCCGAGCGCGCCGTGCTGCTGGGCTACCCGAACTATGCGGCCTATTCGCAGGAACTGGAAACGGCCAAGAACCCGGCCGCCGTCAACAAGCTGCTGGGCGAACTGGCCAAGCCGGCCGTGAACAACGCGCGCAAGGAAGCGGCCGAGATCCAGAAGGTGATCGACGCCGAAAAAGGTGGCTTCCAGGTCGCCAGCTACGACTGGCCGCTGTACCAGGACAAGGTGCGCGCCGCGAAGTACAACTTCGACGAGAACCAGCTGCGCCCCTATTTCGAGCTGAACCGCGTGCTGGTGGACGGCGTGTTCTTCGCCGCCACCAAGGAATACGGCATCACCTTCAAGGAACGCAAGGACCTGCCGGTGTACGACCCGGACGTGCGCGTGTTCGACGTGTTCGACCACGACGGCAAGCAGCTGGCGATCTTCCTGTTCGATCCCTATGCACGCGGCAACAAGCAGGGCGGCGCGTGGATGAACGAATACGTCTCGCAATCGCACCTGCTGGGTAAAAAGCCGGTAGTGGGCAATCACCAGAACATCCCGAAGCCGCCGGCCGGGCAGCCGACCCTGCTGACCTACGACGAAGTGCGCACCATGTTCCACGAGTTCGGTCACGCGCTGCACGGCATGTTCTCGAACGTGAAATACCCGCATTTCTCGGGCACCAACGTGCCGCGCGACTTCGTCGAATACCCGTCGCAGGTCAACGAGATGTGGGCGATCTGGCCTGAAGTGCTGGCCAACTACGCCAGGCACCACCAGACCGGCGCGCCGATGCCGAAGGAACTGCTCGACAAGGTGGTCGCATCGAAAAAGTTCAACCAGGGCTACATGACGACCGAATACCTGGCCGCTTCGCTGATCGACCAGCGCTGGCACCAGCTCACGCCCAAGCAAGTCCCGACCGACGTGCTGGCCTTCGAAGCCCGGGCCCTGAAGGAAGCGGGCGTGGACTTCGCGCCGGTACCGCCGCGCTACCGCACGACCTATTTCTCGCACTCGATGAACGGCGGCTATTCGGCCGGCTACTATGCCTACCTGTGGAGCGAAAAGCTCGACGCCGATACGGTGCAGTGGTTCATGCAGAACGGCGGCCTGTCGCGCAAGAACGGCGACCACTTCCGCAAGACCCTGCTCTCGCGCGGCGGCACCGCCGATGCGATGGACCTGTTCCGCAGCTTCCGCGGCCGCGACCCGGTCATCGAGCCGCTGCTGGAACGCCGCGGCCTGACCGGTAACTAAACCCTGCGCCGTCCCCTTCTGCCGCCACGAGCGGCAGAAGGGGACGGCGTGTTGTCCGTATCACCTACCCATAACGAGACACCCATGACCCGTCCACACATCCTGCTGGTCGCCGCCGCCAGCGTCGCCGCCAATCTCGCCTACGCTGCCCCCGCCTCGATGCTCGAAGCGTCGAACCCGTTCGCGAAAGAGAGCACCCTGCCATTCAAGTACCCGGCTTTCGACAAGATCAAGAACGAGCACTTCGCCCCGGCCTACGCCGAAGGCATGCGCCAGCAGGCCGCCGAGATCGAGAAGATCGCCAACAACAAGGCCGCGCCGACCTTCGAGAACACCATCGTCGCAATGGAGCGTTCGGGCCAGCTGCTTAACCGCGTCGGCACCGTGTTCGGCATCATGACCGGTTCGTACACCAACGACACCCTGAAGGCCCTCGACAAGGACCTGGCGCCGAAGCTGTCGGCGCACAGCGACGCGATCCGCCTGAACCCGAAGCTGTACGCACGCGTGAAGGCGCTGTACGACAAGCGCACCAAGCTGGGCCTGGACGCCGAGTCGCAATACCTGGTCGAGCGCTACCACACCGACTTCGTACGCGCCGGCGCCAAGCTGTCCGACGCCGACAAGCAAAAGCTCAAGGCAATGAACGGCCAGCTGGCCGCGCTGTCGACCCAGTTCGCGCAGAACACGCTCAATGAAGCCAACGCCTCGGCGCTGATCGTCGGCAGCCGCGCCGAGCTGGCCGGCATGTCGGACAAGCAGATCGACGCCGCCGCCGCGGAAGCGAAGAAGCGCGGCATGGACGGCAAGTTCGCCATTCCGGTCGTGAACACCACCCAGCAGGCCGGCCTGTCGGTGCTGACCAACCGCGCTACCCGCGAAAAGCTGCTGGCGGCCTCGCTGGCGCGCGGCGCGCGCGGCGGTGAATACGACAACCGCGAGGTCGTGCTCAAGCTGGCCAAGCTGCGCGCCGAGCGCGCTACGCTGCTGGGCTACCCGAACCACGCCGCCTACAACCTGGAAGACCAGACCGCGAAGACCACCGGCGCCGTCAACAGCCTGCTGGCCGAATTCGCCAAGCCGGCCGTGAACAACGCCCGCAAGGAAGCGGCCGAGATCCAGAAAGTCATCGACGCCGAAAAAGGCGGCTTCCAGGCGGCAGCCCACGACTGGGCTTTCTACAGCGACAAGGTGCGCGCCGCCAAGTACGCCTTCGACGCCGGCCAGCTGCGCCCGTATTTCGAATTGAACCGCGTGCTGGTGGACGGCGTGTTCTTCGCCGCGAACAAGGAATTCGGCCTGACCTTCAAGGAACGCAAGGACCTGCCGAGCTATGTCGAGGACGTGCGCATCTTCGACGTGTTCGACCACGACGGCAAGCAGCTCGCGATCTTCACCTTCGATCCGTACGCCCGCGCCAACAAGCGCGGCGGCGCCTGGGCCAACGCCCTGGTCGCGCAATCGAAGCTGATGGGCACCAAGCCGGTCATCGCCAACAACCTGAACATCGCCAAGCCGGCCGCCGGCGAGCCGACCCTGCTGACCTACGACGAAGTGCGCACCACTTTCCACGAGTTCGGCCACGCGCTGCACGGGATGTTCTCGGACGTGAAATACCCGCGCTTCTCGGGCTCGCGCGTGCCGCGCGACTACGTCGAGTTCCCGTCGCAGGTCAACGAGATGTGGATGGCCTATCCGGAAGTGCTGGCCAACTACGCCAAGCACTACCAGACCGGCGCGCCGATGCCGAAGGAACTGCTCGACAAGGTGCAGGCTTCGCAGCAGTTCAACGAAGGCTTCCGCACCACCGAGTACCTGGCTGCGTCGCTGCTGGACCAGGCCTGGCACCAGCTGTCGCCGAACCAGATCCCGACCGACGTGCTGGCCTTCGAGGCTGACGCGCTGAAGAAAGCCGGCGTCGACTTCGCGCTGGTGCCGCCGCGCTACCGCACTACCTACTTCTCGCACACCTTCTCGGGCGGTTATTCGGCCGGCTACTACGGCTACCTGTGGGCCGAGAAGCTGGACGCGGACACCGTCAACTGGTTCAAGGAAAACGGCGGCCTGACCCGCAAGAACGGCGACCACTTCCGCAAGACCCTGCTCTCGCGCGGCGGTACGCTCGATGCGATGCAGATGTACCGCAATTTCAGCGGGCGCGATGCGCAGGTGCAGCCGCTGCTGGAGCGCCGGGGTTTGACCGGTAACTGATGCTTCAAGCGGTTGTGGTGACACAACCGTATCACCGCGTGGGCAAGAAACTTGCCCACCCTACGAGCAGCCGATGACCGTAGGGTGGGCGTAAAACAGTCCACTGGACTGTTTTACCCTGCCCGCGCGTTCAACCCGCTCCCGAACTGCCGCACACCTCCCACACCCAATACCCGATCCGGGGGTATAAACTGCACCCATCCCAATTGCTAACCGAGCCCCAAACGATGAGTGTTCAATCCCTCGAAGGTATTACCTTAGAATCCCTGTTAACCCGCCTCGTCGAGCACTACGGCTGGGAGAAACTCGGCCGCCGGATCGACATTAACTGTTTCCAGAAAGACCCGAGCATCAAGTCGAGCCTGAAGTTTTTGCGCCGCACCCCCTGGGCGCGCGAGCAGGTCGAGGCGCTCTACCTCGAGACCCGCTTCACCAACTAGCGAGAACCCCATGCTGAACGAGAATACGAACGACAGCGATGCCAACCTGAAAATGCGGCTCAAGGGCCTGCACCGCCAGCTGCAGGAAACCGGCGACGTCGATCCGGAGCTCGAAACCCTGCTGCGCCAGCTCGACGGCGACATCGACAAGGTGCTCGAGCGCCGCGCCGAGCAGGAACTGGATCACAACACCTATGGCCTGTCCTCGCGCACCCAGGAAATGGCGGCCCGCTTCGACGCGCGCCACCCGACCGTGTCCGCCGGCCTGCGCGAGCTTGGCAATATCCTGTCGAATATGGGTATTTGAGTCGTCAGCTCTGCCACAAGTCATTGATAAGTAAGCCATTTTTCTAGGCTGGCGGCGACCCGGGAAGGGTTTTCCGGTACAATACCGGCCAATGAACTCCCCAGCAAACCTCTTTGCGAGCGTCGCCAAGCGCTCCAGCCGCGGACCTGCCGCGCCTTTCCTCCCGATGACCCGCGCCGAAATGACGGCGCTGGGCTGGGATTCGTGCGACATCATCCTGATCACCGGCGACGCCTACATCGACCACCCGAGCTTCGGGATGGCGCTGGTGGGCCGCCTGCTGGAAGCGCAGGGCTACCGGGTCGGCATCATCAGCCAGCCGGACTGGACTTCGGTCGAGCCCTTCCGCGCGCTCGGCAAGCCGAATCTGTACTGGGGCGTCACCGCCGGCAACATGGACTCGATGGTCAACCGCTACACGGCCGACCGCAAGATCCGTTCCGACGACGCCTACACCCCGAACGCCGAGCCGAACAAGCGCCCGGACCGCGCGGTCACCGTGTATTGCCAGCGTGCGCGTGAAGCCTTCCCCGGCGTGCCGGTGATCGCCGGCAGCATCGAAGCCTCGCTGCGCCGCATCGCCCACTACGACTACTGGTCCGACAAGGTGCGCCGCTCGGTGCTGTTCGAGTCGAAGGCCGACCTGCTCCTCTTCGGCAATGCCGAGCGCGCGCTGGTGGACCTCACCCGCCGCCTGGCCGCGGGCGAATCCATCAAGACCATCCGCGACCTGCGCGGCACCGCCTTCCTGGTACCGCAAGGCTGGCTGCCGGACGAGGAATGGAGCGTGCACAATTCGACCCGCGTCGATGTGCCGGGCCGTATCGACAAGCAGCCCAATCCCTACGCGATGGCGCTGGAAGACCCGAAGGCCTGTGCGCTCGACAACGCCGCACCGGAGCCGGTCGCCAAGCCGGTCATCATCATGACGCGCGAGGAGCGCCAGGCCGCCGCCCGCGAAAAGGCGCGCAAGACCGTGGTGCGCCTGCCGAGTTTCGAGACCGTCAGCGTGGACCCGGTGATGTATGCGCATACGTCGCGCGTGTTCCACCTCGAATCGAACCCGGGCAATGCACGCGCCCTGGTGCAGGCCCACGGCGACCGCGACGTCTGGCTCAACGCGCCGCCGCTGCCGCTGGCCATGGACGAGATGGACAACGTCTACGACCTGCCGTATGCACGCGCCCCGCACCCGAGCTATGGCAAGGCCCATATCCCGGCCTGGGAAATGATCCGCTATTCGGTGAACATCATGCGCGGATGTTTCGGGGGCTGCACCTTCTGCTCGATCACCGAGCACGAAGGCCGCATCATCCAGAGCCGCTCGGAGCCGTCGATCCTGCGCGAGATCGAACTGATCCGCGACACCACCAAGAACTTCGCCGGGACGATCACCGACCTGGGCGGCCCGACCGCCAACATGTACCGCCTGGCCTGCAAGGACAAGACGATCGAGGAATCGTGCCGGCGCCTGTCCTGTGTCTACCCGACCATCTGCAGCAACCTCGGCACCGACCACAGCAAGCTGATTTCGCTGTACCGCAAGGCGCGCGCCATCCCGGGCATCAAGAAGATCCTGATCGGCTCCGGCCTGCGCTACGACCTGGCGGTGCGCTCGCCCGAGTACGTCAAGGAGCTGGTCACCCACCACGTGGGCGGCCTGCTGAAAATCGCGCCGGAGCATACCGAAGCCGGCACGCTGTCGAAGATGATGAAGCCGGGCATCGGCGCCTACGACGAGTTCAAGCGCCTGTTCGACAAGTATTCGCTCGAGGCGGGCAAGAAGCAGTACCTGATTCCTTACTTCATCGCGGCCCACCCGGGTTCGACCGACGAAGACATGCTGAATCTGGCGCTGTGGCTGAAGAAGAACAACTTCAAGCTCGACCAGGTGCAGACCTTCACGCCGACCCCGATGGCGATGGCGACCACCATGTACCACTCGCGCAAGAACCCGCTGGCGAAGGTCACCGAGGACTCGGAGGTCGTCGAGACGGCCAAGAGCGGCAAGACCCGCAAGCTGCACAAGGCTTTCCTGCGCTACTACGATCCGGAGAACTGGCCGATCATCCGCGAAGCGCTGCGCCGCATGGGCCGTGGCGATTTGATCGGCAATGGCGAGCGCCACCTGATTCCGGCCACCGACGATGGCGCGTCGATGGTGCGCGAGGACCGGCGCGTGCCCGGCGGCGTGCCGAAGGGCCGCACGATCGAGGTAGCGCCCAAGCGTGCGGCGCGCGGAAACGATGGCCGCGTGGCCGGCCGCGGCGCCCCATCGAGCACGCCCTTCATGGCGCCGCCGTCCAAGGTGAAGCCGTCGATCCTGTCGACCATCAAGGCCAAGCCCAAGGCCAGCGGAAGCAAGCGATAGGGCGGACGTAAAAAAACCGGAACGTGTTCCGGTTTTTTTACGTCACAAGCCCGCGTTGGGCGTGGGCGCCCCGCGCCGCTCGCGCGCGATATCCAGGTCGACGCTGGCCTGGCGCGTACGCAGCGCCCGCGCGTAGCGATGGCGCGCACGCAGGCGCGGGTTGGTGACCAGCCGGCCCAGGGTTTCGCCGATCACCATCACCACGCCCAGCAGCGGCAGCACCAGCATCAGGCCTACCACGCCGGCCAGCGCGCCGCCGGCGAAGATCATCAGGACCGTCACCAACGGATGCACGCGCAGGCTGCGGCCCAGCGTCAGGGGCATGAACACGAAGTCGTCCAGCAGGCGCGCCAGCACGAACACGCCGATCGCGCCGTAGGCGATGAAGGGGTTGTTCGGCGCATCGGTCGAGGCCACGATCACCACCAGCACGCAGCCGGCCACCGAGCCCACGAAGGGCACCCAGGCCAGCACCGCCGAGATCAGCCCGAGCAGCAGGGGCGAGGACACGCCGATGGTCCATAGTCCCAGCGCCAGCACCGCGGTATCGAGGAAGGTGAGCTTGATCAGGCCTTCGAAATAGCGGCGCGCGGTCTGGTCGACTTCGTGCAGCAGGTTCAGCGCGCGCTCGAAATAGGCGTTGGGCACCGCGCGCGCCAGGAATTTCTTGAAGCGCAGGCCGTCGCGCAGGAAGAAGAAAGTGAGGAAGGGCGCCAACAGCAGCGAAGGCACCCAGCTTGCCACCGCCACCAGGATCTCGCCCAGGTGCTGCTCGGCGAAGTTGTCGGTGAAGGTGCGGAAGGCCGTGTTGACGGTCGTGGTCAGGTGCATCTCGGCCAGCAGCGGGAACTTCTTTTCCAGCAGGGTCATGGTGTTGCGCACGAAGGCGACGCCGCCATCGAGGTACAGGCCGATGGTCTTTTCCCACGAGTCTTCTTCCGGCCCGCTCCATGAGAAAGCCGCCGTCATGGCCAGCGTGAAGAGGGCGAAGAACAGCAGGCAGACCATCAGGGCTGCGGTGTTGCGGCTGAAGCCGGCGCGCACCAGGCGCTGCATGGGCCCGAGCAGGATGTAGTGCAGCACCGCGCCGAAGATGAAGGGCAGGGCCAGCCACAGCACCTGCTGCACCACCAGCACCAGCAGGCAAGTGGCCGCGATGATGCCGGTCCAGACGACCGGTCCGGCGCGTTCGCCGCCGTTCACAGCGCTTCCAGCTGGGGCCGTCCCGTGCCCATCCATTCGCGCAGGCGCAGGCCGATGTGGCGCGCCAGCGCCAGCGAAATCTTGTAGCCGATGACGGCATCGGTTTCCAGCAGCCCGAGGAAGTCGTCGCGGAAGAACACCGCCATTTCGCAGGGCTCGAGTGCGCGCGCCTGGGCGTTGCGTGGCGAGTTGTCGAGCAGGGCGAGGTCGCCGAAGAAACCGCCCGGATCGAGCTCGGCAACCACCTGGCTGGTACCGGCATGCGTCTTGGTAATGACCACCCTGCCGCTCATGAGCAGGTAGAGCGCCTGGCCTTCCTCGCCCTCGTCGAACACGATTTCATCGGTCAGGTAGCGGCGCTCGTGCAGCAGGCCGTCGACGATCTTCAGCTCCAGCGGCGTCAAGGCCGAAAACAGCGCCGAATTCTTCAGCCGGTGCAGGCGCGGCGACATCTTGGGCGGCTTGAGGAAACCGAAAATCACGTGTGCTCCATCATGGTGCGTTGATATGTTGTCGGATGATTATCTCCTAACGCCTGCTGCTCTGCATCAAAAAGCTGCTCCAAGGCAGCGGACTCGGGCTGGGACTGTTGCACTTTACGCATTTGTCCCGCTGTCGGTGCATTTGTGTAAACGGTCGTATTAAAAACCGTGTAATATAATTCTCTACGGCAATATATATTAATAATTTAGCACCACGCGGCATGGCCGCCGCATAAGGAACGGTCAGTGATCGACATCCCCTCATTCCTGCTGGCGCTCGGCGTCGGCAACATCGCCTTTGCCGTGCTCATGGCCGGCTATACCCATGGCGGCCGGCCCCATCCCGGCCTGCGCCTGTGGATGTGGGCACGCTTCGGCATCGGCGTGTGCCAGTTGCTGGGCTGGTCGCGGCCTTACCTGAGTGTACCTGCATTGAACGGGATCGAAGGCGCCGGCTGGGTGCTGGCGATCTCGCTGGAAGTGGCGGCCTATTGCATCTTCTTCGGCTTCGATCGCTGGCAGCGCGTGCTGTTGCCGGTGTCGGCGCTGGCGCTGGCCGTCGTGCTGGCCGCCGGCAGCGCCGGTGCGCCGGTACCCTATCTCACCGCGCTGGTCGCTGCCATGATTGCACTCTTCGCGGCGGCAATGGCCTGGATCCTGCTGCGACCGCGCCGCCATGGCGCCTCGCTGCTGCAGCGGATCATCGGCCTCAACGACGGGCTGTTCGCGGTGGCGGTGGCGCTGTGGGCCGCCACCGGTTTCGCAGGCGATGCGCTGCAGGGCCAGCGCGCGGCGCAGGAAGGCGCCTACCTGGCCGGCTACCTGCTCATGATCGTCAATGGCTTCGGCTTCCTGTTGCTGTGCAAGCAGAAGGACGACGCCGAGATGGCGCGCCTGGCCACCACGGACAGCCTCACCGGCCTGCCCAACCGTCATTCCTTCCTCGAGCGCGCGGAAAGTGCACGGCTGGCGGCGCTGCGCATGCGCCAGCCGCTGGCGCTGGTGATGATCGACATCGACCACTTCAAGCAGATCAACGACCGCTTCGGCCATGCCACCGGCGACGAAGCGCTGGCCGTGTTCGCACGGGTTGCGCGCGGTGTGCTGCGTGGGCATGAGACCCTGGGGCGGCTGGGCGGCGAAGAATTTGCGGCAGTGTTGCCGGCGACGGATCTGTTGGGCGCGCGCCAGGCGGCCGAGAGGCTGCGGCTGGCGGTGCGGGAGGCCACCGTGGTGACCAGCGGGACGGCGTATACGATGACGGTCAGTATCGGCGTGGTGGTGCTCGATCCGAACGAGGCGCTGGGGGCGGCGCTGGCAAGGGCGGATCGTGCGCTGTATGTGGCCAAGGGCGGGGGGAGGGATCGGGTGGAGGCGGGGGTGCCGCAGCAAAGGTGTGCGTGATTTCACCATTTACCCCGCAGTACCTGATCAGAAAAATAAAAGGGTCCGACAAGTCGGACCCTTTTACTTTTGGGGGCGGAGCGGACGGGACTCGCCCACGTTCCGCGGGCCGCGGATTCCCTTGCAAGGGAATCCCTTCGAGTCCCAAACCGTGCTCTCCGCAGGGAGAGCACTCTGGCGCGGCAACGAAAAAAGGATCCCGAAGGATCCTTTTTTCTTTTAGCTGGCGGAGCGGACGGGACTCGCCCACGTTCCGCGGGCCGCGGATTCCCTTGCAAGGGAATCCCTTCGAGTCCCAAACC
>NZ_JBYTST010000009.1:0-253881 GCF_058111565.1 Telluria sp. AZSoR62
TACCTGGGCTGGCGCTGGGCGCTCGATGGCGAGCGCATTACTTCTCCCGATATGCTGCTGCGGGCGGCGCTGGGCATCTTCCACACCTAACGGGTACAGCGCCAAAAAACTGCCGCAAATGCGGCAGTCTTCCATCCAGCGCAATCGGGTTCAGCCAACCGTATCGGCCTTGGCCGTATCGCCAGCCTTGCTCTGCTTGTCCAGCGCCACGCGCTGCTCCCAGAAGTGCGCGTTCTTGATGCCCAGCGCGCTTGGATCGAACACCGGATCCTTGCCCAGCTTCTTCTGCGCTTCATAGTCGCGCAGGCACTTGAACGCCACGTCGCGCATCAGCACGATCGCCACCAGGTTCAGCCAGGCCATCAGGCCCACGCCCAGGTCGCCCAGGGCCCAGGCCACGTCGGCGGTCTTGACCGCGCCGTAGATGGTGGCGCCGATCATCGCGACCTTGAGCACGACGCCCATCCACGGACGGTTGGTCGCGCGGTTCAGGTAGGCGATATTGGTCTCGGCGATGTAGTAGTACGCGACGATGGTGGTGCCCGCGAAGAACAGCAGGGCGATCGCGACGAACAGCGCGCCGAAGCCCGGCATCACGTTTTCCAGCGCGGTCTGGACATAGCCCGGGCCGGAGGCCACGCCCTGGACGCCGACGAACATCGGGGTGCCGTTCGGCGCTTCGACGTTGTACTGGCCGGTAATGAGGAGCATGAAGGCGGTGGCCGAGCACACGAACAGGGTGTCGATGTAGACCGAGAAGCCCTGCACCAGGCCCTGCTTGGCGGGGTGGCTCACTTCCGCGGCGCTCGATGCGTGCGGCCCGGTGCCCTGGCCGGCTTCGTTCGAGTAGACGCCGCGCTTGACGCCCCACATGATGGCCTGGCCGATGATGGCGCCGAAGGCCGCGTCCGCACCGAAAGCCGAGCTGAAGATCAGCTGCAGCACGCCCGGCAGCTTGTCGATGTTCATGGCGACGATCACGCAGGCCACCAGGATGTAGCCGATTGCCATGAAGGGCACCACGAACTCGGCGAAGGTGGCGATACGGCGCACGCCGCCGAAGATGATGAAGGCCAGCGCCAGCGCCAGCGCGATGCCGGTCCAGGTGGTGTCGATGCCGGCGGCGGTCTTGAGGCTCTCGGCAATCGAGTTGGCCTGCACGCCCGGCAGCAGCACGCCGGTCGCGAAGATGGTGACCAGGGCAAAGGTCACGGCATACCACTTCATGCCCAGGCCTTTTTCGATATAGAAGGCCGGTCCGCCGCGGAATTCCTTGTTGATCGGCTCCTTGTACACCTGGCCGAGGGTCGATTCCACGAAGGCCGAGCTCGCGCCCAGGAAGGCCATCACCCACATCCAGAACACGGCGCCGGGGCCGCCGAAGGTAATCGCGGTGGCCACGCCCGCGATGTTGCCGGTGCCGACACGGCCGGCCAGGGTCATCGTCAGCGCCTGGAAGGAGGAGACGCCCTGGTCGGAACTTTTCCCGTCCCACATCAGGCGTACCATTTCCCCGACATGGCGCAGCTGCAGGAAGCGCGAGCGGATGGAAAAATACAGGCCGACGCCCAAACATAGCGCGATCAGCGCAGGACTCCAGACATAGCCGTTGATGGCAGTGACCAACTCGTTCATTGCTTAGTTCCCCGTAACTGGCAGCTAGACGCGTGCCGGTGATCGATCATGGCCGGGAACGCTGCCCGGCCGCTTGTGGGTCACAAAGATACCTCAAGAGTTATCTGTTTCCTATCGTTATTTTTAGAGTGTTGCTCAGCGCAGCCGCACCGCCGTCGTCGTGCCTTCGCGCACCTCGATGGCGGCATCGTCGAAGCCGGGCGGGCCGAAGCGGCCGGCGGCGTTGCGGCTGAAACCATAGTTCTCGCTCGGGATGCCGATGAAGTTGCGGTCGAGCTCGCCGTTTTCGTTGGCGTCCTGGTAGGCCAGCACGGCCCAGGTGCCCGGCGGGATGTCCTTCAGGCTGACGACGACTTCGCTGCCTTGCGCCGGAACCGAAGCGCTGAAGGCGCATTGCTTGAGGAAGCGCTCGCGGTCGCAGACGGCGACGGCGACCTTGCCTTTGCCGGCGGTCACGCCCGACACCCGGACCTCGACCGTGGCGGCGTGCGCCGGGATGGCCGCCAGCAGCGTGCAGCACAGCAGGGAAGTAAGTTGGCGATGCATCGTGTTCCTATCCTTGTTCAATGTGGTTGTCCTGTCGATGACCCGCGCGTCACTGGCGTCGCGGGGCGCGCGGAAGGGCCTTATGGTAGGCTCTTGCCATAGTATTCACCGGTTCTTTTCATGTTGCTCAATGCCTTCATTGTCGTGCTCACCGTCGTGCTGATGGAAGTGTTTTCCATCGCCTTGCACAAGTACGTGATGCACGGAATCGGCTGGGGCTGGCACAAGTCGCACCACGAGCCGCGCACCGGCTGGTTCGAGAAGAACGACCTGTACGCCGTCGTGTTCGCGGGCGTGGCCATCGCACTGGTCTGGTTCGGCACCGAAGGCGCCCATCCGCTCGAATGGATCGGCGCCGGCATGATGGCCTACGGCCTGCTGTATTTCGTCGCCCACGACGGCCTGGTGCACCGGCGCTGGCCGTTCAAGGTCACGCCGCGCAGCGGCTACCCCAAGCGTTTGTACCAGGCCCATCGCATGCACCATGCGGTCGAGGGCAAGGACGGCGCGGTGTCCTTCGGTTTCCTGTATGCGCCGCCGGTAGAGCGTCTCAAACGGCAGCTGCAGGCGCAGCATGGGGGACGCCTGCAGCGCCGCCCGGACGCTGCCACAGCCGCGCAGGACGCGGCCGCGCCATCACGCCCGCTGGGCGAACGCGCGAGCTGAGCGCCAGCCCGGCGCCCCTGGCCAGCAGCCACAGTTTCATCGCCTTGCCCGTGCCGGCGCGCTCGTCCCAGGCATGCGCGCCGCGGCGCTTGACCTCGATCCCGATCTGGCGGTACACGTTGCGCGCGCTGGCGATCGCCCAGGCCGAGCGCAGCGGCAGCGCGGCGACGCCTTCCAGCGCCGAGTCGTAATACGGCTCGGCCTCGTCGACCAGGCGCGCCGCCACCTTCGCCAGGGCGGCGCGGTGGCGCGGGTCGGCCACTTCATCCGGGGGAATGCCGGCCTCGCGCAGCCATTGCGCGGGCACGTAGCAGCGGCCCATGCGTGCGTCTTCCACGATGTCGCGCGCGATGTTCGTCAGCTGGAATGCCAGGCCCAGGTCGCAGGCGCGGTCGAGCACGCGCGCATCGTGCGCGCCCATGATCGAGGCCATCATCAGGCCCACCACGCCGGCCACGTGGTAGCAGTAGCGCAGGGTGTCGTCCAGGGTCTCGTAGCGCGCGTCGTGCACGTCCATCGCGAAGCCGGCCAGGTGGTCGAGCGCGTAGCGCGGCTCGATGCGGTGGCGCAGGGCCACTTCCTGGAAGGCGGCAAAGGCCGGGTCGGCCATCGGCTCGCCCGCATAGGCGCGCCGGGTCCGGTCCTCCAGCAGCGCCAGCTCGGCGGCCGGATCGTGCGCCTGCTGGGCGACGTTGAAGCCCAGCTCCTGGCCGTCGACCACGTCGTCGCAGTGGCGGCACCAGGCGTACAGCATCAGCACGCTGCGCCGGGTGCTTGGATCGAACAGGCGCGCCGCGGCGGCGAAACTCTTGGAGCCGACCTCGATGGTGCGGGTCGCATGCTCCATCAAGGCCTGGCTCATGCGGGCAGTCCCTGTTTCATGTCTTCGATCACCAGGCCGGCGGTGGCCTTGGCCGAGCCGATCACGCCGGGCACGCCCGCGCCCGGGTGGGTGCCGGCGCCGACCAGGTAGAGGTTGGTCAATTCGGCATCGCGGTTGTGCGGCCGGAACCAGGCGCTCTGGGTCAGGATCGGCTCGAGCGAGAAGGCCGAGCCGACATGGGCATTGAGCTGGTCGCGGAAATCGACCGGCGTGAAGATGCGGCTGGTGACGAGCTGGCTGCGCAGGCCCGGCATGTAGCGCTCTTCCAGGTACTGGAAGATGCGGTCGCGGTAGCGCGGGCCTTCGACTTCCCAGTCGATCGCCGCGGTGCCCAGGTGCGGCACCGGCGCCAGCACGTAGTGGCTGCCGCAGCCGGGCGGGGCCAGCGATGGGTCGGTCACGCAAGGAGCGTGCAAGTAGAGCGAGAAATCGTCGGCCAGGCTCTGGCCCTTGAAGATGTCCGAGATCAGCTCGCGGTAGCGCGGTCCGAAGCACACCGTGTGGTGCTGCAGCTGCTCGTGGTGGTGGTTCAGGCCGAAGTAGATCACGAACAGCGAATTGGAGAAGCGTTTCTTCTGTAGCGCCCGGCCTTCGGATTCGCCGCGCGGGTGCTGGCCCAGCAGGCGCGCGTACGTGTGCACCACGTCGGCGTTGGACGCCACCGCGTCGGCCGCGAACAGGCGCCCGTCCTCGAGCCGCACGCCGGACACGCGCGCGCCGCTCGCTTCGATGCGCGCCACCGGGGCGTTCAGTTCGATGCGCCCGCCGATGTCCTCGAACAGCTTGACCATGCCGCGCACCAGGGCGCCGGTGCCGCCGCGTGGGAACCACACGCCCCACTTGCGCTCCAGCGCATGGATCAGGGTGTAGATCGACGAGGTCGCGAACGGATTGCCGCCCACCAGCAGCGAGTGGAAGGAAAAGGCCTGGCGCAGGTGTTCGTTCTGGATGAACTTGGCGACCAGGCTGTACACGCTGCGCCAGGCCTGCAGCCGCGCCAGCTGCGGGCCGGCCGCGATCATGTCGCGGAAGGACAGGAAGGGCACGGCGCCGAGTTTCAGGTAGCCTTCGTCGAACACGGCCTTGGAGTAGGCCAGGAAGCGCTGGTAGCCCGCGACGTCGGCCGGATTGAGCGCATGGATCTGGCGGTCCAGCGCCTCCTGGTCGTTGAGGTAGTCGAAATGGCTGCCGTCTTCCCAGCACAGGCGATAGAAAGGCGCGACCGGCAGCATCTCGACGTAGTCGCTCATGCGCTTGCCGGCGGCGGTGAACAGCTCCTCGATGCAGGACGGATCGGTGATGACGGTGGGCCCGGCGTCGAACACGAAGCCCTGGTCTTCGTACACATAGGCGCGTCCGCCCGGCTTGTCGCGTTTTTCGAGCAGGGTCACCTGCATGCCGCTGGCCTGGAGGCGGATCGCCAGGGCCAGGCCGCCGAAGCCGGCGCCGATGACCACGGCCTGTTTCTTGTCGTTGTTGCTCATGCTTGTGCGGCTTTCCTGATCTGGTCGGGATGGATTTTGAGGGCGGCGGACAAGGCTTGTCCGACTGGCACCGGGGGTTTGCCGCTGAGCAGGCGCGCCTTGTCGGCCAGGCGCAGGCGCCCGGCGTAGAAGCGCGCGATGAGCGGCGCCGGCAAACGGTAGAAACGCTGCATCACGCGCCAGCGCTGTTCGGGGCGGCCGGCGAGGAAGAGCATGCGGTTGAGCAGGCGGAAGAAGCGCTGGCCCTGCCAGGCCTGCTGCGCCTCGTCACGGATCGCGGCGAACAGCGCCGGCGCCGCCAAGGCCTCGGGCGCGGCGCCCAGGGCCGCGATGCGGTCGGCCAGGCGCACGGCGTGCGGCAGCGAGTAGCCGGTCGTGGGGTGGAACAGGCCGGCGCGCAGGCCGGCCGTGGGCTGGCCGTTCAAGGCCGCCCAGTGCGCGTCGACGTCGCCGGCCAGCACGATCGGCAACGAGCCGTGTTCCTCGCGCAGCACTTCGCTCACCTCCCAGCCGCGTGCGCGCACATAGGCCGCGATGTTGGCGCGCAGGCGCTCCGGTTCCCAGGCCGCGGTATCGACGTAATGGGTGTCCTCGACCAGGATGCGGTCGGGGCCGAAGGGCAGCAGGTAGACGAAGCGGTAGCCGCCGCTTTGCTCGACGCTGGCGTCCATGATCACGGGCGCGTCCAGGCCGTGCGGCCTGGCCAGGCGCAGTTCCTGGCCCAGGAAGGTCTGGTAGCCGAGCGACATGTGCGGGCTCGGGCGCGGTCCGCGGCCGTCGATGACGGCGCGCGCCGCCAAGGTCTCGCCGCCGCGCAGCCGCACCGTGGTCGGGGTGAGGGCCTCGATGTGCGCGCCCAGGCGCAGGGCCGGGCCCAGCGCGGCTTCGATCACGCGCGCGAAATCATCGGAGGCGATGCTGGCATAGCCGCCTTCGAGCGTGCGCGCCAGGTCCGGGAACAGCACCTCGTAGCGCGGCCAGCGCTGCGAGACGAGCGGCGCGATCCAGTCCAGCTCGGCCGGCGTCAGGTCGCTGTCGTGGAACGACCAGGTATGGTTGCCGCCGATATGCTCGCCGCCTTCGAGCAGCAGGATGCGCAGCCGCGGATGCAGGCTGCGTAGGCGCCACGCGGCCAAGCCGTTGGCCAGGCCGCCGCCCGCCAGGATCAGGTCGTAGGGCTTATCCACCGGAAGCCACGCCTTCCAGGGAATGCCGGGGACGCCCCAGGCGCAATGCGTCTTCGATCAGGTCGGCCCCGCGCGGGGCGCCGCCGCTGGCAGCCACGCTGCCGGCCAGGGCCTCGAGCCGGGTGGCGAAGCTGCCGTCGTCGAGCAGCCGGCGCAATTGGGCCGCCAGGTGGGCGCTGCCGGAAAAATGGGGCGAGGCCTTCAGGCCGATGCCGGCATGGACGATGCGCGCGGCCGCCCCGGGCTGGTCGAAGGCGATCGGCAGGGCCAGGATGGGCGTGCGCGCCGCGATGGCGTCCATCACCGTGTTCAGGCCCGCGTGCGACACCACGGCGTCGGCGCGCGCCAGCGCAGCCTGCTGGGGCGCAAAGGCGCAGACCCAGGTGGCGCCGGCGTGCACCAATGCGCGCTCCTGTGCCGCATCCAGGCCGCCGCAATGGGCGACCAGCAGCTGGGCGTCGAGACGGCGGCAGGCCGCTGCGATGCGCTTGAACAGCTTGAAACGCTGGCCTTGCAGGGTGCCGAGCGACGCGAAGATGAACGGGCGGCCGGGCGCGATCTCGGGCAGCGGGGCGACATCGCTGCGCGCCTGGGCCGCCCGCAGCGGGCCGACCTGGTGGAAATGCGCCGGCAGCGCGCGCCGCGGGAAATCGTAACCCTCGACCGTCTGGCTCAGCTGCACCAGCGGCGACAGGCAGTCGTGCAGGGCGCCGCGCACGGGCAGCTTGAGGCGCCTGGCATTGGCTTCGATGCTGCGGCGGTGCGGCGCCATCATCCAGTCGTAGACCCGGGTACTGCCGTCGACGACCTGGTGCGCGCGCTCGCTGTCTTCGTAGCCGAAGGGCATCACCGGCAGCGGGATGCCCGGCTCGCGGTTGACCGGCAGCGCGCAGGCCACCGACACGAAAGGCATGCCCAGGCCTTCGGCCACCAGGCCGCCGGCCGCTTCCATCTGGTCGGCGATGAGCACGTCGATGTCGAGCGCTTCGATGGCGCGCGGCAGTTCGCGGCACAGCATGTCGGTGCTGGCCGCCATGTCGAGGATGACGCGGCGCAGTCCCAGCGGCCCGCCGGGGTTGGCGGCCAGCTGCAGGGAGGCCTCGAGCGAACCGGGAGGGTGGGTGGCGGCGCCGACGGCATGGAAAGCCACGCGCGGATCGCGCACAAAGCGGCGGGCGTCCGGGCGGTGCAGGAAGGTGACCCGGTGGCCGCGTTCGACCAGCTCGCCGGCCAGCGCTTCGAGGGCATTGAAGTGGCTGTAGAACGCCGGTGCGACGACCCCGAAATGCGCCATGCGATTGCCTTGCCCCGGCTTCAGTTGACGTGGACTTCGCGCACGCGCGCGGCCGCCGTCTCGGGATAGGCCAGGCCGGCGTCGGCGGCCAGGCGCATGCGCGAACGGCCCTGCGCGAACAGGCTCTCGACGAAGCGGCGGGTGCCGCCGCCGGCGCCCAAGGCGTCGCCCAGGTGGCGGTCGGCGTCCATCAGGTAAGCCATCAGGCGGCGCTGCGCTTCTTCCTGGCCGAGCGAGGCCAGCAGGGTGGCCTTGCCCAGGTCCTTGCCGGTATCCTTGCCGGTGACGGCGCTGTCGGTGCCGGGCAGGTCGTAGAAGTCGTCGCGGATCTGGAAGGCGTGGCCGGCCGCCAGCGCAAAGGCGCGCAGCGATTGCGACACGCCTTCGCCGGTCTGGGCGATGATCGCGGCCATGTCGACCGCCACGCCCAGCAGTACGCCGGTCTTGAGTTCGTTGGTGGTGGCGATCGCATCGGCCGTCCGCGCGCCGGCGCCGTGCAGGTCTTCGTACTGGCCGCGCACCAGGCCCTGGGTGCCGATGGTCTCGGCCAGGCGGCCCACCAGGCGGGTGCGGGTGATCGGCGGGATGTCCTGGGCCGCGGCCAGCACGCCGAAGGCGCGGCTGAGCAGGGCGACCGAGGCCAGGATGGTGACGTCCTCGCCGTATTCGACATGGATGGCCGGCTTGCCGCGGCGCAGCTGGGCGTTGTCCATGCAGGGCATGTCGTCGAGCATCAGGGAGGCGGCGTGCACCATCTCGACCGCACAGGCGACGTCGATCAGGGCCGGCGAGGTGCAGCCGAGGTCGCGCGCCACCAGCATCACCAGGAGGGGACGCATGCGCTTGCCCGCGCTCAGGGCGCCGGCGCGCATGGCCGCGGCCAGCATGTCGGCCTGGCTGCCCGATTCGGCCAGCAGTTCGGTGATGCGTTCTTCGATGGCCTCGCGCATGCGATCGAGGTCGACATGGTTGTCGCCATGCCCGGGTTTGGCGAACTCTGCCAGTCCGCCGATGCCGTCCATCCGCCGTGTCGCTGTCGTCATGTGCTGCTCCTTTTGCCGCTGCAAGGAATGAAAATTTGATGAATTCGACGCCGATGATACATGATCGATTTGTCAACAATCATGTTTTTTCAATCGTGCACCCGCCTGCGCGTACTGCCGCATGCCGGTGCCGACATAGTAAGCTTGAACAAAATACCATATCTGCCCGTTTCGCCCTCTGCGAACACCTAAGTGGGACAACACTGGGACGCGGACAAGACAATGCCGGCATGGGCCGGCATCGGTCCGGTCCGTTTTACGGGACCGGAAGGCGGCGCGGCCGGGCGGCGGCGCCGGAGGGGAGGGTTTAGAACGTGTGGCGCACGCCCACGGTGAACACGGTCGGATCGGCGCCCAGCGCGGTGGCCGGCGGGGTGACCGCGGTCGACGAGGAACTGATGCCGAAGGTGCCGCGGCCGTTGTTGCGCAGCTGGGCGTAGGTCGTGTAGATGTTGGTGCGCTTGGACAGCGAGTAGGTGTAGGCCAGCGACACGGTATTGCCCTTGGCGCCGCTCTCGATCTTCTGCTGCTGGAAGTTCAGGAAGAACTTGTTCGGGCCGGTGGTGAAGGCCGCGCCCAGGTTGGCGTTGGTGTACTCGTTGTTGGCGCCGGTCTGGTCCGCCTCCAGGTAGTTGCCCTTGATCTCGAAGGCGCCCATGGTGAAGCCCGCGCCAAAGGCGATTTCCTTGTCGTCGCCGGTGGCCAGGCGCTCGATGTTGTGATAGCCGGCGCCCAGATACAGGCCGCCGTTCTTGTACTCGACCGACACGCCCATCAGGTCCAGCGACGGATCGACGGCGCGCTCGCCGGCCGAGTAGGCGGCGTTGACGGTAAAGCCGCTCATGGCGTCGCTCTTGTAGTTGACCGAGTTGGCCAGGCGGCGGGTCAGGCGGTTGGTGGCGAATGCCGACAGGTTGGTGCCGAACATGCCCTGGCCCAGGATGTCGCTGGCGGCGGCGACCGCGGCGATCGGGCTGTATTCGCGGCCCACGGTCACGGTGCCGAAGGCGCCTTGCAGGCCCACCACGGCGCGGCGGCCGAACAGCGAGGAGTCGGCGGCGCCGGTGTCGAGGGCGACGCCGGCTTCGATGTTGAACAGTGCCTTCAGGCCATTGCCCAGATCTTCGGTACCGCGGAAGCCGATGCGGCTGCTCGACTGGTTGCCCGAATTGATCACGGTGCGGCGGTCTTCACCCGGTGCGTCGGTGTCTTCCACAGCGACCGCTGCGTCCATCACGCCATAGATGGTGACGTTGGTCTGGGCGTGGGCCAGCAGCGGGAGGGTGGACAGCAGCGCAGCTGCCAGGTACTTGAACTTCATGCAAATCTCCAGTTGGTTTGGACAGGATCCCGGGTTCGTCGATGAGCCCGGATCGAGACGGATCTTACCGAGCGAATATTTCCGCTTAGTGACAGCTTGATATTTGACAAGCTGATATGTGGCAGGCAGGCGCCAGGCGTGCGCCGCGAGGCCGCGGCGCGCCGGAGCGGAGGCAAGAAAGGCTAGAGGCTGCGCTCGGCGAGCGGCAGGACGATGTCGATGCGGGTGCCGGAGGGCTCGTCGGCGCTGATGGTGATCTCGCCGTTCATGGCCCAGACCCGCTCGCGCATGCCGACCAGGCCGAGCGAAGCGGCTTTTTCCATGTCTTCGGCGCGGATGCCGCGGCCGTCGTCGCGGATCGTTACCAGGAGCTCGCCGTCGATGCGGCCGAGGTTGAGCACCACGCTGGTGGCCTGCGCATGGCGCGCGATATTGGTGAGCGCTTCCTGGACGATACGGAAGATCGCGGTGCTGGCGCCGTCGTCCAGGCGCAGCTCGGCCTCGTCGGCCAGCAGCACGCAGTCGATGTTGTGGCGCTCGACGAACTCGTCGCGCAGGCCCTGCAGCGCGAAATACAGGCCGCCTTCGTCCAGCGCGCGCGGGCGCAGGTTGGTGGCGATGCGGCGCAGCGAGGTAATGGCCGTCATCAGGTTCGATTCCATGCCCTCGATCAGGCGCCGGCCGGGATCGGGCAGGTCGTCGCTGCGCTGGAGCAGGGTTAAGTCCATGCGCAGCGAGGCCAGCAGTTGGCCGAGGTCGTCGTGCAGCTCGCGCGCGATATGGGTGCGTTCTTCTTCGCGGATGGTCTGCAGCGCCGAGGACAGCTGGCGCAGCTGGTCGTGCGAGCGCGACAGCTTCTGCTGCACCAGGTGGCGCTCGGAGACGTCGCGCAGGATCACGGTGCAGATCTGCTGGCCGTTCTGCAGGGCGCTGGAGATCGAGCCTTCGATCGGGAACAGCTGGCCGTTGGCGCGGATGCCGGTGACGGCGTAGTCGGTGGCGCGCCGTCCGGCGCGGCCGGCGCCGGCCGAGAAATAATCGAGCGGGCTGCGCGCATCCTTGCCGGGCGCCTGGATGAAGCGCGCCAGCGAGTGGCCCTGCATGGCGGCGACGCTGGTGGCGAACATGTGGGCCGCCGCCGGGTTGGCGAACAGGATAAAGGCCTGCTCGTCGATCGACAGGATGGCGTCGCTGGCGCTGTGGACGATGCGGCGGCCGTCGAGCTCTCGCACCGTGCGGCGTACGCTGCGGGCGCGGCGCAGGGCAGCGACGGTCGTGCCGGTGCAATAGCCACTGAGAAAGCCGAACACGAGAACCGCCGTGCCCGCGCGGCCGCGGCGTTGGCGTCGCTGAGGAGTCATGCGGGAATGCCACGAAGATGGCCGGGGAGGCCGGAAGCTCTACATTACGTGGCGGGGCGGGGAGGGGCGTTGATGCCCGACAAAGGGGGATGGCCGCCCGCAGGGGCCGCCGTGGCCGTCTACATCTGCTTGAACAAATGCAGGAAACTCCTGCTCACTTCCAGCTTCTCCGGCCGTCCCTTGACCAGCACCAGGTGCCGGCCGCGGATGTCGCGCGTCACGCCTTCGATCGCGTTGACGTTGACCAGGGTGGCGCGGTGGATCTGCCAGAACAGCGACGGGTCGAGTTCGTCGGCCAGGTCGCGCACCGGCTTGCGGATCAGGGCCTCGAAGCTGGCCGTCTGCACGCAGGTGTATTTTTCGTCGGAGCGGAAGAACAGGATGTCTTCCACGGGAATCATGCGCAGGTCCTGGCCGATGCTGGCCTGGATCCATTGCAGGTGTTTCGGTTTCGGCGCCCCGATCTTCTCGGCCAGCTGCGAGAGCATGGCCTGCACGCTGTCGTTGACCTTGGCGGCGGGCTGCTGCAGGCGCTGCTTGAGGCGGTCGACGGTGATCTTCAGGCGGTCCGGCTCGGTTGGCTTGAGCACGTAGTCGACCGCGCCGCGCTCGAAGGCTTCGACCGCATACTGGTCGTAGGCGGTGACGAACACGACCTGGCTGCGCTCGCCGATGTCGCGCGCCGCTTCCATGCCGGTCTTGCCAGGCATGCGGATGTCCAGGAAGGTCAGGTCCGGCCGCAACTGCTCGACCAGTTCCACCGCTTCTTCGCCGTTTTTCGCTTCGCCCAGGATCTCCAGTTCCGGCCAGGCCTCGGACAGGCGCATGCGCAGCTGGTCGCGCATCAGTCTTTCATCGTCGGCAATAATCGCGGTAGGCATGATTCTCTCGTGGCAGAAGGAAGGTGACAATTATTCAATGAAACAGCGCAGCAGGCAAGTCACCCTGCATGCGCCCCGCGGGCAGGGGGTCAAGCCTGCTTCGACAACTGGTAGGGCACTTCGATCATCGCGATCACGCCGGTGGGGCTGTTGGCGGCGATGTGCAGCTGGCCGGCTTCGCCGTGCAGCAGCTTGAGGCGGTCGCGGATGGTCTGCAGGCCCAGGCCGGTGCCGTCGCTCGGCACCACGCCGAAGCCCACGCCGTCGTCGGCGACGGTCACGCGCAGCTTGCTGTCGACGACTTCGGCGGTGATTTTCAGGGTGCCGCCCTCGGGTTTACACTCGAGGCCGTGCTTGATCGCGTTCTCGACCATCGACTGCAGCATCATCGGCGGGAAGGCCGCGCTGCGCAGGCCGTCGGGAATCTGCATGACCACGTTCAGGCGCTCTTCCATGCGCATCTTGAGCAGGGCCAGGTAGGCCGTGACCATGTCGACTTCGCGCCCCAGGCCCGTGACGACCGCGTTGTCGCGCATCTGCGGCAGCACCGCGCGCAGGTACTGGATCAGGCTGCGCTGCATGGCCGAGGCGCGCGGCGGGTCGACCTGGATCAGGTGCTCGACCGAAGCCAGGGTGTTGAACAGGAAGTGCGGCTCGACCTGGGCCTGCATCATCTGCATCTTGGTTTCCGACAGCTGGCGCTGCATCGCTTCGCGCTCGGCGGCGGCATTGGCGACCTGGGCCTCGGCCACGGCGCGCTTCTTGCCGCCGACCAGGGCCTTGGTGCCGAACAGCGCCAGCACGAACAGCAGCACGAAGTTCATGAACCAGGTCGAGGCCTGCTTGTGGTAGCGCGACACTTTTTGCTCGGCGGCGTCCTCGACCGCCATCTCGATGGCGTTCGACAGCTCTTCGCCGATCTGAGGCGGCAACTCGATGTGGACCGATTCGCCGCTCGGGTAGGCGGCCGGCGCGGGCGTGCTGCCGGGCGCCGGCAGCGCCGGGGCGTCCGGCGCCGGGGGCGCGTCGGGCGGCGTCGCCGATGGCGCCTCGGGCGCCGGCGGTGGCTCGGGCGGCACGGTGGCCGCGCCGTTACGCGGCTTGCGGCGCGGATTGAAACGGATGCCGCTTTCGTCGATCAGGATCGCGGCGTCGCTGCGGCGGCCGGCATCGCGCTCGGCGCGCGCCACGTCTTCCTCGGCCGGGCCTGAGAACAATTCTTCCTGCAGGATGGCGCCTGCCGCCAGGGTCAGGAGGGCGAACAGGAAAAACTTCCACCACGACAGCTGGGTGACCCAGGTCGCCACCGCGTCGAAGCCGCGGAAGATCCACGACAGGACGCTCGAGAAATAATGCTGGCTTGTATGACGTGCTTGCATGGCTGCTGTGTGTTTCTTGTCGACGGTGCTGGGCAAGCGGCGAGTGTACTGCGTCGCTGCCTGCGCGTGCCGGAAATACAACATCCCCGGCGTCCGCGACTGTTGGGATGATGCAACTTTACGCCGGGCGCCGCCGGGGAGCCAGCCCCGTGCGACAGCCTGCACGATCCGGGGCACAGGCTGCGCCACCTCAAGCCAGAATGCGCCAGCGCAAAGGCTGTCATTTGGAAACATTGCAAGGTATGATCTTTGAGGTCGGCCTGCCGGCAGCAGTCCTGCACGGCCCGGCCACTTGCTCGCAATCCGAATTCCCGTTCTCGAAAGGATCTGCCGATGTCAGCCGTTCACGAAACATTCCGACTCGTTACCCGCAGCGATTTCGACGGCCTGGTGTGCGCAGTCCTGCTCAAGCACCTCGACCTGATCGACGACATCCTGTTCGTGCACCCGAAGGATATGCAGGACGGCAAAATCGCCATCTCCGGGCGCGACATCACGACCAACCTGCCGTACGTGGCGGCCGCCCACCTGTCCTTCGACCACCATTCGTCGGAAACCATCCGCAACACGGGCGCCCGTGCGAACCACATCATCCACCCGGAAGCGCCGTCGGCGGCGCGCGTGGTCTACGACCACTACGGCGGCGCCAAGACCTTCCCGGCGGCGTGGAGCGACATGATGGCGGCGGTCGACAAGGGCGACTCCGCGCGCTTCTCGCGCGACGAAGTGCTGTTCGCACAGGGCTGGAACCTGCTCAACTTCCTGATGGACGCCCGCACCGGCCTGGGGCGCTTCCATACCTTCCGCATCTCGAACTACCAGCTGATGATGGCCCTGATCGACTACTGCGCGCAGCACTCGATCGAGCAGATCATGGAGTTGCCCGACGTGCGCGAGCGCACCGCGCTCTACTTCGAGCACAGCGAACTGTGCAAGGAGCAGATCCGGCGCTGCGCCAGCGTGCACAAGAACCTGGTGGTGCTCGACCTGCGCAAGGAGGAGACCATCTATGCCGGCAACCGCTTCATCATCTACGCGCTCTTCCCGGAAACCAATATCTCGATCCACGTACTGTGGGGCGTGAAGCAGCAGAACACCGTATTCGCGACCGGCAAGTCGATCCTGAACCGCACGTCCAACACCAACATCGGCACCCTGATGCTGGAATACGGCGGCGGCGGGCACGAGAACGCCGGCACCTGCCAGGTGGACAACGACCTGGCGGAAGATGTGCTGGGGGCATTGATCAACCGGATCAACAAGGACGGCTGAGTCATCAGATGATGAGTTGCAGCGTACTCGTAGGGTGGGCAGGTGTCTTGCCCACCCTACAATCCTCTCTAACCCCGCCCTATGCGTGATACCGCTGCCCCAGCATCTGGCAGGCCGCATCCGCCGCGAGAGGCTCGCTGAACCACTGCCCCTGCAGCTGGTCGCAGCCATGCGAAGTAAGAAAGGCCATCTGCGCCTCGGTCTCCACCGCCTCGCCGACCACCGACAGGTCGAGGTTGTGGCCGATGTCGATCAGGGTCTTGGCCAGCATGCTGCCGCGGCCCTCGCCGGCGATGTCGTGCACGGCCGCTTTCGACAGCTTGACCTGGCGCACCGACAGCTGCTGCAGGAAGGAGAGGTCGGAGATACCCTTGCCGAACTCGTCGAGCGACAGCGCCACCCCGGTTTCGCGCAGCTGGGCCGACAGGTCGCACCCAAGGCCTGGATTACGGATCAGGTCGGCCTCGGGGATCTCGATTTCCAGGCTGCCGGGCGGCAGGCTGTGGCGCTGCATGCGCTCGGCGATGCCGGCGACGAAGCCGTGCTGGCTGTACTCGCGGTGCGAAACGTTGACCGACACCGGCAGGCCGGTGTAGCCGAGCTGGCGCAGCTGCTGCTGGAAGGCGCAGGCCTGGTCCAGCACCCACTGCCCAATCTCGACCATCTGGCCGGATTCCTCGGCCTCGGCCAGGAAAGTAGCCGGCAGCATCACCCCGTTCTTGGGATGGCGCCAGCGCAGCAGGGCCTCGAAGCCGCGCACCTTGCCGCTCCTGGCATCCATGCGCGGCTGGAACAGCAGGAACAGCTCGTCGTGGTCGAGCGCGGCGCGGATGCCGTTGGCCAGCGCGGCGCGCTTCTCGTTGGCCGAGCGCATCTCGGGCGAGAAGAAATGCACGCCCCCGCCATTGCCCTTGGCGTGGTACATGGCCATGTCGGCCGAGCGCACCAGTTCGGCCGGCGACAGTCCGTCGTGCGGATGGATCGCCACGCCCAGGCTGGCGCCCACGGGAATCTCGTTGCCCCCGAACGCCACCGGCATCGTCATCGAACGCCGCAGGCGCTCCACCATGCGCAGCGTGAAGCGCAGCGAAGGCTGGTCCACCAGCACCAGCACGAACTCGTCGCCCGACATGCGCGCCACCGTATCGCTCTCGCGCACCGCCGACTGCAGGCGCCGCGCCACCACCATGAGCACGACATCGCCGGCCTCGTGGCCGAAGGTGTCGTTGATGGTCTTGAAGTTGTTCAGGTCGATCAGGACGACCGCCGCCATGGCCTTGTGGCGCTGGGCCAGGTGCACCGCATGGTCGAGCCGGTCCCAGAGCAGGGTGCGGTTGGCCAGGCCGGTGAGGGCGTCGTGGTTGATCTCGTGCTCGAGGTGGTCGGCACGCTGCTTGGTGGCGGTGACATCCTGCAGGATGCCGATGAAATGGGTGACTTCGCCGTACTCGTCGCGCACCGGCGTGATATTCAGGTCGTTCCAGAACAGCTCGCCGTTCTTGCGCAGGTTGCGGAACACCACGCTGACCGGGCGCCGCTCGGCCAGGGCGATGCGGACCTGGCTGCGCTCGTGGGCGTCGAACTCGCGCGCGGCCATGAAGCGCGGGTCGCGCCCGATGGCTTCGGCCGCCGGATAGCCGGCGATGCGCTCGAAGGCCGGGTTGACGTATTCGATGACGTTGTCGCGCCCGAAGCAGCGGGTGATGACGATGCCGTTGCTGGCCGCGTGCAGGGCGCGTTCGCTCAGCAGCAGCCGGCGTTCCTTTTCGCGCCGCTTGGCGATGTTCACGCCCATCCCGAACAGGTACTTGTCGCCATTGCAGGCGACCAGCGCGCCGCCCACCATGATCGGGGTTTCGCGGCCGCTGCGGGCGACGTAGTTCATCTCCATCGACACTTCGGCGCCTTCGTCGAAGACCTTGCGCAGGTTCTCCATGGCAGCCTCGCGTTCGCGCGGCTCGAACATGTCGAGCACCTGGGCCGCGGCCAGTTCGTCCGGAGTCATCTCGGTCATGCGTTCGAGGTTGTGGTTCCAGAGCACGAAGCGGCCTTCGCGGTTGATCGCGTAGAAGGTGCCGGGCAGCAGGTCGACTACCTCGGACAGCGGCGTGCTTCCGACGCGGTCGGATTCGCGCGCGGATTCGGACGGATGGATGACGATGCCGGCGCTCCAACCGCGCGGCGCGCCCGCGGCGTCGTACTGGCGCGACAGGCTCAGGGTAGCGGGACCTTCGCGGCCGCCGGAGAAGCGCATCTTGAGTCGCGCGCCGCCGGCGGCGGCCAGCGCCGGCCAGTTCGCCTCGCCCGAGAGGAGTCCTGTGAGCTCGCGGCCGGCCGCACCCTCCAGCGTCCAGCCGAACAGGCGCGCGCATGCGGGATTCCACGTGGTGACCTTGCCTTCGTCGTCGGTCAGGAAAGTGACCTGGGCAGATGGATCGATGGACATGCCGGCACCCTTCGTGAAAAGCGCTCGCTGGGAGCCCAGCTTACACGCCTTCGCACCGGGGTGGCGCAAAGAAGGAAGCCAAGGCAGGCCTTGGCTTCTTGGATATAGAGCGGTGGAAAAGCCCGCAGCGCCGGGCGCGCGGGCCGCTACCCTCAGGCGGCGGCGATTTCCTGTTTCGGCGGCAGGGCCACCTGGTTGTCGACGCTGTACTGGTAGTCCTCGAACACGTGCTGGGCCGACAGGATCTGGTAGCTGCCGTCCGCCAGGCGATGCGTGGTGTCCTTCAGGCGGTAGGTCGTGTGGCCGCAGGTCCAGCAATTGAAGTTGCGCATGTGCGTGCACAGGCAGGTTTTATCCAGCACCGAGATGTTCTTGCCGTCCGGGCTGGCCTGCACTTCGCGGTTGTACGAGTTGATGTAGGCGCAGTTGCCGGTGGCGTCCAGCAGGTAGCCATAGGATTCGCAGCCCGGGCGGATGCCGGAACCGATCGCCGGCGTGCTTTTCAGCATACGCATGGGATAGCCGGTCGGCGAGACGCCGTTGACGATGATGTCTTCTTCGCTGGCGCGGAAGTATTCCTGCTTTACATGGTCCGGCATGCCGCATTCGTGGGTGACCGTGAAGCGGGTCGCCACCTGCACGCCGGCCGCGCCTTTTTCCATGAAGCCGGCCGCATCCGAACCGGTGAAGATGCCGCCTGCGGCGATCACCGGGATGTCGAGCTGCTCGGCGCGCATGTAGACATGGATCTCGTCCATGATGGTGTGCAGGTCGTACTGCTTCCAGTCGTCGATGCCGAAGCCGAGGTGGCCGCCGGCCAGCGGGCCTTCGACGATGATGTAGTCGGGCAGGCGGTCAAGGCGCGAGACCTTGCGCAGGAACAGCTGCAGCGCGCGCACCGAGGACACGATGATGCCCAGCTTGGCGTCGCGGAAGCGCGGGTGGTCCTTGATGAGTTCGAAGGAGCCCAGGTGCAGGCCGGCCGACATGGTGATGCCGTCGATGCCGGCGTCCAGCGCCGACGACAGGCGGGTGCGCAGGGTTTCCTTGGGCGCGTTCATGGTCAGCTTTTCCATGCAGTTCACGAAGATCAGGCCGCTGCCTTGCTTGGCCTGCATGGTCGCGCCCACGTGCAGGCGGGTCGCTTCGGCCAGGCGGTCGAGGTCGAACTGCACCACCGCCTTGTTCATGTTGTTGATGTTGAACTTGTAGAGCTTGGTCTTTTCCTTGACGAAGGTGGTGTCGAACTTGCGGTCGGACACGTCCTGCACCATGGCGTCGGAAATGTGGCCGATGCCGCCCAGGCGAGCCGCTTCCAGCGCCAGCTCCGAGGTCGAGATGTCCACGCCCATCCCGCCGATCATGATGGGCACATATTCCTTGTTGCCCATTCGCAGGCGGAAATCATCAACACGTTTCATTGCAATCCTTAGACTACCGTAGTTCCCTACGCGTACAAATGCATCAACGGCCGTGCGCGTACACGGTCGTCATTCTACCCCAAGGCGGGACATGGCTTGCGCAGCATTGGCTGCGCGGCAAGGCCGGCAGGCCCCGGCAAATCAGTCGCGGAAGTTGTTGAAGGCCAGCGGCAGGTCTTCGACATCCTTGCGCAGCATGGCCATGGCGGCCTGCAGGTCGTCGCGCTTGGCGCCGGTGATGCGCACCGATTCGCCCTGGATGCTGGCCTGCACCTTCATCTTGCTTTCCTTGACCAGCTTGGTGATCTTCTTGGCGTCCTCGGTCTCGATGCCGTTGCGCACCTTGATGACCTGCTTGACCTTGTCGCCGCCGATCTTCTCGACCTTGCCTTCGTCGAGGAAGCGCACGTCGACCTTGCGCTTGGCCATCTTGTTGATGAGGACGTCCTTGACCTGGCTGAGCTGGAAGTCGGAATCGGCGAACAGGGTCAGTTCCTTGTCCTTCTGCTCAACGTTGGCCGAGCTGCCCTTGAAGTCGAAGCGGGTGGTGATTTCCTTGTTCGATTGTTCAACGGCATTCTTCACTTCGACCATGTCTGCTTCGCAGACGACATCAAACGATGGCATGGCGGGTTCCTTTTTCTGATGTTGCTAATAGATGAATCCCTCTATTTTAACGGACAACCACGCCCGCACGCGACCACAATTTGCCCTGTGGGCAACAGGTGCGCCCGGCCCACGCTGCGGCTTGCCCCCGAGTTCCCTCTATAATGGCCAAAAACCCCGGAACGCCATGCACGCACACCTGCCCCTCCTCGACGATTTTCCGCTCGCTGCCCTCAACACCTTCCGCATTCCGGCCCGGGCCCGGCATTACCTGGCGGTCACCGGCGCCGCCGACCTGGACGCCGTGCGCGCCGCCCCGGTGCTGGCCGCGCTGCCGCGCCTCGTGCTCGGCGGCGGCAGCAACATGCTGTTCACGCGCGACTTCGACGGCATCGTGCTGCACATGACGGGCCTGGGCAAGCAAGTGCTGGGCGAGCAGGACGGCAAGCTGCTGGTACGTGCCCAGGCCGGCGAGAACTGGCATGCTTTTGTCCAGTGGACGCTGGCCCAGGGCTTCGGTGGCCTGGAAAACCTGTCGCTGATCCCGGGCACCGTGGGCGCCGCGCCGATCCAGAACGTGGGCGCCTACGGCACTGAAACCAAAGACACGTTTCATTCGCTCACGGCCTACGACATGGCCAGCGGCCAGACGCGCACGCTGGACGCGGCGGCCTGCCGCTTCGGCTACCGCGACAGCATCTTCAAGCATCCGGAAGGGCGCGAACTGGTCGTGCTGGACGTGACCTTTGCGCTGCCCGTCGACTGGACCCCGAACCTGCGCTACGCCGAACTGGCCAATGCGGTGGAGGCGGCAGGCCTGGTCTCGCCCACGCCGCAGGACATCGGACAGACGGTGGAAGCGATCCGGCGCCGCAAGCTGCCCGACCCTGCGGAAATCGGCAACGCCGGCAGCTTCTTCAAGAACCCGGTGGTCTCCAGCGAACAGTGTGCGCAGCTGCTGGAGCAGTATCCTGCGCTGGTGCACCACCTTCAACCGGACGGGAGCGAAAAGCTGGCCGCCGGCTGGCTCATCGACCAGTGCGGCTGGAAGGGCCGCGCGCTGGGCGCGGCGGGCGTGTATCCGAAACAGGCGCTGGTGCTGGTCAACCTGGGCGGGGCGCTGGGGGAGGACGTGGTGCGCCTGGCGCGCGCGATCCAGGCGGACGTGAAGGCGCGCTACGGCGTGGAACTGGAGCCGGAACCGGTATTCATCTAAGGAGGGCGACATGATCAAGGCAGTCGTGACGGGCCACACCCGCGGCCTGGGCGCCGCGGTGGCGGCCGAGCTGATGGCGCGCGGCATTCCCGTGCTGGGCGTGGCGCGCGGGCATGCGGGGTCAAGCGAAGGCATGGAGCAGGCGGTCGTGGACCTGGGCGACGCCGCGGCCCTGGCCAACTGGCTGGAAGGCCACACGCTGCGCAGTTTCCTGGGCGGCTGCGATACCGCACTGCTGGTGAACAATGCGGGCGTGGTCAGCCCGGTCGGGCCCTTGGCCGAGCAGGACCCGGTGGCGGCACTGCGCGCAGCCATCGTCAACGTGGGCGCGCCGCTGGCCTTGTCCAGCGCCTTCGTGCAGGCCGCGCCAGGGGCCGAGCGCCGCATCCTGCATGTGTCGAGCGGCGCGGCGCGCAGCGCCTACCCCGGCTGGAGCGTCTATTGCGCCACCAAGGCCGCGCTCGACCAGCATGCGCGCGCAGTGGCGCTGGACGCGGACCCGCGCGTGCTGGCGTGCAGCCTGGCGCCGGGGGTGATCGATACCGACATGCAGGCCGAGATCCGGGCCACGCCCGATGAACGCTTTCCAATGCGGGAGCGTTTCGTGGAGATGAAGCGGAGCGGGGTGCTGGTGGCGCCGGCAGATTGCGCGGTGGCGCTGGTGGACTACCTGCTGGGCAAGCGCTTCGGTCTGGAGCCGGTGGACGACTTGCGCGGCTGACGACCACGCAATGAAAAAACCCGGCATGCGCCGGGTCTTTACGATGGGACGAAGAACGCCGGATCAGGCCGTCTTCTTTTTCCGCGACAAGCGCATGCCCATCAGGCCGAGGCCGAGCAGGGCCAGCGAAGCCGGCTCCGGGACGGCAGCCGACATCTTCTCGAAATTAGTGAAGGCCATATAGTCTTCACCATTACCGTAAGTGTAAGGACCAGTCCATTGATTGTCTCCGACGTAGTCGCCACCCGACACGTTGACGTGCCAAGCCGACTGGACCTGGTTGTTGCCAAGATCCAGGTATGGTACCCAGGTCTCGCAGAATCCTGCCCAGTCGCAGCTCTTGACCAGTTCCGGCTTGCTGTCGAAGTTGTAACGGACACCGTTGATCATGACGTTGTCGACGAAAACCTGGGCAAACAGGGCATTGAGGGCGGCGACGGCCTCGTTCTGGGTCTTGAAGTCGAACAGCGAGCTCTTGCAGCCATCGTACATCGAGGCGCAGGAATCGCCGAAGGTGACGCTGTAGGATTCGCCCGCGATCGTGATACCGCTTGCGCCGACCAGTTTGCCGTTTTGCACATTGTGGACCACGCCTGCGTTGGCGCTGCCGGCGAAGGCGACTGCGCAGAGCATCATGGCGTTCAAGATAAGCTTTTTCATTTTTTCCATTCCCTGAGTTGGAGGACAATTCAGTGAAGCGGCGCGTCCTGGCCTGGTATCGTTCCCGGGACCGCGCCTGCTCGACTGAATACGAATATCTTCTGTCTGGGTTCCGCACTGTGGTCGATGCTGGAGCATTGTCCCGGCGCGGCCCGTTTGCTGAATTCCCTTTGAGATACTTCTCTGTCATGTAAGCAACAAGTGTGCCACTAAGAAATTGTTTCAAATAATCAAGGACTTGGCCGTGGGGAGAATGTTGGGGTCAGGCCGGGTGTAAATATTCTCGACAGCTATTGTGTAGGCAGGGACCACGCGCGGCCTTGGGTGTCGCATGCCCATGAAAAAAGCCGCCCGCGGGCGGCTTTTTCGGAGCAAGACGCGCTTACTGCCCGCGCTTGGCCCTGGCCTTCGCCGCAATGCGCATGCGCAGCGCGTTGAGCTTGATGAACCCACCCGCATCGGCCTGGTTGTACGCGCCACCGTCTTCGTCAAACGTCGCGATGTTCATGTCGAACAGCGAATCGGTCTTCGAGTCGCGCGAGACCACGATCACGTTGCCCTTGTAGAGCTTGACGCGCACCCAGCCGTTGACGGTGGCTTGGGTATGGTCGATCAGGGTCTGCAGCGCGACGCGTTCCGGGGCCCACCAGTAGCCGTTATAGATCAGGGACGCATAGCGCGGCATCAGGTCGTCCTTCAGGTGCGCCACTTCGCGGTCCAGGGTGATCGACTCGATCGCGCGGTGGCCCTTGAGCATGATGGTGCCGCCCGGGGTTTCGTAGCAGCCGCGCGACTTCATGCCCACATAGCGGTTTTCCACCAGGTCCAGGCGGCCGATGCCGTGCTTGCCGCCCAGGCGGTTCAGCTCCGTCAGCACGGTCGCAGGGCTCATGCGCACGCCGTTCAGGGCCACGATGTCGCCGCGCTCGTATTCGAGGTCGAGGTATTCGGCTTCGTCGGGCGCCGCTTCCGGCGACACCGACCAGCGCCACATCGATTCCTCGGCTTCCGCGCTCGGGTTCTCGAGGTGGCGGCCTTCGAACGAAATATGCAGCAGGTTCGCATCCATCGAATACGGCGCGCCGCCGTTCTTGTGCTTCATGTCCACGGCGATGCCGGCGTCTTCCGCGTATTTCAGCAGCTTCTCGCGCGAGAGCAGGTCCCATTCGCGCCATGGGGCGATGATCTTGACGTCGGGTTTGAGCGCGTAGGCGCCGAGCTCGAAGCGGACCTGGTCGTTGCCCTTGCCGGTGGCGCCGTGCGAGATGGCGTCGGCGCCGGTTTCGTTGGCGATCTCGATCAGGCGCTTGGCGATCAGCGGACGCGCGATCGAGGTGCCCAGCAGGTATTCGCCCTCGTAGACGGTGTTGGCGCGGAACATCGGGAACACGAAGTCGCGCACGAATTCCTCGCGCACGTCGTCGATGTAGATGTTCTCCGGCTTGATGCCGAACTTGATGGCCTTGGCGCGTGCCGGCTCGAGTTCTTCGCCCTGGCCGAGGTCGGCGGTGAAGGTGACGATCTCGCAGTTGTAGTGGTCTTGCAGCCATTTCAGGATGACCGAGGTATCGAGGCCGCCGGAGTAGGCGAGGACTACTTTTTTAATGTCGCTCATGGATGGTTCCAGTGTGGAGGGAGGTGGGGTTCAGATGGTCAGCTGGCGCTTGCCGCCGCTCCCGAAGGGAACGGCGCGCCAACGATCAAACAATGGGTTGGTGAAACACGGTTACTGCTTTACTTGTCCTCGATGCGTCCGAGGAGCAGGTATTCGATCAGCGCCTTCTGCACGTGCAGGCGGTTTTCCGCCTCGTCCCAGACGACCGACTGCGGGCCGTCGATGACCTCGGCCGAGACTTCTTCGCCGCGGTGTGCCGGCAGGCAGTGCATGAAGATCGCGTCGGGGGTGGCGCGCGCCATCTTGGCGCTGTCGACGATGAAGCCGTCGAAAGCCTTGAGGCGCGAGGCGTTTTCCTCCTCAAAGCCCATGCTGGTCCAGACGTCGGTGCTGACCAGGTGCGCACCTGTACAGGCGTCCGATGGATTCTCGAACAGCGTATAGCGCTCGGTCGAGACCAGCGCCGGGTCGATCTCGTAGCCCTTCGGGGTCGAGACGTTCAGGTGGAAGCCGAACACCTCGGCCGCCTGCAGCCACGAGTACAGCATGTTGTTGGCGTCGCCGATCCAGGCCACCGTCTTGCCGGCGATCGGGCCGCGGTGCTCGTAGAAGGTGAAGATGTCGGCCAGCACCTGGCAGGGATGGTGTTCGTTGGTCAGGCCGTTGATCACCGGGACGCGCGAATGCGCGGCGAAGCGCTCGATGATCTCCTGGCCGAAGGTGCGCACCATGATGATGTCGCACATGCGGGACATGACCTGGCCCGCGTCTTCCACCGGCTCGCCGCGTCCCAGCTGGCTGTCGCGCGTGTTCAGGTAGATCGCGGCGCCGCCCAGTTGGTGCATACCCGCTTCGAACGACAGGCGGGTGCGGGTCGAGCTCTTCTCGAACACCATCACCAGGGTGCGGTCCACCAGCGGGTGGTAGACCTCATAGGCCTTGAACTTGCGCTTGATGACTTTCGCGCGCTCGATCACGTACTCGAATTCGTCGCGCGTGAAATCGGAGAATTGCAGGAAGTGCTTTACTTGTGCGACTGGCATAGCGTCTTTGCTTAACTTGTTATCCCCACGATTATAAGGGGTTTTGCTTTACGCTAGGGAAAGCAGCATAAAGGCATATTCATCATGTCAATACTTCTGAACAGCAGTATTGATCCGGTCAATACAGCGTCTGCGCCGACTCGTGCAGCAGCTGCCCGTACAAGGTGTGGCGCATCTTCGCGATCTTCCCGGCGGCCACGGCGTCCAGCACCGCGCACTGCGGCTCCTGCAGGTGGCGGCAGTTGTAGTACTTGCAGCCGCCCAGGTAGGGCTTGAACTCGACGAAGGCGCGTTCCAGCATGCCTTCGCTCAGGTGGTACAGGCCGAATTCCTGGAAGCCGGGCGAATCGATGATCGCGCTTTTCCCGTCCCCACCGGGCAGCCAGTACAGGCGCGTGAAGGTGGTGGTGTGCTTGCCGGTATCGAGCGCTTCCGAGATCTCGCGCACGGCGATGTCGGCGTCCGGCACCAGGAGGTTGATCAGGGAAGACTTGCCCATGCCCGACTGGCCGATGAAGATCGACGACTGGCCTGCCAAGAGCGGCATGAGCGTTGCGACCGCGTGTTCGGGCTGGGCGGTGGCCGACAGCTCATGCACCGGATAGCCGAGCGAGCCATACAGGCCGGCGCGTTCGCGCGCGCGCGCCAGCGGCGCTTCGACGTCGATCTTGTTGAGGATGATGTGGGCCTCGATGCCGGCCGCTTCGGCCGCCACCAGCGAGCGCGAGACCAGGTCGTCGGCGAAACCGGGTTCGGTGGCCACCACGATGAACAGGCGCGAGATGTTCGCCGCCAGCAGCTTGGATTTGTATTGGTCCGAGCGGTAGAGCAGGGTGGTGCGGTCGGCGATGCGCTCGATCACGGCCTGGTTCTCGGAGGTCTTCTTGAGGTGGACGATGTCGCCCACGGCCACATTGGTCTTCTTGCCGCGCGTGACGCACTGGAGTTTTTCGCCACCGGCGTCGGCCAGGTAGTGGCGGCCGTGCGCGGCGATGATGGTGCCGCTCAAGCTGTCGGTCGTTCCGCTCATGCAGCGCGTCCTTGCTCGTACAGCGAGCCGGCCTTGGCCGCGCAGATGAAGTCGTTGGCGCTGAGCGCGTTGCCGGCCGAATGGGTGGTGTAGACCAGGGTGCAGCGGCGGTAGGCGACGAGCATGTCCGGGTGGTGGTTTTCGGTTTCGGCCATGGCCGCGATCGCGTTCACGAACGCGATGGTGGCGCGGTAGTCGGCGAAGTCGAAGGCGCGTTCGATGCGCCCGTCATGCTCTTGCCAGCCCGGTACCTGGGCCAGCAGGGCGCGGATCGCGTCCGGGTCGAGCGCGGGGGCGCCGTGGGTGCAGTGGCGTTCGAGGAGTTTCATGCGGCCGCCATGGTGAGGTGCTTGACCCGCACGGAAGCCGGCGGGTGGGAATCGTAGAAGGCCGAGTGCAGCGGATCCGGCGTCAGGGTCGAGGCATTGTCTTCGTACATCTTGACCAGGGCCGACACCAGGTGGGCCTGGTCGGTGTGCTTGGCCGCAAAGGCATCGGCCTCGAATTCATGCTTGCGCGAGGTGATGGAATTGAGTGGCGAGAGCACGAAGGTAAACACCGGCAGCACCAGCATGAACAGGATCAGGGCCATGCCGTCGTTCGAGGCGTTCATCAGGGGCGTCACGCCCAGGCCCGTATAGAACCAGGCCTGCGTCTTCAGGTAGCCCAGCAGCGCGAGGAAGGCCAGCGACAGCGCGAAGATCACGACGATGCGCTTGACGATGTGGCGCAGCTTGAAGTGGCCCAGTTCATGCGCCAGCACCGCCTCGATCTCGTGCGGGTCCAGGCGCGAGAGCAGGGTGTCGAAGAAGACGATGCGTTTATTGCTGCCGAAGCCGGAGAAGTAGGCGTTGCCGTGGGCGCTGCGCTTGCTGCCGTCCATCACGAACAGGCCTTTCGAGGCAAAGCCCACGCGCGCCATCAGGCCCTCGATACGCGCCTGCAGGCTGGCGTCCTGCAAAGGCGTGAACTTGTTGAACATCGGCGCGATCACGGTCGGGTAGAGCACCATCATCAGGAGCTGGAAGCCGCTCCACACGCACCAGGTCCACAGCCACCACAGTTCCCCGCTCTTTTCCATCAGCGCCAGGATCACCCACAGCAGCGGCAGGCCGATCACGGCGCCCATCAGCGCGCCCTTGACCAGGTCGCCCAGCCACAAGGCGGGCGTCATCTTGTTGAAGCCGAAGCGTTCTTCCTGCACGAACTGGCGGTACCAGTCCAGCGGCAGGTCGAGCAGGGCGGAGAGCACGGCAAAGGCCGCGACCAGCGCCAGCTGGTGGTACAGCCCCGGTCCGGTCACGTTCAGGAGTGCGTTCGACAAGGCCTGCAAGCCGCCCAGCAGCGTGAAGCCGACCAGCACCAGGCCGCCCCACAGGAGCGAGACCAGGCCGAGGCGGGTCTTGGCGACCGTGTAGTCGGCCGCCTTCTGGTGCGCCGCGAGCGGCACCTTTGGCGCAAACTCGGCCGGAACGGCGGCGCGGTGGCGCAGCACGTGGCGGATATGGCGGTTGGCCAGCCAGAAGCGCAGGCCGAGGGTCAGCGCAAAGAAAACAACGAACAATACCGAAAACCCGAATGAAGACATTCTGTGCCTGTGAGAAAATGCAGGATAAGCTTGCACACGAAGTGCAGTACTAAAAAGGCGAAGAGAGAATTATGTCACAAGCGACACAAACCGAAGGGACGGCCAAGCCGGCGCGTCCGAACGAGTTCAACCTGGTCTGGCTCGATATGGAAATGACCGGCCTGGACCCGGACAACGACCGCATCATCGAAGTGGCCGTGGTCGTGACCGACCCGGACCTGAACATCATCGCCGAAGGCCCGGTGTTCGCCATCCACCAGTCGGACGCGACCCTGGACAAGATGGACAACTGGAACAAGGGCACCCACGGCAAGTCGGGCCTGATCGACCGCGTCAAGGCCTCCACCGTGACCGAGGCGCAAGCCGAGCTGGAACTGATCGCCTTCCTGAAGCAGTACGTCCCGGCCAACAAGTCGCCGATGTGCGGCAATTCGATCTGCCAGGACCGCCGCTTCATGGCGCGCGGCATGCCGAAGCTGGAAGCCTTCTTCCACTACCGGAACCTGGACGTGTCCACGCTCAAGGAACTGTGCCGCCGCTGGAAGCCCGAACTCACATCGGGCTTCAAGAAGCACCAGAAGCACACCGCGCTGGCCGACATCGTCGAATCGATCGAAGAGCTGCGCTACTACCGCGAGCACTTCATCAAGCTGTAAATATGGCGGCGAACGTCCTTGGCGGCCTGTCATGAAACATGAGTAACAGGCAACAAGTTATGCGACAATCGTCCGCATGACCCACGCCCCGCAGACCGCGCTTCCCGACCCCACCGGCGAAGCATCGATGCGCTCCCGCATCCGCCGGCATGACTGGAACCAGACCGCCCTCGGCCCGTCCGAGGCCTGGCCGGCCGGCCTGCGCACCGCGGTCGACATGATGCTGCATTCGGCCTTTCCCATGTTCCTGGCCTGGGGGCCGGACCTGGTCTTCCTCTACAACGACGCCTATGTGCCGCTGCTCGGGCAGAAGCACGGGCGCGCGCTGGGCGAGCGCTTTTGCGACCTGTGGGCCGAGGTCTGGTCCGAGATGGTGCCCCTGATCGACCGCGCGCTGTCGGGCAAGCCCGTGTACTTCGAGGACATGCCGATGACGGTGAACCGGCGCGGCTACCCCGAGCGCGCCCACTTCACCTTCTCGCACGCGCCACTGATGGGCGACGACGGCCAGGTGGCCGGCCTGTACTGCACCGTGATGGAGACCACGCGCCGGGTCGCGGCCGAGCGCCGCGCGGCTTTTGAGCTGACGGTGTCGGACGCCTTGCGGGCGCTGTCCTCGGGCGACGAGGTGGTCGCCACCGCCAGCGCGCTGCTGGGCGGCGAGCTGCATGCGGGCCGGGTGGTGTATGCGGAACTGGACCCGGGCAGCGGGCGCTTCGCCGCGCCGCGCTGGTGGACCCGCGACGAGCGCGCCAGCCTGCACCCGAACCTGCCGGCGCAGGCGCACAAGGCCCCGCAGCCCGGCTTCCGGCTGGATGCCTTCGGCCCGGCGGTGGGCGCGGCGCTGCGCGAAGGCAGCGTGGTGCGCATCCACGACACCGCCCACGACGTGCGCACCATCGGCTACCGCAGCGCTTTCGTGGCCGAGCGCATCGGCGCGCTCCTGATCGTGCCGTTGGTGAAATCGAACCGGCTGGCGGCCTGCCTGGGAATCGACTGCCCGCAGCCGCGCTACTGGAGCGAAGACGACATCCAGCTGGCGCGCGACGTGGCCGAGCGCACCTGGTCGGCGGTCGAGACAGCGCGCGCCCAGGCCGAACTGCGCGCGGAACGCGACCGCAGCCGCGACATCTTCGACACCATCGCCGAAGGCTTCGCCGTATTCGACGCCGACTGGAACGTCGTCGAGATGAATGCCGAGGGCCTGCGCATCTGCCGCATGGACGCGGCCGAGGTATTGGGACGCAACCACTGGGAGGTCTTCCCGCATACGGTCGATACCGAGCCGGGCCCGATGTACCGCGAGGTGATGCGCACCCGCGTGGCCGGCTCCGCCGAGCATACGCACGTGTTCCCGGACGGCACCCGCGTGTGGACCGAGGTGCGCGCCTACCCGATGCAGGACGGCGGCCTGGCCGCGTTCTTCCGCGACATCACCGACCGCAAGCTGGCCGAGGAAAAGCTCAGGGAAGCCGACCGTCGCAAGGACGAATTCCTGGCGATGCTGGCGCATGAGCTGCGCAACCCGCTGGCGCCGATCAGCGCGGCCGCCGAGCTGCTGGGCATCGGCCGCATGGACGAAGCGCGGGTGCGCCAGAGCAGCAACATCATCGGGCGCCAGGTGCGCCACATGACGCGGCTGGTGGACGACCTGCTGGACGTCTCGCGCGTCACGCGCGGCCTGATCACGCTCGAACGCGCGCAGGTGCCGGCGCGCGTGGTCATCCAGGAAGCGGTCGAGCAGGTGCGCCCGATGATCGCGGCGCGCCACCAGCAGCTGGCGGTGCACCTGCCCCCGGCCTGGGCGGTGATCGAAGGCGACAAGGCGCGGCTGGTGCAGGTAGTGGCCAATGTGCTGGGCAACGCCAGCAAGTACACGCCGGAGCACCGCGGCATCGACCTGGGCGCGCAGGCCATCGGGAGCAGCCTGGTGATCAGCGTGAAGGACGAAGGCATCGGCATGGACCGCGAGCTGTCCAAGCGCGTGTTCGACCTGTTCACCCAGGCCGAACGCTCGTCCGACCGCTCGCAGGGCGGCCTGGGCCTGGGACTGGCGCTGGCCCGCAACCTGGTCGAGCTGCATGGCGGGACGGTGGCCTGCGCCAGCGCCGGCCTGGGGCTGGGCAGCACCTTCGAGATCCGCCTGCCGCTGTTGCCGGGCGCGCTGCCGGCGGCCCTGGCGGCGCAGGCGATGCCGCCGCAGGCCGGGCCCTTGACGGTGCTGGTGGTGGACGACAACGTCGACGCCGCCGAGACCCTGGGCCTGCTGCTGGCCGCGCATGGCCACGAGGTCGGCATCGAGCACGGCTCGCTGCAGGCGCTCGAACGCGCGCGCGCCATGGCGCCGGATGTCTGCCTGCTCGACATCGGCCTGCCCGACATCGATGGCCGCGAACTGGCGCGGCGCCTGCGCGCCCAGCCCGAGACCGCGGGCACGGTGCTGGTGGCCGTCACCGGCTACGGCCAGCAGCAGGACCGCGACGAGGCCTTCGCGGCCGGCTTCCAGCACCACCTGGTCAAGCCGGTCGACATGGATGCGCTGGTGCGCCTGCTCGACGGCGTGCGCCCCAGGGCGCGCACGCAGCCGGCTTAACGCATCTGGGTGTAGTTCACCGGGATGAACCGGTAGCCCTTGCCCTCGTTCGCCAGGTAGCCCATGCCCGGGAATTGCAGGTGGGCGCCGCCGATCAGGTAGCCGCCCTTGGCTGCGGCATCGAAGGCCTGCTTGCGCGCCACAGCCGCCGCCTTCTGGTCGGAATCGAACTGGATCGTCACGCTTGGGTTAGCCATCTGCACCGCCGCCACGTGGATCAGGTCGCCGATCAGGAGCAGCTTCTGGCCGCCGCTCTCCACCATGTAGGTCGTGTGGCCCGGCGTGTGCGCGCCGGTCGGGTTCGCGGTCACGCCCGGCACCAGCTCGGTCCTGCCCTCGAAGGGTTTGAAGCGGCCCGCTTTCACATACGGCCCGAGCGCCGCCTGCGCGCCCTGGAACGAGCCCTTGTCCTTGGCCTTGTCGAGGTTCTCCTTGCTCAGCCAGTAGTCGGATTCCGCCTTGCTGGCGCGCACCGTGGCGTTCGGGAAGACCGCCGCCGCATTGCTGACCAGGCCGCCGACGTGGTCGCCGTGGAAGTGGGTGATGTAGATCTCGTCCACCTGTTCCGGCTGGTAGCCGGCGGCCTTCATGTTGGCCACCAGGCGGCCCAGGGTCGGGCCGAAGAAGGTGCCGGCGCCGCTGTCGACCATCACCAGCTTGCTGCCGGTGTTGATGAGGTAGGCATTGTCCGAGGTTTCCAGCGGCGCCTTCAGGTGCGCCTTCGCCAGCGCAGCGACAGTCTTCTTCGCATCCTGGGCCAGTAGCTGGTCCACCGGCAGGTCGACCGTGCCGTCCGACAGCGGGGTGATCTCGAACTGGCCGAGCATGAGGCGCGACCAGCCGGGAGCAGGGGTCTTGGCCATCGGCGCGGCGGCCCAGGCCGGGCTGGCCAGGCAGGCGGCGGCCACGGCGGTGGCGAGGATGGTAGCGTACGGGCGTAATGTCATCGCAGGTCCTTTTGTTGTCGTATGCGGCGCAGGCCGGCCGCAAGCGTTGCATATCGTACATGATTGCACTGCCTCATGCTGGGCTTGCGACAAGCATGAGGCGCGCTACAGCGAGCTGTGGTGTAATGGCGGGCTTCATAGCTGCACGACGCGTTTCCATGTTCCCGATGCTCACTGACAGGCTGCGGCGCCTTCGCCCGGCCGGACCGACTTCGCTCGCCAGGCAGCTGCCTGCCGCCCTGGGAGCCCTGCTGGTGCTGCTGCTCACCGAGCTGGCCAGCAGCATCGTGCTCGATGCCGCCGCCCTCGATTCCCTGCCTTTGCTGGTCGCCCCGATGGCGGCGTCCGCCGTCCTCCTGTTCTGCCTGCCCGCGGCGCCGTTGGCCCAGCCCTGGCCCGTCATCGGCGGCAACGTCGTCTCGGCCCTGGTGGGCGTGGCCTGCGCCCGGTTGGGCGACCCGCTGGTGGCCGCGCCCTTGGCCGGCGGCCTGTCGATCGCCGCCATGGCGGCCTTGCGCTGCCTGCATCCGCCCGGCGGGGCGGTGGCCGTGACCGCCGTGCTGGGCGGGGCGGCGGTGCACGACGCCGGCTACTGGTTCGCCCTGGCGCCGGTGGGCCTGAACTCCGTGCTGCTGGTGATCGGCGCGGTGGCCTGGAACCGCCTGTCTGGCCACCATTATCCCCATGTGCAGCCGGCCGCGCGAGTGCCCGAAATGGCCGCCGGATTCGCCAGCGAAGACCTGGACGCGGCCCTGGACAGCTATGGCGAGACGCTCGACGTCAGCCGCGACGACCTGGCCACCATCCTGTTGGACACCGAGCAGCGCGCGGCCGAGCGGCGCGCGCGCCTGCACCGCTGCGCCGGGCTGGCGCGCCCGGTGCCCGCGACCCTGGACCCCGGTATGCCGCTGGCCATGGCGCGCGCGCTGCTGGTGCGGCACGGCGTGCCGGCCCTGCCGGTGGTGGACGCCGCCGGCCGCCCGCTCGGTGTGCTCAGCATGGCCGGCCTGGTCGCCGCCGGCGGCAGCGCCAGCCGCCCGCTGCCGGCCCGCGCGCGGCGCGCCACGGCGCTGCTGTTCGGGCACGACATGGCGCCGACCGTGGGCCAGCTGATGGAGACCGGCTTGGTCGCGCTCGGGCAGGATGCGCCGGTGGCGGCGCTGCTGGCGCGCTTTCACGACGGGGCGCAGCAGGTGTTCGTGGTGGACGAAGGCGGCAGGCTGGCGGGGGTGGTGCAGCCGCGCGATGTGCTGGTGGGGCTGGAGCTGGGGGTGCAGGAAACGGCTGCCTGAGGCATGCAGCGCGGCGGATTCGGAGCTGGTTGAACGCGTGGGCGGAATCTGCCCACCCTACGGTTTGCGGCCGAGCATGAGCCGCTGACCAGGATTCACCCTACGGCACCGATGCCGCACACGATTTGCTGCGGCAAGCGCATCACTCGGCCGCGTCGGCGCCGCAGCACTTCTTGTACTTCTTCCCGCTGCCGCAAGGGCAATCGTCGTTGCGGCCGACCTTCGGCTCCTCGCGCACGACGGTTTCCACGGCTGGCTTGCGCAGCGGCAGCCAGTAGCGGTGGATCGCCGGCAGGTTCGCTTCGATCTGCAGCGCCAGCTGGTGCGCCTTCTTCGGGTCTTCGACTTCGGGCAGTTCGGATTCTTCGATCTCGTCGGCGCCGAGCAGGTAGATCGGGCGCATCAGTTCGGCGACGTCGGAGGTCCAGATCGGTTCCCAGGAACCCGGGCGCAGCTCCATGCCTTCCCAGAAGCCCCAGCACCAGGCTTCGCCGTCGATCAGGTTGGTCCCGGCGACTTCATGCTCGCAGAACAGCGGTTCGAATTCCTTCGGGGCGACCTCGAAGGTGACCAGCACTTCGTTCATGAAGCGCATGATCAGGTTGATGATCTTTTCTTCGTCGCGGCTGTTCTTCCATTTCGGCGCCTGCTTGCCGTCCTGGCCCCACACGCGTGGCAGCCACTCGGCCGGCATGATGGTTTCCGGGCCGATCGCGATCGCGGTCAGGTAGCCGTGCAGGGTGTCCATCGTCATCGCATCCTCGGGGGAGCGGTCGGACAGCAGGAACTGGTCGAGTTCGTCGAATTCTTTGTCGGTAAGGGGCTGGTCGAGATGCATGTGGGGCTCTTGTTGCGTTTGAAGGCGACAGTTTAACCCCTGTGGACTGGGAGAGTACGGAAATCGTACATGACGGTCTCCCGGCAGGGGCGACAGCAAGCCTTGCCGCCTCCACCGGGATCGCTTGCCTTACTTCTTCGCCGCGAACGCCTTGACCAGCGCATCGGCCGCATACTGCTCCGTCTCTTTCGCCTTCGGCAGCACCGCGCCCATGCCGAAGAACTCATGCGCCACGCCCTTCCACACGCGGTAGTCCACGGCCACGCCGTCTTTCCTGAGCTTGTCCGCGTACTGCTTGCCCTCGGTGAGCAGCGGGTCGATCTCGGCGGCGACGATGGTCGCCGGCGGCAGGCCCTTGAGCGAGGCGGCCTTCATCGGCAGCGCGTACGGGTTCTTCGGGTCGCCCGCGTAGTGCTTGAAGAACCAGCCCATCATCGGCTTGTTGAGCGGCTTGGCATTGGCGTTGCGCTTGTAGGACTCGTTGTTCATGTCGTCGTTCACGACCGGATAGACCAGCAGCTGGTGCACCGGCATCTGGGCCTTCTTGTCGCGCGCCATCATCGACACCACGGTGGCCAGGTTGCCGCCGGCCGATTCGCCGCCGACCGCCACGCGCGCCGGGTCGCCGTTGAATTCCTTTGCGTGCTGGGTGACCCACAGGTAGGCCGCGTACGAGTCTTCCGGCGCGACCGGGAAGGGGTGCTCGGGCGCCTGGCGGTAATCCACCGAGACCATGATCGCCTTGGCCATCTTGGCGAGTGCGCGCGGCGAGGCTTCGTACACCTTGGTGTCGGCGATCACGAAGCCGCCGCCGTGGTAGTACACCATCACCGGGAACGGGCCCTTGCCCTCCGGCGTGAAGATATGCACCGGGATGCTGCCGCCGGCGACCGGCACGCTCATGGTCTTCATCGTCACGCCCGCTTCCGGCGCGGTGCTCTTGCCCATCTGCGTCAAGACCTTCTTGACCGCGTCGGCCGGGGTCGGCTGCTTGCGCGCCTCGGCCGAAGTCAAGGTCTCGATCGGCTTGGGTTTCAGCGACGCATGGGCGTCGAGCACCTTCTGCATGTCGGCATCGGCCTTGGGCGGCTGCGGCGACTGGGCCTGGGCCACGTTCCAGACCAGGGCGGCGGCGACGGCGCTCAAGGCCAGGGGGAGTGCTTTTTTCATCTTGTTGTTCCTTGGGAGAAGGCCGGTTGATGGCCGAGGATTCGATAATTTCATGGCAAAAAATCATGAACTGTTCGCGCGCGCACCAAATTCGTCAAATTTCAAGTCGCGGTGAGGACGGGAGGCGGCGCGGCGCTTACAATGTCCAAATGGATAACCCGACTTCACCCGACACCACCCCGGCGCATCCCTATGCGCGGCTCGATCCGCAGGCCGTCCTGGAGGCGGTCGAAAGCGTCGGCCTCTATTGCGACGGCCGCCTGCTGGCCCTGAACAGCTACGAGAACCGCGTCTACCAGGTCGGCCTGGAAGAGGGCAGCCCCGTGGTCGTGAAGTTCTACCGCCCCGAGCGCTGGAGCGACGACGCCATCCTGGAAGAACACGCGTTCGTGGCCGAGCTGGCCGAGCGCGAAATCCCGGTGGTGCCGGCCGAGACCATCGACGGGCGCACCCTGCACAGCTTCGGCGGCTACCGCTTCTCGGTCTTTCCCCGCCGCGGCGGACGCGCGCCCGAACTGGGCGACCCGGCCACGCTGGAATGGATCGGACGCTTCATCGGCCGCATCCACGCGGTCGGCGCCTTGACACCGTTCACGGCGCGCCCGGAACTGAACCAGCAGAGCTTCGGCGTCGAACCCTTCGCCTGGCTGCGCAGCCACGGTTTCATTCCGCCGGAACTGGCCGCAACCTACGCCAGCGTGGTCGAGCAGGCATTGGCAGGCGTGGCGCGCTGCTACGAGCGCGCGGGCGAATTGCCGCTGCTGCGCCTGCACGGCGACTGCCACGCCGGCAACGTGCTCTGGACCCCCGACGGCCCGCATTTCGTCGACTTCGACGACAGCCGCACGGGCCCGGCGATCCAGGACCTATGGATGCTGCTCTCGGGCGAGCGCCACGAGATGGTGGGCCAGATGGCCGACGTGCTGGCGGGGTACGAGGACTTCTGCGAATTCCACCCGCGCCAGCTCTACCTGGTGGAGGCCCTGCGCACGCTGCGCCTGATCCATTATTCGTATTGGCTGGCGATGCGCTGGGACGACCCGGCCTTCCCGGCGGCCTTCCCCTGGTTTAACACCCAGCGCTACTGGCAGGACCGCATCCTGGAGCTGCGCGAGCAGGTGGCGCTGATGGACGAGCCGCCGCTGTGGCAGGTGTGAACGGCTAAAGCCGGAACTGCCGCGCTTTCGCGGTCCAGTTCGGCGTGACACGCAGCCGCGATTTGCCGGATAATCGGCTGGAGCCGACCTGGCCTGGAACCGAGCCAACGAGAACGACCATGGAACCCATCAAGCCCGACACCGACGACATCGATTTCACGATAGACCTGTCCCATGCGGGCAGCGCCGTGCCGCGGAAACTGGGCCAGGAGACGGCGAGGCCGCCGCAGCCGCAAGGCCGCGCGCCGATGGAGATGCACGAGATCCAGGAAGCCATCGCCCGGGTCGAAGCCGAGGCCAAGGCCAACGTGGCGGCCGAGAGCCGCGCCCATGCCGAGTCGCGCGCGCGCGCCCTGGCCGAGGAGCGCGCCGCGCTCGACGCCGCCGCCACCGCCGCGGCCCTGGCCAACGCCCAAGCGTCCGAAGACGCGATCGCCGCCAACCGCGAGCGCATCGAATCCCTGCACGCGGCGGCCAAGGCATCGAGCGAGCGGCTGGAAGCGATTCGCCAGGAAACCGCCGAGCTGCGCTCGCGCGTGCAGCTGGAAACCGAAACCCGCATGGCCTCCGAAGCGCGCGCGCGCCAGGAAGACGAATCGCGCCGCCGGGCCGCGGCCCAGGTCGAAGCCCAGGCCGAGATGGCGGTGCAGGCCGAAAAAGCGGCCGACGAACTGATGGTGCAGACCGAGCGCGCCCGCCTGCAGGCGGCCGAGCGCATGGCGGCGGTGGAAGCAGCGCGCGAAGAAGTGCTGCACAACGCCAGCGCCGATGCGCGCGTGGCGATCCTGGCGCGCGAGCGCGAGCGCGCCGAACGGGGCGCCCGCCAGACCGCCGAGCTGCTGGTGCAGGCCGAAGCCGAGGCGCTGGAACTGACCCTGCAGCGCGAACGCGCCGACCAGGTGGCGCTGGCTTCGAGCTTTGCCCGCGCGGCGGCCGAGGCGCGCGCACTGGAAGAAGCGCGCGCCATGGCCCACATCGAGCAGGAACGCGAAGCGATCGCGCTGGCCCAGGCCGAGTCCGACCGCGTGGCCACCCAGTCGATGCGCATGCGCCTGCAGACCGAAAAAGAACTGCGCGACGCCGCCACCCACCGCGAGCGCCTGGAGCAGATGGCGGCCGCCGGCGCCGAAGCGCGGCGCGAGGCCGAGACCCGCATCCTGGCCGCGACCGAGGCGCGCATCGAGGCCGACCGCAAGCTGCGCGAGCTGGCGGGCGAGCGCGCCCGCGCCGAAGAAGAAGCCAGCGCCCAGGTCCAGGCGCGCCTGGAAGCCGAGTCGATCGCCGCCGCGCATGCGCGCGAGCGCGCCGCCGCCGACGAAGCCGCGGCCCTGGCCGCCCGGCGCGAGGCCGAAGAACAGGAACACGAGCGGGCGCTGGCCGCCGAGCGCGCGGCGTTGTCGCAGGCTGCGCTGGAAGCGCGCGCCGGCGCCAACGCGGCCGAAGAGGCGGCAATGCTGGCCGTGCGCGAGCATGCCGCGGCCGAGCAGGCGGCGCTGGACGCCGCGCAGCGCCGCGCCGAGGCGGCCAGGGAGCGGGTGGAGGCGGAGCGCGCGCGCGCGGCGCTGGACGAAGCCGCCATGGCGCAGGAACAGGAGCAGGTTGAGGCCGAGCGCGCGCTGGCGCAGGCGGCCGAGGCGCGCTCCCGCACCGCGCAGGCGCTCGCTGCGCAGCTGCGCGAACAGGGCGAGTCCGAACGCCGCGCCGAACAGCAGCAGCAGATCATGCTCGAGGCGCAGCAGGCGCAGGCGCGCGCCGCCATCGAGGAAGCCGAACACGCCCAGGCGGCAGCGGCGGCCCAGCAGGAAGGGGCGCGCCGCGCGCTGGAACTGGCGGCGGCCCAGGCCGAGCGCGCCGAGGCCGAGCGCCGCCAACTGGCCGTGCTCGACGCCTCGATCGCCGCCGAACGCGCCGCCACCGAGGCCGCGCGCGAAGCGCTGGCGCTGGGCGAGCGCAAACTGGCAGCCCAGCGCCAGCAGGCCGCGGCCGACGCCCGCGCCAGCGAAGCGGCTGCCGCGCGCCTGGCCTCCGAGCAGGCCGCCGCGCAGGCGGCGCTGGCCCGGGCGGCTGCCGAAGAAGAACAGGCACGCCTGGCGGGCGAGCGCGAAGCGGCCGAGCAGGATGCCCTGCGCGCTGCGGTCGAAAAACGGGAAGCCCAGCGCGCCTTGCTGGAGCACGCGCAGCGCCACGCCGGCATGCAGCGCAAGGCCGCCGAAGCGACCCAGCGCATGGCCGACGCGCGCAAGGCGCTGGCCGACCTGGAGACGCATCGCTTCGAGGAAGTGTCAGCCGACCTGGCCGCCCTGGACCGGGCGATCGGCGCGCGCACGGCCGAAGCCGAGCACCGGGTGGCCTCGGTGAACATCACGCGCGAAGTGCTGGGACGGTTCAAGCAGTCGCCGCCGGCATCGGCTTCGCAGGCGGTGACCAGGCTGGCGGAGGTGATTATGAATCAGAGGAAGAACGAGCAGGAATAGGCGGTAGCGTCGACCTGGGTCCCGGCGCAGGCCGGGACCCAGGTCACGGTGATACGCCCCGCATATCAGACGGGGTCGATCAAGTCGCCCAGCGTATCACTGAGCAGTCTGACCCGCCCCCACCGGATTGACCGGCCCCATGCTCGCCTTGGTCGCGAAATATTCCGTCTCGCCAAAGCAGGTGGTCGGGATCCCGCGGTGCTGTTCGTAGGTCACCTGCACGCGCTGGCCCATCGCGCCTTGCAGCTGCTTGACCACGGCATCGTCGCGCACGGTGAAGGTGAAGCGCTCGGGAATCGCGCCAGGCATGCTCGAGAGCAGCAGCTCGCCTTCCCAGGTCTTGCACAGCCAGCCCTTTTTCGAGAATTTCTGCAGGTAGCCCGCCCGTTCGCCTTCCGAGTACGACCAGCTCAGCGTGAACCAGGTGTAGAGCGCGAACAGCACCAGCAAGGCGGCGATGGCGGAGAGCAGGAGGGCGGTGGCGCGTTTTGGCAGGGCGTTGGGCATGGCGGCAATGGTGAGAAGTTAAAGGGGGTGAACGTGGCAGCAAGGGCAGCCGCGCCCATTCTGCCACGCCTTGGCAAAATAACAAAATCAGTTGCAGGTCTTCAGGACTTGCCCAGCGCGGTGCGGTGCTGGGCCTCCTCGTGCTGTTCGCGTTCCTTGCGCTTGCGGTAGCGCACCGAGGACCACAGCGACACCAGGATGAAGGCCAGGCCCGACAGCCCCGTGAACCATTCCGGGATGTGGTAGTGCACGCTCCCGAACATGATCAGTGCCAGGATGCCGATCGCGTAGTGCGCGCCATGCTCGAGGAAGACGAATTCTTCCAGCGTGCCCTTGTAGACCAGGAACACGGTCATCGAGCGCACGAACATGGCGCCGATCGCCAGTCCCAGCATGATGATTACGACGTCGTTGGTAATGGCAAAGGCCCCGATCACGCCGTCGAAGCTGAACGAGGCGTCCAGTACCTCCAGGTACAGGAAGCCGCCGATGCTGCCCTGGGCGATCATCTTGCCCACCGCCGGGTCTTCTTCCTCGTGCTCGAGCAGGCCGCTGAGCCATTGCACCCCTATATAGATGAGCACGCCGGTGACGCCGGCCACCAGCACCGGCAGCTTGCGCTCGGCCGGCATCAGCGACATCGCGCCGCACACGGCCGACAGGGTGATCAGGATGGCCAGGCCCTCGGTACCGTACTTGCCGACCTTTTCCTCGACCCAGCCGAGCCAATGCAACTGCTTTTCTTCGTCGAATAAAAAGTTCAGGAACACCAGCATCAGGAAGGCGCCGCCGAACGAGGCGACCTCGGCGTGCTTTTCGGTGAGGTGGCGCGAGTATTCGCGCGGGTTGTCGATGGCCATCTGCCAGACTTCGACCAGGCCCAGCCCGGTCGCGGCCGAGACGATCACCAGCGGGAACAGCAGCCGCATGCCGAACACGGCCACCAGGATGCCCACGGTCAGGAATAATTTGCGCCAGAACTCGTTCCAACCGCGCAGGACCGAGGCGTTGACGACCGCATTGTCGAAAGAAAGCGATACTTCCAGCACGCCGAGCACGGCCGTGATCCAGAGCGCCTGCAGCATGCCGCCGATGCCCCGGTGCTCGTAGCCCCACCAGCCGGCAAGGGCCATGAGGATGACCGTGACCCCGATCGACAACCGGAAATGCCGCATGACGCCCCCTTGCCTGTGTAGCCGCGTTGGAGGAATATTACCGTTCCAGGCCCAACGGCGGCGCGGGAATGCACTACCGGACCATCACGGGTGTATCTACGAAGCCTTGCTTCTGAGATAATTCCGCCCGGCATCAATTCACCTGGACCGAGACATGGATTTTGTTTACTTAGTTACTCCCGTGCTGACCTGGATGGTGGTCGGCCCGATCAAGTTCTTGATTACCAGTGCGCGCCAGCGGCGCTGGGCCTTCAACCTGGTGGGCAATGGCGGCTTCCCCAGCAACCACAGCTCGGTCGTCACCAGCATGGCCACCCTGATCGCACTGCGCGAGGGGATGGGCCATCCGGCGTTCGGGGTCGCGGTGACGCTTGCGTTCATCGTGATGATCGACGCGAACAGCTTGCGCCAGCACGTGGGCCGCCAGGCGGCGGCCATCAACAGGCTGGCGTGCGACACGGTGGGGCACGTGGTCCTGCGCGAGCGCATGGGCCACACCCTGGTGGAGATCACCGGCGGCATCGCCACCGGCATCGGCATGGGTTTCCTGATCAACGCGGTATTCACTGCGGCGGTATTCGGCGCCTGACAGGGCGCCGGGCGGACAGGGCGGACGTCCGCCCGTCCGCAACAACGCTGCATTCCAGCGACCCGGAATGCAGCTCATCGCCAAATATCGCAGTTCATCCCACGATTTCCGCGTTATGCAGAGTCGTCAATTGACGCCCACAGGGCACTACTCGATACTGCGCGCTGGCTGTCCATATTCTAATATTTACAAGATCACTGAGTCCTTCTCTGGAGAACCACAATGCTGCGCAAATCACTACTCGTCCTTGCCATCGCCACGGCGCTCGCCGCCTGCAGCAAGGAAGCCAAGGAGCCTGCCAAACCGGGCGCTGAAACCAGCGCAAAAGCCGACGGCAAAGATCCCAAGGACAAGCGTCCTTCGCAGCTGCAGGTGGCGCCGGAAGACGTGCTGACCGTCCAGAGCGACACCCTGGCCAGCGGCCCGGTGGTGACCGGTTCGATCCAGCCGGAGCGCAAGGCCGATTTGCGCGCCGAAGTCTCGGCCGTGGTGCTGCAGGTGCTGAAAGAGAACGGCGAGCCGGTCAAGCGCGGCGACGTGCTGGTGCGCCTGGACGAGACCGCGATCCGCGACAGCCTGGTCTCGGCCGAGGCCAGCGTGCGCTCGTCCAGCCAGGCGCTGGACCAGGCCAACCGCCAGCTCGAGCGCATGAAAACCCTGCGCGCCTCCGGCATGGCCTCGGCCGTCGGCCTGGACGACGCCGAAGTGCGCCTCAACAGCGCCCAGAGCGAATTGTCGGCTGCCAAGAGCCGGGCCGCCACGGCGCGCCAGCTGCTCAACCGCACCGTGGTGCGCGCACCTTTTGATGGCATCGTCTCCGAGCGCAAGGTCTCGGCCGGCGACACCGCCACCATCGGCAAGGAACTGGTCAAGGTGATCGATCCGAACAGCATGCGCTTCCAGGCGCGCGTCTCGGCCGACTCGATCGCCACCGTGAAGCTCGGCCAGAAGGTCAATTTCCGCGTCAATGGGTACGGCGACCAGCAGTTCGCCGGCATCGTCAAGCGCATCGACCCGGCCGCCAATGCCGTGACCCGCCAGGTGGAAGTGGTGGTCGAGTTCTCCGACAAGGTCCAGCCGAAGGTGGCCGGCCTGTACGCCGAAGGCCGCATCGACGCCCAGACCGCCAACGCCCTGATGCTGCCGGAAGCGGCGGTCGTGAAGGCCGGCGACAAGGCCTATACCTGGCGCATCAAGGACAAGACCCTGAACCAGGTGAACCTGGTGGTGGGCGCGCGCGACCCGCGCACCGGCAACATCGAGGTCAAGCAGGGCCTGGCCGTCGGCGACGTCGTGCTGCGCGCTCCCACCTCGAACCTGAAGGACGGCCAGAAGGTCGAGATGCCGGCGGCGCGTGTCGCCAGTGCGGCCAGCCCGGCCCCGGTGCAAGGGAAATAAGGAAAACAACCCATGTTCCTCTCCAATTTCAGTGTCAAGAATCCGGTCGCCACGATCGTACTGATCGTGGCCATGATGGCCATGGGCCTGCTGGCCCTGTCCAAGCTGAAGGTCAACCAGAACCCGGATGTCGAAGTGCCGATCATCGTGGTCGACATTCCTTATCCGGGCGCCTCGCCCGAGACCGCCGAGCGCGAGATCACCAACCGCATCGAGAAGCAGATGCTGGCGATCCAGGGCGTCACCGAAGTCAACTCCAACTCCTACGAAGGCGGCGCCTCGATCTGGATGGAATTCGACTTCGACCGCAACCTGATCGAGGCCTCGGACGACGTCCGCAACGCCATCGCCGCGGTACGCTACAAGCTGCCGGTCGAGATGCGCGAGCCGATCCTGCGCCGGATCGACCCGGCGTCCGAGCCGGTGATGTCGCTGGCGCTGTCCTCGGGTACGCAGAGCCATGCGGAGATCTCCCGCTATGCCGAAGACGTGCTGGCGGACCAATTCCGCGCGATCGACGGCGTCTCGACCGTCAGCGTCAATGGCGCCCTGCGCCGCGAACTGTCGGTGCTGCTGCGCGCGGAGAAGATGCGCGAATTCGGCGTGTCCGCATCGGACGTGACCAACGCCCTGCGCACCCAGAACACCAATGCACCGGTAGGCAAGCTGCGCAGCGAACTGGACGAGAAGGGCATCCGCCTGGTCGGCCGCATCGAGCGTCCGGAAGACTTCTCGCAAGTCGTCGTCAAGCGTAACGGCGACCAGATCGTTCGCCTGAACCAGGTTGCCGAGATCAAGGACGCCTATGCCGACATCAACAGCCTGTCGATGCGTAGCGGCAAGCCTAATGTCGGCTTGCAGATTGCCCGCTCGCGCGATGCCTCCACGGTGTCGCTGGCGAAAAAAGTGCACGAGGTCGTCAAGCAAGCGAACAAGGAAATGCCGGAAGGCACCAAGCTGGAAGTCGTGCGCGACGGCGGCGAAGATGCCCAGATGAGCCTGAACAACGTCATCGAGGCCCTGGTGCTGGGCGCGATCCTGACCATCTTCGTGGTGTATGCCTTCCTGAATTCATGGCGCTCCACCTTGATCACCGCGCTGTCGCTGCCGACCTCCGTGCTGGCGGCCTTCATCGCGGTCTGGCTGTGCGGTTTCACCCTCAACTTCATGACCCTGCTGGGCCTGTCGCTGGCGATCGGCGTCCTGATCGACGATGCGATCGTTGTGCGTGAAAACATCGTTCGCCACATGGAACTCGGTTCCGACCGCCGCACCGCGGCGCTGGAAGGCACCGCCGAGATCGGCATGGCCGTGGCCGCGACCACCTTCTCGATCATGGCCGTGTTCATTCCTGTGGCCTTCATGCCGGGCATGTCCGGCCAATGGTTCGGTCCGTTCGCACTGACCGTGACCTGCTCGGTGATCGTGTCGCTGTTCATTTCGTTCACGCTCGACCCGATGCTGTCGGCCTACTGGGGCGACCCGGTCGATCACCACAAGATCGAGAAGAAGGGCATCGGCAAGGTGCTGGACCGCTTCAACCACTGGTTCGACCAGCAGGCCGACCGCTATGGCCGCGTGATCGCCTGGGCGCTGCACCACCGCCGCTGGATGGCCGCGATCGCCGTCGCCAGCTTCGTCGCGGCGATTGCCCTGCACGCCAAGTTCGGCGGGTCGAGCTTCCTGCCGAAATCCGACCAGGGCACCCTGCAGGTCGATATCCGCGTGCCGGCCTCGTCCAGCGTGGAATATGCTCGCCGCAAGGTGGAAGCGGCTGCCGAGATCGCTCGTGCGATCCCGGAAGTCAAGGATACCAACAGCGATGCCAGGTCCAGCGGCGGACGCATCTATATCGACATCGGCAAGCGCAGCACCCGCAAGCGCAGCGGTGCGGAGATCGCGGTCGAACTGCGCGAGAAGGTCGGTCGCCTGGTGGGCGCCGAATATACCGTGATCGACGATCTCAACGGCGGCGGCAAGCCGGTCCAGATCCAGTTCACGGGACCGGATTCGCGCAAGCTGATGGAACTGACGACCGCTTACATGGAGAAGCTGCGTCAGGTCCCGGGCGCGGTCGACGTCACCCTGTCCGAGCAGGATCCGAAGAACGAGCTGCAAATCGTGCTCGATCGCGGCCTGGCCAATGCCATGGGCATCTCGATCAACGACGCCGCCCAATCGCTGCGCGTGGCCTTCGCCGGCATCGAAGTGGGGGACTGGGTCGATCCGAGCAATGAAACACGGGACGTCTCCGTGCGCCTGCATCCGGACGACCGCGTCAATACCGACAGCATCGAACGCCTGCCGATCGCGGTTGCCGGTACCGGCATGATGGTGCCGCTCGAGCAGATCGCCACCATTACGATGGGCAAGGGCCCGGCCGCCATCCGCCACAAGAACGGCGAGCGCATGATCACGGTGTCGGCCAATGCCCAGGGCCGCTCGCCTGGTGAAGTGACGGCCGACGCCATGAAACTGGCCAAGAGCTTCGACTTCCCGCCGGGCTATGGCCTGCAGTTGGGCGGCGCCGGCCAGGACCAGCAGGAAGTGTTCACCGCGATGGGCATTTCGCTGATCTCGGGCATCGGCCTGATGTACCTGATCCTGGTCATGCAGTTCGGCTCCTTCACCGCGCCGCTGGGCGTGATGCTGTCGCTGCCGCTGTCCCTGATCGGCGTGGTGCTGGCCCTGTTGATGACCAAGAACACCCTCAACCTGATGAGCCTGATTGGCGTCATCATGCTGATGGGCTTGGTGGCAAAGAACGCGATCCTGCTGCTGGACGCCGCCCGCGCCCTGGAAAAGGAGGGCATGAACCGCGAGGACGCGCTGATGCAGGCCGGCCGCAAGCGCCTGCGTCCGATCCTGATGACGACCTTTGCACTGATCGCCGGTATGCTGCCGGTGGCGCTGGCCCTGGGCGACGCCGGCCAGTTCTACCAGCCGCTGGCCATCGCGATCATCGGCGGCACCATCACCTCGACTTTCCTGACCCTGCTGGTCGTGCCGACCTTCTACGACAGCATCGAGATCGCCCGCGACCGCATGTTCGCCAAGTTCAACCGCCGTGCCGAGCGCCGCAACGTGGTCGTGGCCTTCTTCATGACCTTCGTCGAGGCCATCCTGGCCCTGACCTTCGTGCGCCTGGTCTACCGCACGATCATGCGCGGTGCGCGCATGGCCACCGGCCGCGGCAAGGTCCAGCCGGCCTGAACGAAGGCGGACCCGGGTCCGCCGTTCTGGAAGCCGGCCTTCGGGCTGGCTTTTTTTTGGGCATTGTCACCGCAAGCTGTGGAACGCGAACTGCTTGGCGAGCGCATGTCCTCGCCCGGGCGCTTGCCGCGCGCCGGGCCCGGCATGATCCACCCGTAGCGCGCACGGCGCAAAAAAAAAAGCCAGCCGCGAAGGCTGGCGATCGAAGGTGCGAAGGCTCGGGACAGTGCCCGCCTTCCGCCAGTAACGAGGCCCGCGTCGCGGACCCCGTCGCTGGTGTTGCGGCCAAGCTTACTGGCCGGTGGTGCCGGTTGCTGGCGGGGTGGTCGACGAACCGGTGCCGGTGGTGCCGGTCGTGCCCGAGGTACCCGAAGTGCCGGTGGCGCCAGTGCCCGTGCCCGTGCCGGTGGTGCCGGTCGCGCCGGTGCCCGTTGCGGAGCCGGTGCCGGTTGCAGCAGGATCGGTGGTAGTGCCGGTTGCGCCCGTGCCGGTTGCGCCGGTACCGGTCGCGCCGGTGCCCATGTCGCCGGTGGTGCCGGTGGTGCCGGTCGCGCCGGTGCCGGTTGCGCCCGTGCCGGTGTCACCCGTGGTGCCGGTGGTGCCCGAGGTGCTGCTTGGGGTGGTCGCCGACGTGTCGGTTGGGGTGGTGGTGTCGGTTGCCGGCTCGTTCTTGCGGCAGGCGCCCAGCAGGGAGGCCAACACGGCAGCAGTCAGCAGGATTTTTGGTGCTTGAGTCAGTGCTTTCATTGTTTAAACTCCTCGTTCACGTCTATCTTGTGCCGCGGGCTCCGGTCGGTCATGGAGTCCCGGCGGCGCCAGGGTTAGGTCCTCCGAGGGTCCGTTGAACCCAGCAGTGGAACCATCAGGGAACCGACGCAATACGCGGCCCCATCAGCACACGAACCGGCGGTGATGCTCAACTGGCGGTGAAGCTGCCAGGTCGCCGGATCGCATACCTCGTACTCGTTTCCGCGATGCTGCTGCGGATTGTTCAGGGAGCAGGTGCTAGGCCCCCACTCCCCAACCCACCGGTTGTGGCCGGATGGTTTCGCCGTCGCCGGCAAGCTTGCCGGCGACTTGTTCGAGCAAGGCGGGGATTTCCTGAGAAATTTCCCGCGCCAGATATCCGAGTGTTCCCATACGCTGCGCCAGGCGTTCGCCGGCACGTGCGTGCAGCGCCACGCCCCAGCAGGCTGCCTGGTCGAGCGGCGCGCCGCGCGCCGCCAGGCCTGCGATGATCCCGGCCAGCACATCGCCGGAACCGGAGATCGCCAGGCCGACATTACCGCCTTCATGCTGGTACAACGTTCCACCCGGCGTTGCGATGACAGTGCGCGCACCTTTTAATGCGACTACCGCATTCCATGCTTGCGCGGCCTCGAGCGCTTTCGGGTCGGGCCCGGCATTGACCTCGTCTTTCGGAATGCCGGTCAGGTGCGCCATTTCGCCCGCATGCGGGGTAACGATCACCGGACGCCCGAAGCGCCAGGGCGTGCCGATCGGCCAGCCCGCGGGCGGGTGCAGCAGTGCGCCCATGGCGCAGGCATCGAGCACCACGGCAACGTGCGAGTCCGCCAGGCGCGGCAGCAGCGCATGCACCAGCGCGGCCGTGGCCGGCTCGTCCTGCATGCCCGGCCCGATCAGCACGGCATCCACGCGGTCGGCCAGCGGGTCGAGGCTGGCGACGGCGTCGATGCACAGGCCGGCGCTGTCGTGTTCCGGCAGGCCGATCACGCGCGCCTCGGGCATGGCCAGCGCGACCAGCTGGGCCACGCTCTGGCCGGTGGCGATGGTGAGCTTGCCGGCGCCGGCGCGCAGGGCGGCGGTGGCGGCCAGGATAATGGCGCCCGGCATTTCGCAGGAACCGCCCAGTACCAGCACATGGCCGCGGATTTCCTTGTCGCCTTCGACGGCCGGCATCGGCACCGGCCAGCTGCGCAGCAGGGCGGTGTCGACGTCGAGCACGGCGGTGGCGCGGGCGCGCGGATCGATGAGGGTGTCCATGGGGTGGGCCTTATGCCTTCGGGGCGGCTGGCAGGTCCTTGCTGGCGGTAACGGGGGTGCCGGTCGCTTCGAGCGGCGCCACGAAATTCACGAGGCGCAGGGCAGGATGGCCGCCCTTGCCGAGATCGGGATCGAACTGGTAGGACGTGACCGAGCAGTTCGGCACGTCGCCGGCGCGGTCGAAATCGAGGATGGTCTTTTCGCTGAGGCGCTCGAATAGATAGCGGAAGCAATTGACCGTGACCTGGTGCGCGACGATCAGGACGCGCTCCTTGCAGTATTCGCGGTTGAGCGTGTCGATCACGCTGCGCAGGCGCAGGATGACGTCGCACCAGCTCTCGCCGCCGGGCGGGCGGAAATAGAACTTGCCCACGTGCTGGCGCTGCTCGTAGAGCTCCGGATAGTGGTGGGCGATGCCGTAGGTGGTAAGCCGGTCGAGGATGCCGAATTCTTTTTCGCGCAGGCGCTCGTCGGATTCGACCACGAGATTGTTGCGGTCGAGCCGCTGCATCATGATGTTGGCCGTTTCGGCGGCGCGCACATAGGGCGAGTGCAGCACGACGGTCGGCTGCTGCTCGGGCGGCAGCGAGGCGAACCAGGAACCGAGCGCCTGCGACTGGCGCTCGCCGAGCTCGGACAGGGGCACGTCGACGTCGCGGTCGGCAATGTCGATGCGGTGTCCGGCGGCGGCTTCAGCCAGGTCGCGCGCGACATTGCCGGCGCTCTGGCCATGCCTGACCAGCCAGATTTCCTGCGGCCACTTCTGTTCCATTAACAGTCCATCGATGATGTTGACATGGCGTCATCATAGACGGATTCTACGGCCGCAAAGCGCACGATTGCTGGCCTTCCATCGCGGCTCGCGGCCGCGTGGGAGGGGTCTTACAAGGCTTCCAGATTGAACGGTCGGGCGACGCAGGTCGCCCCGTCAGGAGACCTGCTCTTCGCTGTCCAGATTGATTTCCGCGTCGCTCTGAAACACGCGTAAGTCGGTCTGTCCGAGCACGCGGCTGGTGACCGTGCCGGCGGCGATCGAGCCGCTCACGTTCAGGGCAGTGCGGCCCATGTCGATCAGCGGCTCCACCGAAATCAACAGGCCCGCCAGCGCCACCGGCAAGTCCATGGCCGACAGGACGATCAGCGCGGCGAAGGTCGCGCCGCCGCCGACGCCGGCCACGCCGATCGAGCCGAAGGCGACGATCGCCAGCAGCGGCAGCAGGAAGGAGGCCGTCATCGGGTCGATGCCGACGGTGGGGGCGATCATGACCGCCAGCATCGCCGGATAGATGCCGGCGCAGCCGTTCTGGCCGATGGTCGCCCCAAACGAGGCGGCGAAATTGGCGATGCCCTCGGGCGTGCCCAGGCGCGCGGTCTGGGTCGCCACGCTCATCGGGATCGCGCCGGCGCTGGTGCGCGAGGTGAAGGCGAAGGCCAGGACCGGGAAGATCTTCTTCACGTAGCGCAGCGGGTTCAGGCCGCTGCCCGCGACCAGCAGCAGGTGCACGCAGAACATCAGCGCCAGCGCGCAGTACGAGGCGACGACGAAGTTCGCCAGGCTGAGGATGTCCTGCAGGCTGGAGCCGGCCACCATCTTGGCCATCAGCGCGAACACGCCGAACGGGGTCAGGCGCAGCACCAGGGTCACCATGCGCATGACGATCACGTGCGCCATGTGCACGAAGTCGCTGAACGAGCGGAACACTTCCGGCTTCTTGCCCGCAATCCCCGTGGCCGAAATCCCGATGAAGATCGCGAACACCACCACGGCGATGGTCGAGGTCTTGCGCGCGCCGGTCATGTCCAGGAAAGGGTTGGCCGGGATGAAGGACAGGATCATGCTCGGCAGCGAAATCTCCTTTGCCGCCGCCAGGTTGCCTTGCAGGTAATCGCCACGCGCCACTTCCGCGGCCGAAGCAGTCAGGCCGACCGCCGTCAGGCCGAAGACCTTGGCCATCAGGATGCCGATCGCGGCCGCCACGATGGTGGTGAGGATCAGGATGCCGATCGTCAGCGTGCTGATCGTGCCCAGCGAGGACGCGTTGCGCAGCTTCAGGATGGCCTGCACGATCGACACCATGATCAGGGGAATGACGATCATCTGCAGCAGCTTCACGTAGCCGCTGCCGAGCACGTCCAGCCAGGCATTGGTGGCCGCGATCCCGGGCGAGGTCGCGCCGTAGATCGCCTGCAGGGCGGCGCCGAACACGACGCCCAGGCCAAGGCCAGTGAAGACGCGCTTGGTGAACGAGGCATGGCTTGCCTGCATGCGGTAGAGCAGGGCGCAGGCGGCCAGCGCGACGGCCAGGTTGAGTAGAAGAGAAAAGTTCATTCGAGCCTTTGTATGAAGCGCCTCGCGAAAGCTAGTGCGCTGCGGAAACCTATCGCGGCATTTTATAGGCAAACCGATATTGCCGCCGGATAAGGCGCGACCAGCCACGGGGCAGCTACCTCAGGCCGGCTTGCACAAATACCTAGCCAAGGCGGCTACAGCCGGTGTCTTCCTGTCAAAGTTCCGTGGCGCGATGGCGACAGCGTGGCCGACAGCGCCCAGCGCGGCGCCCTGATGCAGGAGGTCGACACCAATATCGTTGCCGTTTCCGCTACCTGGAAGGCTTACGAGGCGACCGAGCTGACAGTCGATGAGGCCGCCCTGGCGGGCAAGTTCGTCGAGGCCCGCAAGGCCTTCCTTTCGCAAGGCTTGATGCCTGCCGTGGCCGCAGTGCGCGCCGGCGACATGGTCCGGGCCGGCGAACTGGTGAGCGGCGAAATGTCGCGCAGCTTCCGGCCGGTCGGCGCCCTTGGCGGCGAACTGATCAAGCTGCAGCAGGATGTGGCCAAAGCCGATTACGAGCGCTCGCTCGCCGAATACGAGACCCTGCGCCTGGTCTACGGGACGGTTACAGGGAACTGAAGCGCAGCAGGGGATCGTCGCGGTACTGTGCCAGGCGCATGTCGCCCCGGCCGCTGCCGCCGCGGTCGAAGACCAGGGAAATGGCGCGGTCGGTAGAGGTGAAGGTGTACTGGTCGCGCGCCGACAGGGTTTGCCGTTTATTCCGGCCCAGGTCGACATAAAGCTTGCCGTCGACCAGCCGGATCCACATCGTGCGGTGCAGCTCGTGCGAAGGGAAGTGCTGCGGCTGATACTCGAGTCCGGTGTTATTCCATTGCGATGACGAGCGCCGCCACACCCAGGCACAAGCCGGCTGCCACGCCCATGCGCTGGCGCAGGCGGCGGCTGTTCGAGACGATGCTCTTGGCAAAAGTGCGCTTCGGTGCGGCAGGGTTGCTGCGGTCGACCGTGGCTGGATGAATGCTTGGATGCGAATGTTCGGTGTTCATGATGGTTCCTTGTTCCCGTCTCCACCGGAGACTGGCGTTGATGAATGTACTGGATGCGACGCTGCAAGCCTGACGGCTGCGCAAGGGCTGTTCCTTGCCGCGCTCGCCAGGCTCAGACGAGCAGCGCAGGGGTGGCTGGATCGTTCCAGGCAGGTGGGCGCAGGCTCGTGTGTGGACATGCATTTGCCAGTATCGAGCGTCGACGTCGTATTCGGTTGGTGCGACGAGCTGATGGCCCAATTGCACAATATGTTATTTATTTTACATGTTGGCCCGGCGAATTCAAGACCGCACACGATTCGTTACAGACTCAACTAATTGCCCTGAATCAACAATATCCGGCCCTGCCTGCAGAAAGTCAAGTCCCGCGTGCATTGCGTCCACGAGAACCAACATCCGCAGTCGCCTGCATCCGGCTACCGGACTGGGTCGCGATGCGAAAAACCGCCGCCCTGCACGTTTCATGGATCATGTCGTCCCGATCTGATTTTCGCGGCTTCGAGACCGTTTCGTGATGTTGGGGACGCCGTCCTTGCGCGCGGCGGACGCCGCCCTAGACTGGATAAAGCACCTCTGGCATGGCCAGTTGCGCAACCCATGCGCCAGGCACCGCGTCCGTCTCCGCTCGCGCCGATGTCCGGCCCAGGCCCATCCATTTTCGCGAAGGAGCAATCATGCGTTCCCTATCCCTGGCAGTTTCCGCCGGCCTGCTGCTGCTGTCGTCCAGCACCGGCGCCCAGACCAGCCAATACCCCGTGAGCACCGACAGCGCCATGTCGAGCGTGCAGGTGACCGCCCCGGCACGCCGTATTTTCCAGGAAGACCTCGACACCGTGCGCGGCCAGTACGCCCTGTCCAACGGCTGGCGCCTGAAGGTCGACCCGGCGGCAAGCGGCATTACAGCGCGCATCGACAAGCAGCGTCCGATCCACCTTGTCGCGCTATCCAAGGACAAGTTCGTCTCGCGCGACGGTAACGTGGAAATGGTCTTCAACCGGGGCGACCAGGGCGAGGACATGCTGATGAGCTATGTACCGGCCGACTCGCGCATCGCCCAGGTGATCGTGGTGAAGGCGACCCTGGCCCAGCGCTGAAGCCCGGCGCCAAGCCGCAAACGACAACGCCAGCCCTGGAGGCTGGCGTTGTCTTTCCCATCCTGCGCAGCGCTTACTGCCCGACGCAGATGATCTTGGTCGTGTACTCGTGGGCGCTGTTTTTCTTCTTCGTGGCCCAGTCGATGACTTCCTGGGCGTCGGCGACCGTCATGACGGTCGCTTTTTCCTTGTTCCGGATGAAGGAGACGCCCTCGAACCTGCCTTCCTTGCTGCGCATGACTTTGGCGAACACGGGCGCCTTGTTTTCTTTGTCGGCGATCTTGTTCTGCTGGACGAGGTAACGCTGGTCGATGGTTTCCATGCTGGTGTGCGGTAGGTGAGGGTTCAAGGTCGTATTCTACGGCGGGCGAGGCCAGGCGCGTCCGAATCGAGCGGGAAAAGGATTGGCAAACAAAAACGCCAACCCGTGAAGGTTGGCGTTTTTGCTGAAACTTGGTAGGCCGTGCGGGATTCGAACCTGCGACCAACGGATTAAAAGTCCGCTGCTCTACCAGCTGAGCTAACGACCCGAAGAAGCGAGATTATAGGATGCAGATGGCATCCTGTCAAACCCCGGCGAAAGATCGGGAACTTATTTCAGCGACGCCAACCGGTCTTTTGCGGTCTTGCCCGCGCTCGTTCCGGGGTATTTCGACACCAGCTGCTGCAGCGCCTTCTTGGCGTTCTTGCTGTCCTTGAGCAGGGCGTAGCTGCTGGCGATGTTGAGCATGGCGTCCGGCGCCTTGGGGCTGGAGGCGTAGGTGCTGGTGACGACTTCCTGGGCCGCGATCGCCTTCTTGTAGTCGCCCAGCGCGTAGTAGGCGTTGCCCAGCCAGTATTGGGCGTTCGAGGCGTAGGGCGATTCCGGATAGCGGCGCACGAAGTCCTGCAGCGCGGTGGCGGCGCCCTTGTAGTCGCCCGACTGGAACATGGCCGTGGCGCTCTCGTAGGCGGTTTTCTCGGACGGCAGCACCTCGGCGGCCTGGCCGTCGACGACTTCCTGCTGCGGCTCGATCTTCTTGATGCGCGCATCGAGGTCGGCGTAGAGCTGCTTCTGGCTGTTCTGGGCCTTGCTGATCTCGTTGGCCAGCACTTCGATCTGGCCGCGCAGGCGCGAGATTTCCTGCATGGTCTGCTCGTGCTGGTTCAGCATGTCGAGCTGGACGGTCTTGTCCGACTTGGTGTCGATGCGGGCGTTCAGGTCGCGGGCAATGGCGTCGACCTTGGTGCGCAGGTCGAGGATGGCCTTGCGCGCTTCGTCGTCGTCGAGCAGGCCGGCGGAGGCCTGCAATGGCATCCAGGCCATCAGGACGAGGCAGGCGAGGCGGGACGGGGACAATTTCATCATGGCAGGGATCTTTCCGGTTGCAGAGTAAAACGGGGCGGATGCAGTCTGCACTGCTATCCGCCCCGCTGTCAATCAGCCTTGCCTTAAGAACGCCCGGGAATCCTCCCGATGGAAGGGCCAGGCGCTCCGGCAGCGACCAGATTACTGGTAAACGATGTCGGCGCGGCGGTTTTCAGCCCATGCAGCTTCGTCGCTGCCGGTGGCTTTCGGCTTTTCTTCGCCCAGCGACACGGCTTCCATCTGGTTGTCCGACACGCCCAGCGAGGCCATCGAGCGGCGGACGGCTTCGGCACGCTTCTGGCCCAGGGCCAGGTTGTACTCGGTGCCGCCGCGTTCGTCGGTGTTGCCTTGGATCAGGACCTTGCGGCCGGTGTTCTTGGTCAGGTAGCCCGAGTGGTTGGCCACGACCGGCTTGCCGTCTTCGCGCACGACGAAGCTGTCGTAGTCGAAGTAGACGCTGCGGTTGGCCAGCACGCCTTTTGGATCGTTCAGCGGATCGACGCTGCCGGTTTCCACTGGACGGATGTCGCGCGCGTCCGGCTGGGCCACCGGGGTCGGGCTCTTCTCGACCACCGGGGTCTCGTTCAGTTTGGTCGGCGACGAGCAAGCGGTGAGCAGGGCGGCCGAAGCGATGAGGGCTACTTTATGGAAGTGGCGCATGGTTTTTCTCCTTGTCTAATAAAAGGTGCTGCTTTTGTTGTACTTCTTTACTTCATGAAGGGACCCCAGCTGGGCTCCCGAATGTTTCCCGCTTTGGTCGTCAAGCGCTGCTTTACCCGCCCATCCACCGAGACCACGGCCAGCGAGACACGCCCGCCGCCCTTGGTCGCATACATGATGTACTTGCCGTTAGGCGAAAAACTCGGTTCGGTGGCCCCGTCGGCCAGGCGCAGCTCCTGGCCGCTGGCCAGGTCCATCGCATAAAGGGAGAAACCGCCGCTGCGCTGGGAGATCCATGCCAGGGTCTTGCCGTCCGAAGACACGCGCGGGCTGATGTTGTAGTTGCCGTTGAAGGTGACGCGGGTCGGATTGCCGCCCGAGACGCTCATCTTGTAGATCTGCGGGCCGCCGCTGCGGTCGCTGGTGAAGTAAATGGTCTGGCCATCGGCCGAGAACTGCGGTTCGGTGTCGATCGACGGGCTGTTGGTCAGGCGGCGGTGGCCGCTGCCGTCGGAGCCGACGGTATAGATTTCGGTATTGCCGTCTTTCGACAGGGCCACGGCCAGCATGTTGCCGTTGGGCGACCAGCTCGGCGCCGAGTTGTTGCCCTTGACGTTGGAGATCACGTTGCGGCGGCCGGTCATCAGGTCTTGCAGGTAGACCACGGGCTTGCGGTCTTCCATCGAGACATAGGCGACCTTGCTGCCGTCGGGCGACCAGGCCGGCGAGATGATCGGTTCGCGCCCGCGGGTGGCGACGATTTCGTTCTCGCCGTCGGCGTCGGCCACGGCCAGCGTGTAGTTGCGGTTGGCGCGGTCTTCCTTTACATAGGCGATGCGGGTCGAGAAGATGCCGCGGGTGCCGGTCAGCTTCTCGTACACGTCGTCGGCGATGCGGTGGGCCTGCAGGCGGGTGTACTTGGGCTGGACTTCGCCGCCGAGCTGCGACAGCTGGGCGCCGCCGACGGTGTCGTGCAGCTTGTAGCGCACGGCCAGGCGGCCGTCCGGCTGGCGCGCCACGCTGCCGACCACCAGGGCCTGCACGCCGCGCGCCTTGAAGGCGGCCAGGTCGGGATTGGCGCTGTCGCTGATGGCCTGGCCCGCATCGGTGACCTTGAACAGGCCGCTGCGCTCGAGGTCGGCGCGGATGATGGCGGAGACCTGCTCCGGGGCCACCGATTCGTCGGCAAAGGCCGCCACGGCAACGGGAATCTGGTTGCTGCCGACACCGGCGATTTCAACCTTGAGCTGGGCCTGGGCGGAGCCCATCAGGACGGTAGCGGAAAACAGCAGGAAATGGAGTTTTTTCATAGTTTTTCGTTTGGACTAAACGGATCAGTCGTAATCCTTCATCGAGAAATTGACGTCGAGCGTGCGCTCCACGGTCCCGTCCTTTTTCTTGGGGAGGGGAGAAGCATTCTTGATACCATTTTGAACTGCCCGGTCGAACTCAGGCACACCGCTGCTTTTCACCAGGCGCACCGACATGATTTCGCCGGTCGGCAACTGGTCGACCTTGAACACGGCCTTCGGGTTGCCCGGCATGGTGGTGCTGCCGGCATAGGCGGTGGCGCTCTTGATCGCGGCGGTGATCGCGGCCACGTAGCCGGCATCGGCCTTCGGCGCGGTGGACTTCTCGGCGCTGCCGCTGCTGCCCATGGCGCCAGCCATGCGTTTCAATTCGTCGTCGCGGAACTTGGCCAGCTTGGCCGCTTCCGCTTTCTCGGCCTTGTCCTTGGCGGCCTTTTCCTGGGCCAGCTTTTTCTCGGCGGCCTGCTTCTCGAGCTTCTTCTTGTCGTCCGCTTCCTTCCTGGCCAGTTCCTTCTTGCGCTCGGCCTCGTCCTTCTTCTGTTGCTCGGCCAGTTCCTTGCGCTCGAGTTCGCGTTTCTCAAGCAGCTCCTGCTTGCGCGCTTTTTCCTTCAACTCCTTCTCGCGCTGCAGGTTGATGTCCGGCGGGGTCGGGGCGGGGCGCTCGACGGGCGGCGGCTCGGCCTGGCGTGGCGGCGGGGTGGGTGCCGGTTCCGGCTCGGGTTCGCGCGTGGGCGGGGGCGGCAGCGCGGGCGCGGCGGCGGTCTGGACCGACATGTCCCAGACTTCGGCCTCGACCGCGACCGGTTCGTTGTTCTGCCAGCTGATGCCGAACCACAGGAAACTCACCAGGACGGCATGCACCGCCACCGCCAGCAGGAAAGCGGGCAGGCGGCTCGGTTCGGGCGGCACGCTGTAGGGCGCGCCGGCAGTGGCAGGCTTCATTGCGGGCATGGATGCGTCTCGGGCTTCATCACTTGGTGGCCAGTCCCACCCGGTTGATACCCATCTTCTTCGCTTCGGAAATCAGCTGGATCACATCGTCGTATTTGCTGTCGCGGTCCCCGGCAATCAAGACCGGGTAGTCGGGATTTTCTTCGTGCAAGGTGCGCAGGCGCGCCAGCAGCGCGGTGCGGTCGGCCACTTCTTCGGCCGCCACCTTCTGCTTGCCGCCGACCCCGATCGACAGCTTGTTTTCCGGCTGGATCGAGATCTGGATATAGGTGTCCGGCGGCAGCGCGGATTTCTCCGCGCTCGGCAGGTTGACCACGCTGGGCGCTTCGTTGGCCGGCACGGCCATGAAGATGATGAGCAGCACCAGCATCACGTCGATGTAGGGCACGACGTTGATCTCGGATTTGAAGCTGCGTTTGCGTCCGCTGCGCAGGCTGCTGGAAAAGGCCATTGAGAATACTCCGCTTGCTCAGCGCGCCTGGCGCTGCAGGATGTTCGAGAATTCCTCGACGAAGCTCTCGAAGCGGATCGCCAGGCGATCGATGTCGTGGGTGAAGCGGTTGTAGGCCACCACGGCAGGGATTGCCGCGAACAGGCCGATCGCGGTGGCGATCAGGGCTTCGGCAATGCCGGGCGCGACGATGGCGAGCGTGGCTTGCTGGACGCTGGCCAGGCCGCGGAAGGCGTTCATGATGCCCCACACGGTGCCGAGCAGGCCGATGTAAGGGGAGACCGAGCCGACCGAGGCCAGGAAGTTCAGGTGGATGTCGAGGGCGTCGAGCTCGCGCTGGAAGGCGGCGCGCATCGCGCGGCGGGCGCCGTCGAGTACCGGGCCCATGTCGTTGACGTCGCGCGCGGCCTGCTTGCCCTTGATGAATTCACCCATGCCGGACTCGAAGATGCGGGCCAGGGGGCCGCTCTGGTCGCGCTGTGCGCTGGCGCTCTGGTGCAGGGTATTGAGGTTGCCGCCAGCCCAGAAGCTGCGTTCGAACTGCTCGGTCTGGGTACGCGCGGCTTTCAGCGCGAACACCTTGCGGAAGATATAGGTCCAGCTCACCACCGACAGGATCAACAGCAGGGCCATGATCAGCTGCACCAGGATGTGGGCATTGCTGATCAGGTGGATAAACGAGAGGTCTTGGGTTGCGGTCATCGGGTGGATTCTGTTGTCGGATTATTCAGGCAGGCATGGGCGAACGTTGTGCCAACTCACGCGGCGCGCATTTTATCAGCAGCGCTGTCGGGAAGCGACCGTGGGCGCATCGTCGCGGTATCGACGCAGCCCACCTTCACGTGGGCGCTGGTCAGGAGCAGCTCGCCTTTCCAGGCTTGCTGGGCGAACTGGACGGAGGCGCGGCCGAGCTTCTCGATTGTCGTGCGAATGGTCAGCACGTCGTCGAGCCGGGCGGGCGCATGGTAATCCAGGGAGGCGCTCTTGACGACGAAAGCGGCGCCCTCCAGGTCGAGCAGCTCCTGCTGGCCGACACCCAGGGCGCGCAGCCATTCGGTGCGGGCACGTTCAAAGAATTTCAGGTAATTGGCGTAAAACACGATGCCACCGGCGTCCGTATCTTCGTAATAGATCCTGACTGTCCAGTCAAAAGCTGAAGGCATTTCCCCTGCCATTTAAATGTAAATAGGAAACATTTTACGCGATTTTTGCCGACCCTATGTGCGCTTAAGAACATAGGGGCCGGAAAAAGGTCGGACGTGCCTTTCGTTCAGGCACTACGCTGCGGCAGTAGTAGACGTGAAACATAGCCGAAAGGCCAATGACTGTAACACTTTCTAACAATTGCCGAGCGCGCGATACGGGAAGTCAACGGCTCGAGTCCAAGCATACGGTACAGCTCGCAGTGGTAGGGTGGGCAAGTCTCTTGCCCACCCTACAAGCAGACACGAATCGAACGTCACGGTGAACGCTGGCATCCCCGAATTACGTGCGCTTAATGGTAAATGGCGAAAAGCCCTGGCAAGTCGGCATCAGCTCGATACTGTTCACGTTCACATGCGGCGGCAAGGTCGCGATCCAGTACGCCGTATTCGCGATGTCCTCGGCGCTCAGCGGCGTGGTGCCTTCGTAGACCTTGGCCGCGGCCGCATCGTCGCCCTTGAAGCGCACGTTCGAAAATTCGGTCCCGCCGCACAGCCCCGGCGCCAGGTTGGTCGCGCGCACGCCGGTGCCGACCAGGTCGGCGCGCAAATTCAGGGTGAACTGCTCGACGAAAGCCTTGGTCGCGCCATACACATTGCCGCCCGGGTAAGGGTAGTGGCCGGCCACCGAGCCCAGGTTGATCACGAGGCCACTGCCACGCGCCACCATGCCGGGCAGCACCGCGCGGGTCATGGTCACCAGGCCCTGGCAATTGGTAGCGATCATCGTGTCCCAGTCTTCCAGCGGCACTTCGTGGGCGGGCAGGGTGTTGAGCGCCAGGCCCGCGTTATTGACGAGCACGTCGATGTCGCGCCAGCCGTCCGGCAGGCCGGCAACCGCGGCATCGATCGAGGCGCGGCTGGTCACGTCCAGGGTGACGGGCAGGGCGGCGTCGCCCAGTTCGGCTGCCAGGCCGGCGATGCGGTCGGTACGGCGGGCCGCCAGGATGGCCTTGTGGCCGTTGGCGACGAACACGCGGGCCATCGCGGCGCCGAAGCCGGCCGAGGCGCCGGTGATGAAGACGATCATGGTGGGTCCTGGGGCGGCGAAGTGGAAGGAAGGGAAAATTGTAGCCGAAATGGCTACAAGCTTGCTGCGGCCCCGTCACTTGTCATCAAGACAGCAGTTTCCTTGCCCTAAGGGGCTCGGATCACATACAATCTGGAGTCATTTACGTCTCACGTAACTGGCGAAACACCGTGCCGCATCCGAATGCGCGAGGCACGGCAAAGGTGGGCACCCACCGGGGAACGTGAGATGTCATCGCCGTTCGCCTGGGCAGCCACCAACTGACCGCGCCGTGTCGCGCGCGGCCTCGCGGCTGCCTTGCGCCCGCCCGGCCGCCCATCCTGCGCTGGCCCGTTGCCTGGTATTTCTCTCGATTGGAGTTTTACATGTTTGCAAAGAATCACACGCTCGCCAATGTCGACCCGGAACTGTGGGATGCCATCCAGAAGGAAAACGTTCGCCAGCAGGACCACATCGAACTGATCGCGTCCGAGAACTACACCTCGCCGGCGGTCATGGAAGCGCAGGGCTCGCAGCTGACCAACAAGTATGCCGAAGGCTATCCAGGCAAGCGCTACTACGGCGGCTGCGAATACGTCGACGTCGCCGAGCAGCTGGCGATCGACCGCCTCAAGCAACTGTTCGGCGCGGAAGCGGCCAACGTGCAGCCGAACTCCGGTTCCCAGGCCAACCAGGGCGTGTTCTTCGCCATGCTCAAGCCTGGCGACACCATCATGGGCATGTCGCTGGCCGAAGGCGGCCACCTGACCCACGGCATGGCCCTGAACATGTCGGGCAAGTGGTTCAACGTCGTTTCCTACGGCCTGACCGAGCAGGAAGACATCGACTACGAGGCCATGGAACGCCTGGCCCGCGAGCACAAGCCGAAGATGATCATCGCGGGCGCCTCGGCCTTCGCGCTGCGCATCGACTTCGAGCGCTTCGCCAAGATCGCCAAGGAAGTCGGCGCCTATTTCATGGTCGACATGGCCCACTACGCCGGCCTGATCGCCGCGGGCGAGTACCCGAACCCGGTGCCGCATGCCGACTTCGTGACCTCGACCACGCACAAGTCGCTGCGCGGCCCGCGCGGCGGCATCATCCTGATGAAGGCCGAGTTCGAGAAGCAGATCAACTCGGCGATCTTCCCCGGCATCCAGGGCGGTCCGCTGATGCACGTCATCGCCGGCAAGGCCGTGGCCTTCAAGGAAGCCTTGACGCCCGAGTTCAAGGAGTACCAGAAGCAGGTCGTCAAGAACGCCGCGGCGCTGGCCAACACCCTGACCGAACGCGGCCTGCGCATCGTGTCGGGCCGTACCGAATCGCACGTGATGCTGGTCGACCTGCGCTCGAAAGGCCTGACCGGCAAGGAAGCCGAAGCGATCCTGGGCCAGGCGCACATGACCTGCAACAAGAACGGCATCCCGAACGACCCGCAGAAGCCTTTCGTCACCTCGGGTATTCGCCTGGGCAGCCCGGCCTTCACCACCCGCGGCTTCAAGGAAGAAGATGCGGTCAAGGTCGGCCACCTGATCGCCGACGTGCTGGACAACCCGCACGACGCGGCGACCATCGAGCGCGTGAAGGCCGAGGTCAAGCAGCTGACCGACAAGTACCCGGTCTACGCCGCGTAAAGCAGCAACCACCCTGGGGCCGGCGCTTGCCGGTCCCGCTAGCACCCCCGGCGCCCATGAAATGTCCGTTCTGCCAGCATGAAGATACCCAGGTCCTCGACACGCGCGTGTCCGAGGAAGGGGACGCCATTCGCCGGCGCCGGCGCTGCGCCAAGTGCGACAAGCGCTTCACCACCTACGAGCGCATCGAGCTGTCGATGCCGATCCTGGTCAAGAAGAACGGCAGCCGTACCGAGTACGCGCCCGCCAAGCTGCGGGGCAGCCTGATGCTGGCCCTGCGCAAGCGTCCGGTGGCCGCCGAAGCCATCGACACGGCGGTGGCCACCATCGAGGAAAAGCTCCTGACCAGCGGCCGCCGCGAAGTCGATACCGGCTATGTGGGCGAGCTGGTGATGCAGGAACTCAAGCGCCTCGACAAGATCGCCTACATCCGCTTCGCTTCGGTCTACAAGAATTTCGAAGACCTGGCCGAGTTCCAGGAAGCGCTGGCCGAAGTCGGCCACCCGCGCAAGTAACACCGCTCATCGGTTCCCCGAAAACGATTGCGCCATCTCACGGCGTGCAGGTGCTCGCCTGATAACTTCGCAGCTCGCAGACGGCAGGGTTTTCTCATCCCTTGCCGGTTTCTCGACGCTGACGAAGGAGGTGGGTGTGCGCTCGCATGGGGCAATGCAAGGATTCACGCTGGTCGAAGTGCTGGCCGCGCTGTTCGTGCTGGCGGTGGGCATCGTCGGCGCCGGCGCCACGCAGCTGACGGCCGAGCGCCTGCGCCAGCACGCGGCGCGCACATCGGAAGCGGCGCAGCTGGCGGCCTCGCTGGCCGCGCGCATGCGGGCCAATGGGCCGGTGGCCGGCCTGCCCGACGCCGGCAACCCCTATCTCGCCTTGCGCTACGACGCCGCCGACGGCGCGCCGCTTGCGCCGCCGGCGTGCTTCGGCAGCACGGCATGCAGCCCCCAGCAACTGGCCGAGTTCGACCTGCACGAGATCCGCCAGGCGGTGCACGCGCACTTTCCCGGCGGACGGGTCGAAGTCTGCCGCGACGGCTCGCCCTGGGATGGCGCGACCAACAGCTTTCGCTGGAGCTGCGACGGCGACCCCGCTGCGCTGCCGGTCGTCAAGCTGGGCTGGCAGGGCACCGACGGCGCGCCCGGCTACGTGACGGTGCTGCAATGAGGGTGTCCACTTGCCGCCAGCGCGGCATGACGATGGCCGAACTGCTGGTGGCCATGACGCTCGGCCTGGTCGTGCTGCTGGCTGCCGGCAGCCTGTTCGTCTGGTCCACCCGCGCCTTTGCCGCGCAGGTGGAAACGGCGGCCATGGACGATGCGGGACGCTATGCGCTCGAGGTCGTGGCGCGCGCGGTGCGGCAGTCCGCCGCCGTCGACTGGGAAACGCACGGCAGCGGCCCGGACGCGGCCGCGCCGGCGGCGCTCGCCGGCCTGGACGCGCGGCGGGTGGCGCAGACCGGTTTCGCCATCGACAACCCGATCGCCACTGCGGTGGTGCATGGCAGCGACGTGCTGGCGGTGCGCTATCCCGGCAGCGGCGCTCCGCCCAGTGGGGACGGCACCACGCTCGACTGCGCGGGCTTTTCCGTGCACCGCAACGAGGAGGGCTGGAGCATCTTCTATGTCGCCCGGAATGCCCAGGGCCAGGCCGAGCTGCGCTGCAAGTACCGGGGCGCGAGCAGCTGGTCGGCCGATGCCGTGGTCGGCGCAGTGGACAGCTTCCAAGTGTTGTACGGGCTCGATCTCGACGCCGACGGCGCGCCCGAGCGCTACCTGCATGCCAGCGCCCTGCATGCGCTCGACGCCGGCCTGGCGCTGGCGGGCGCAACGCCCGCCGAGCGCGACGCCGACCTGCGCCGGCGCACCCACTGGAAGAAGCTGGCCAGCGTGCGGGTGGCCCTGCTGCTGCACGGCGCGCCCAGCCGGCTGGCCAATGCGGGCAGCGCCAGCTACGACCTGTTCGGGCCGCAGTACGGCGACATGGCGGGCGTGCTGGACGCCGGCACCCGCCTGCCGGAAGCAAGCCTGGCCGGGCGCGAGGCGCCGCGCCACCGCAAGGTGTTCGCCACCACCATCGCGCTGCCCGCGCGCGGCGGGTGAGGGCCGCATGCAGGCCACCACGCCGATGCGAGTCCGGCTGAAGCAGCACGGCGCAGCGCTGCTCACCGCCTTGCTGCTGATGCTCGCCATCCTGTTGACGGGGATCGCCTCGGCCCGCAGCGCCCTGCATGGCGCGCTGGCAGCGAGCAACGAACGCGACCGCCTGCTGGCCCTGCATGGCGCCATGGCCGCACTCGCCGACGCCGAGCAGGACATCGAAGGCGGCGCCGACCCGGCTTCCGCGCGCGCCGCTGCACTGGCCAGCGCAGGCGCGGCTGCCTTCAGCGACGGATGCCTCGGCGACGCACCCTACCAGGGGCTGTGCGCCCATGCCGCCAATGCGCACGACATTCACTTTGCGCTGGCCGACGGCGGCGGGCCGGGCATCGTGTTCGGCGCCTTCACCGGCGCCCGGATCCCGTCCGGAACCGGGGCGCTGGCGGCGCGGCCGCCACGCTACCTGATCGAACGCATGCCGTCGGCGCCGGACGCGCTGCTGTACCGGATCACGGCGCTCGGCTTCGGCAGCGCCGGCACGACCCAGGTCGGGGTCCAGGCCTATTATCGCAAGCTGCTGGTGGTGGCTGCGCCGCCCGCGCATCCTGCTGCACCGGGAGAGCCGCCCAACCCTGCCGGGCCGCCGCCACTGGAACCGGAGAGCCCCGAAGCCACGCCACCACCCGCACCCGGCACGCCCGGCGGCCGCGGCATACGCGTGGGCTGGCGCGAGATCGCCAACTGGCACGATGGCGTCGCCGCCGCAGCAACGGAGGCCGAATGAGGCGCACCATGCAGGCGCCACGCTTCTCGACGCGCGGCGGCTTCACCCTGGTCGAGCTGATGGTCGTGCTCGCGATCGTGGCCATCCTGGGCGCGATCGCCTATCCCGGCTACGCGGCGCACCGGGTCAAGGCCCGGCGTGTCCAAGCGCAGCTGGCGCTGGTCGAAGCCATGCAGCGCCAGGAAGCCTACCGCGCCCAGCACCATACCTATGTCGCCTTCTCGGTCGACACCGACGACCCGGACAGCCGCCAGTTCCGCTGGTGGCTCGGTTCGCAGCCGGACACCAGCGCCTACGAGCTCGACGGCCATGCCTGCGAAGGCCGGGACATCAGCCAGTGCATCGAGCTGCGCGCCCAGCCAGGCACGGTCAATGTCGATGCCGGTTTCGACGACCCCGCCTGCGGCACGCTCACCTTCGACAGCACCGGGGCGCAAGGCGCGAGCGGGGACGGCCCGCGCTGCTGGCCATGAGAGCCAATGCACGAGCCGGCAGGGGCGCATGCGCCGGACGAGCAGGCCACGCGGGCGCCACACTCGCCGAACTGGTCGTCGTGCTCGGCATCTCGGCGCTCGTGCTGGCCGCGGCCGGCCCCGACCTGCACGCACTCGTCACGGCCCAGCAGATGCGCGCCGCGTCCAGCGAGCTGCTGGGCGCGATCGCCCATACCCGCGCCCAGGCCATCGCGCGCAACGGGCGGGTCAAGCTGATGCCGCGCGACCCGCTGGGCGCCGACTGGACCCAGGGCTGGACCATCTTCGTCGACCGCGACGGCGACCGCGCGCCCAGCGAAGGCGACGAGATCCTGTCGGTGCACGGGCCGCTGGCCCCGGGCCTGCGGGTCGACTATTCCTTCACCCAGTCAGCGCCGCCCCAATACATCGCCTACAATGGCGCCGGGCGCAGCTGCAGCGATACGAATGCCAATGCTTCCCGGCTCGGTACGCTGTCGCTGTTTCACGGCGAGCATGTGCGCCGTATTAAAATCAACATGCTCGGGCGCGTACGGATGTGCAATCCGGAGCGCGACGAGGGCTGCGAGGGCGCGCAGGCGCCGCAGTAGCGCCAGCAGCAGGCTGCAGCATACAACAGCAGGACATACTTTGGCACAGGACAGCGAGCATATTCTCAACGATACCGATGGCATGGCGCTGGCCCTGGCCTGGGCCGCGAAGGGCATGTACATCACGGCGCCCAACCCGCGGGTCGGCTGCGTGATCGTGCGCGATGGCGTCGTGATCGGGGCCGGCCACACCCAGCCGGCCGGGCAGGCGCATGCCGAGATCCAGGCCATGCGCGACGCTCAGGCGCGCGGCAATGACGTGCGCGGCGCCACCGCCTATGTGACGCTGGAACCGTGCAGCCACTACGGCCGCACGCCGCCCTGCTCGAACGCGCTGGTCGAAGCCGGCCTGGGACGGGTGGTCGCGGCCATGCTCGACCCCAACCCGCTGGTCGCCGGCCGCGGCCTGGCGCAGCTGGAAGCCGCGGGCATCGCGGTGACCTCCGGCGTGCTGGCCGACACCGCCCATGAACTGAACATCGGCTTTTTCTCGCGCATGCGGCGCGGCCTGCCCTGGGTGCGCCTGAAAGTCGCCGCCAGCCTCGATGGCGCCACCGCCTTGGCCAACGGCGAAAGCCAGTGGATCACCGGGCCGCAGGCGCGCGCCGACGGCCACGCATGGCGCGCCAGGGCGCAGGCGATCCTGACCGGCATCGGCACGGTCATGGCGGACGACCCGCAGCTGACCGTGCGCGGCATCGACACGCCCTTGCCGCCGCGCCGCGTGATCGTCGACAGCCGGCTCGAGATCCGGCTCGACGCGCGTATCCTGCAAGGCGAATCGTGCTGGATCGTGGCGGCGAGCGAGGTTCCGGACAAAGCCGCGGCCCTGCGCGCGGCCGGCCACGACGTGATCCTGCTGCCGAACGCCGGCGGCAAGGTCGACCTGCCGGCGCTGATGCGCGAACTGGGCCGGCGCGAGATCAACGAAGTGCATGTCGAAGCAGGGTCCAAGCTGAATGCCTCGATGCTGCGCGAAGGCTGCGTCGACGAGCTGCTGGTCTACCTGGCCCCGAGCCTGGTCGGGCCGGGGCAGGGCATGTTCGCCCTGCAGCCTCTGGCGCGGCTGGGCGACAAGCGGCAACTGCGCTTCCACGAGGTGACGCGGGTCGGCGACGACATCCGCATCCTGGCAAGATTGAATACTACTGAGGAATAAGCCCCATGTTTACTGGAATCGTCGCCGCTGTCGGCAAGATCACTTCCGTTACTCCGCTCGAGGGCGGCTCGTTCGCCGGCGTGCGCCTGGACGTCGACGCCGGCCCGCTGCCGCTCGGCGACGTCGGCCTGGGCGATTCGATCGCGCTCAACGGCGCCTGCATGACCGTGGTGGCCAAGACTGCCGGCAGCTTCAGCGTCGACGTGTCGCGCGAGAGCCTGAGCAAGACCGCCGGCCTGGATGCGACGGGCGAGGTCAACCTGGAAAAGGCGCTGACGCTGGCCGAGCGCCTGGGCGGGCACCTGGTGTCCGGCCACGTCGACGGCCTGGGCACCGTGCACAGCTTCGAGCCGGTGGGCGAATCGCGCGAACTGGTGATCGACGCGCCGGCCGAGCTGGCGAAATTCCTGGCCTATAAAGGTTCGGTCGTCGTCAACGGCGTGTCGCTGACCGTGAACCGGGTCGAAGACCTCGACACGCAGGCCGGCAAGGTATGCCGCTTCTCGATCAACCTGATCCCGCACACGATCGAGGTCACCACGCTCAAGCACCTGCATGCCGGTTCGAAAGTGAACCTGGAAATCGACCTGATTGCGCGCTACGTCGAGCGCATGCTGTCCAGGCAAGCCTAGACCGGCGACCCGGTTTTGTAGCAGGCATGCCCGCGCGCGCGCCTGCCCGGCGAAAGGGTTGTTGCCTCACCGTAAGTCTCGCATTACACTATTCTCAACAAACCAACGAGAATGGCGAGGTGAGCGTGCACAAACCGCCCCGGTACCAAGGCAAGATCACCAGCTGGAAGGACGAGCAGGGATTCGGCTTCATCACGCCCAACGGTGGCGGCCCCGAGGTTTTCCTGCACATCAAGTCCTTCAACGGCCATGGCGGCCGGCCGACAGGCGGCGAAACCGTCACCTATGCGCTGTTCACGACCGACAAGGGCCAGCCCCGCGCCGAGAACGTCAGTTTCGTACGCCGCAAGGGCATGCGCCCCTCGATTGCCACGGCCTGGACCGTGGCGGTGCTGTTCCTGGCCTTCGTGGGCGCCTGCGTGCTGGCCGGGCAGTTGCCGCTGCAGGTCCTGTATGCCTACCTGGGCCTGAGCATGCTCGCCTTCCTGGTCTACGCCCACGACAAATCGGCAGCCCGCAACGGGCGCTGGCGCACCGAGGAATCGGTCCTGCACCTGCTCGGGCTGGTCGGCGGCTGGCCGGGGGCGCTGGTGGCGCGCCAGGTGCTGCGCCACAAATCCAAGAAACTCGCCTTCCGCACCGGCTTCTGGACCACGGTCATCCTCAATATCGCCGGGCTGGCCTGGCTGCTCTCGCCGATGGGCGCCGAGCTGCTAGCCATGGCCGGCTTCCCGCGCCTGCAATAGCCCCTGGCGGCGGTCTTGCAACGCAAAACCGTAAAACCGTAAAACCGGGGTCAGGTCTGACATTTGGACACGGACTCATCCTGGCTAAGGCTAAGCTCGTGTCCGAATGTCAGACCTGACCCCGAAGTACGCCGCCTGAGGATGTCCCCTCAGCTGCGAAACCGTCGCACCGGCGAAGGCCGGTGCCCAAGGTTTGTCGAGTCGGGTAATGCGTGAAAACGTGGGTTCCGGCCTTCGCCGGAACGACGGTCATACGTCGCGTGCTGACCTTAGCCGCCCGGCGCGGCTGCCTTGCTAGTAGACGCCGCCACCGTGCTGGGCGCCGACGTCTCGGGATTGAGCACCACCTGCACATAATTCTGGTCGTTGAAATAGCGCTTGGCCGCCGTGCGGATCTCGTCTGCGGTGAGCGCCGCGACCTGCTTCTCGATCTCCAGGATCGCGCCCGGGTCGGTGCCTTCGCTCAGCGCGGTTTGCAAATGCCCCAGCCAGTAACCGTTCTCGCGCAGCGAGCGGCGGTGGTTCTGGATCCAGTTGCTCTTGACCTTTTCCAGGTCGGCCGCATCCGGTCCCTGCGCCTGCAGGCGGCGGATTTCCGCGAAGGTCGTCGCAATCACCTTGTCCACGTGTTCCGGCCCGGTCGGCAGGGTCACGCCGATCGAGTAATTCCCGTACGGGATCTTGCTCAGCACGCCATTGGCGCCGCCGCCGTAGATCAGGGCCATCTGCTCGCGCAGCACCTCGATGATGCGCAGGTTGGTCACTTCCAGCAGGGCCGACAGGCGCAGCTGCTCGGCTTCGGTGAATTCGGCCGCTCCGGTAAACGTGAGCGAGATCGTGCTCTTGGGCTCCGAGCCGCTGCGCACTTCGCGCTTGACCACGCCCGTGGCGGGGCGCATGCCGACGTCGCGGTAGGCCACCGGCAGGTCCGGGGTCGGCAGGCTGCCGAGGTAGGCGGCCAGCAATGGCTTGATCGCATTCGCGTCGAAGCTGCCGACCAGGATGAAGGTCAGGTCCTTCGCGCTGGAAAAACGCTGCTGGAAGATGTCGATGCTGCGGTCCAGGTCGATCTGTTCGTATTCTTCCGCGCGCAGGGTGCGCGGCGCGCGCGGGTGGTTGTTGTACAGGGCCGCCATGACGGCGTCGCCGAAGTGCGCGCCCGGCTGCGAGGTCTGGTTGCGTGCCTGCTCGGCCTGCTTGCCGACGTAGGAGCGGAACAGGGCTTCGTCGCGGCGCACGCCGTGGAATTTCAGCCAGGTCAGCTGCAGCATGGTCTCGATGTCGGTCGCGCCCGAGGCGCCGACCACCACGTCGGTGTAGTTGGCCAGGCCCACGTTCACCTGGGCGGCCTTGCCGGCCAGGATCTTGTTCATGTCCAGCGGCGTGAAATCCTTCACGCCCATGCTGGCCACGATGGCATTGGCAAAGCGCGCGTTGAGCACGTCCTTGTCCGGGAACAGGCTCTGGCCGCCGAAACGCGCCGCGCTCATCATCACCTGGTCGTTGCGGAAGTCGGTCGGTTTCAGGATCACCTTGACGCCGTTCGACAGTGTCAAGCGGGTCAGGCCGAGCGCCTTGTCCTGGCTCTGGGCCACGATGGTCCCGGGGTTCGCGGGGCGTTCCATCAGGCGCGCCGCTACGGCTTTCTCGTCGCGCGCCTGCACGTCGGCGCGCTGGGCCGCCGCCACCGTGGCCAGCAGCTGCTCGCCGCGCGGCGTGTCGGGGCGGGTCACGCCCGTGTACAGCACCAGCTTGCCCGAGTCGGCGGGAATGGTGCGGCGCGCGTAGGCATTCATTTCTTCCAGCGTAATGCCGGGCACCAGCTGCTTGACGTAGCGGTATTCGGTATCGATGCCGGGAATGGCTTCCTGCTGCAGGAAAGCTCGGATGTATTCGGCGGCATAGGTGGCCGAATCGCTCTTGGCGCGCTCGTTCCAGGCGGCTTCGTAGGTGCGCATCATGTTCTTCTTCATCTGCTCGAGCTCGTTCGCACCGAAGCCGTGGCGGCGGGCGCGTTCGTTTTCCTGGACCAGGGCGGTGAGCGCGGCGTCGGCGCTGCGCGGGCCCAGCGCGGCCGAGGCGTTGTACGAGCGGTAGCGCGGGGTCAGCTTGCCCAGCGAGCTGCTGGCGCCCATGAAAGGCGGCTCGGGCAGCTGGGCCAGTTCCTGCAGGCGCTGGTTGAGCATGGCCGAGAACAGGGCCTGGACCAGGTCGTCGCGGTAGGCGCGGATGGTGCCGGCTTCATGCACCGGCTGGACCGGGTAGCGGATCAGGATGTCGTTACCGGTAGCTTCCTGGTCAAGGACGACCACGGCCTCGTCGGCCTGGCGCGCCGGGATCTCGGCATAGGGGCGCGGACGCGACGGCTGCGGGTTCTTCAGCTTGGCGAAATGCTGCTTGACCAGCCGCTCGGCGCGCGCCGGGTCGATGTCGCCGACCACCACGACCGCCATCAGGTCGGGACGGTACCAGTCGCGGTAGAAACGGCGCAGCGCGTCCGGCGTGAAATTACGCAGGACTTCTTCGGTGCCGATCGGCAGGCGCTCGGCATATTTCGAGCCGTTGAAGATCTTCGGCATGATCTGCTTGCTCATGCGGTCCGAGGCGCCTTTGCCCAGGCGCAGTTCTTCCAGGATGATGCCGCGTTCCTTGTCGATGTCGGCCGGATCGAAACGCACGCCATGGGCCCAGTCTTCCAGCACCTGGAAGGCCTTTCCCACGTGCTCGGGCTTGTCGGTCGGGATCGGCAGGATGTAGACGGTTTCGTCGAAGGCCGTATAGGCGTTCAGGTCGGCGCCGAAGCCCACCCCGATCGACTGCAGGTAGGACACCAGCTCATGCTTGCGGAAATGGGTCGAGCCATTGAAGGCCATGTGCTCGACGAAATGGGCCAGGCCGCGCTGGTCCTCGTCTTCGAGGATGGAACCGGCCTTGACCACCAGGCGCAGTTCGAGCTTGCGTTCCGGGCGGGCATTGCGCTGGATGTAGTAGGTCAGGCCATTGGCCAGCTTGCCGACCTTGACCTGGGGACCGACCGGGATCGGGGCGTCCAGGCGCAGCGCGCCGGCGTCCCGGGACTTGGCCGCTGGGGCGGCAGCCGCCGCATGCGCAACATTCGCCGCCAGGTGCGCGCACAGCACGGCGGCCAACATCAGGCCGCGCACGAAATTGTTGCTCATTTAGGGAACTTTTTTATAGAAGAGCACGCATTCTACCGCGCGCGCCCCACGAAATATCGCGCGGGCGCGTGTTGGCAGCCGGATGTTGCGTACAGGCAGCAATATTTAGACGGCAACGCGCCCCTTGGCCAGCAATTGCGCCATGTCATGGGAGGGCAGGGGACGGCTGTACAGGTAGCCCTGCATCACGTCGCAGCCGATCATGCCCAGGAAGTCGCGCTGGCCGATCGTTTCCACGCCTTCGGCCACGACCGACAGCGACAGGCCCTGGGCCAGCGCGATGGTAGCCTGGGCAATGGCGGCGCTGCGCTGCTCGGTGGTGATGTTGCGCACAAAGGTCTGGTCGATCTTGAGTTTATCCAGCGGGAAGCGCGACAGGTAGCCGAGCGAGGAATAGCCGGTGCCGAAGTCGTCCAGCGACAGCGACACCCCCATGGCGCGCAACTCGGCCATCTGGGCTTCGGCCACCGCGCTGTCGCCCATCATCACGCTTTCGGTCAGTTCCACCTCGAGGTAGCGCGGCGCCAGCCCGCTTTCCTCCAGCGCGGCGCGCACGATGCCGCTGACCGAACCGGCCTTGAACTGGTTGGCCGAGACATTGACGGCGAGCCGCACCGGCGGCAGGCCGGCGCTTTGCCAGGCCTTGTTCTGGAGGCAGGCCTGGCGGATCACCCATTCGCCGATCGGGTGGATCAGGCCGGTGTCTTCGGCCAGCGGGATGAAGTCGCCCGGCGGCACCATGCCGATTTCCTCGCTGCGCCAGCGCAGCAGGGCTTCCATGCCCACCACGGTGCCGTCCAGGCGCGAGATCTGCGGCTGGTAGTGCAGGGCCAGCTCGCCGCGCTCGATGGCGCGCCGCAGCCGGGTTTCCAGCGCCAGCCAGCGCAGCGCCTGGACGTTCATCTCGCCCTTGAAGAAGCGGAAGCCGTTGCGGCCCGACTCCTTCATGTCGGTCAGGGCGGCGTCGGCCGACTTGAGCAGGTCGCCCGCCGCACCGCCGTCGCGTGGGAAGATGCTGATGCCCACGCTGCCGGTGACCACCACGTCGTGCCCGCCCACCGCATGCGGCTGGGCGATGGCGTCGATCAGGCGGCGCGCGGCCAGGATGATGTCGTCGTTGTCGTCGCAGGCGGTGAGCAGCAGGACGAATTCGTCGCCCGACAGGCGCGCCAATGTATCGGTGGGGCCGGCGATGCCGCCGACCCGGTGCGCGATCTCGCGCAGCACGGCGTCGCCTGCGGCATGGCCCAGGCTGTCGTTGATGCGCGAGAGGCGGTCCACGTTGAACAGCAGCAGCGCAAGCTGGCCGTCGCCCTGGCGCGCCGCGGCGATCGCCTGCTGCAGGCGGTCGTTGAACAGCGAGCGGTTCGGCAGCAGGGTCAGGGCGTCGTGGTTGGACAGGAAATCGAGCTGGTGGTGCGCAGCCTTCAGCGCCGACAGGTCGGTCGACACCGACACGTAGGCCGTCAGCCGGCCGGCCTCGTCGCGCACCGCGCTGATGCTGGTGCGCTCGGGATAGACTTCGCCGTTCTTGCGGCGGTTCCAGAGCTCGCCGCGCCACTGGCCGTCGTTTTCCAGGCAATGCCACATGCTGCGGTAGAAGGTGGCGTCGTGCCGCCCGGAGCGCAGGATGCGCGGGTTCAGGCCCAGCACGTCGGCTTCGCGGTAGCCCGTGATCTGCTCGAAGGCCGGGTTCACGGCCACGATATTGGCCTCGGCGTCCGTCATCATGATGCCTTCCTGGGTACTGTCGAAGACCTGGCGGTTCAGCTCGAGCCGGTGCTGGCTCTCGCGCAGGGCAACGTCGGCGTCGGCGCGTGCCAGCGCTTCGAGCTGCAGCTGGGCTGCGTGGCGCTGCACCACGTCGTACAAATTCAGGTTTTCATAGGCCACCGCCAGCTGGGCGGCCAGGGCCGTGGCCCAGCGCTCTTCTTCCTCGGTAAAGGCCGGCGCGCCCGGATGGCGGGCGCAGTACAGCCAGCCGTGCGGGTGCTGCAGGTCGTGCACCTGCAGGCCGAGGAAGCTGCCCAGACCCGGATGGCAGGACGGCAGGGTGCCCAGGTAGGTGTCGCCCTCGACCAGGCGCAGCGGCGCACGCGCACGCAGCAGCATGCCGGGCAGCCGGGTCTCGTCCTGGGCATGGCCGGCCAGCAGTTCCGGATCGAGCGCCCAGGCCGCAAGGTGGCGCACGTTGCGCTCGCCCCGGTCGAGCAGGCAGAGAGCGGCGCAGTCGGCGTGCAGCACGCGGCGGGCGGCGTCGAGGAAGGAGGCGGCCAGGGTGTCGACCCGGCGCTCGCCGATCAGGGACAGGCACATGCGCTCGAGTTCGCCCAGGCGCGCGGACAGGTCGAAGGGCAGGCCGCGGTCGCGTTCTTCGGGCGCGGCCTGCGGCGCCGGAGGGCTGCCTTCGATCACGCCGAGTTCGGCGTTGACGGCGTCGAGGATCTGGTGCGGGTCGGAAGGCTTGGGCAGCACGGTGGCCACGCCGCAGCGCGCCGCCATGGCCTGGGTCTCGCGCTCGGCGTAGACGGCCGAGAAAAAGATGATGCGGGTGGCGCGCAGGTCAGGGTCCTGGCGGATTCTCTGGACCAGCTCGTAGCCGTCCATGATCGGCATCAGGATATCGGTGATGACCAGTTCGGGATGGTGGGCGCGGGTCAGGGCCAGGGCCTGGGCGCCGTCTTCGGCTTCGAGCAGGCGGTGCCCGGTATAGCCGAGCAGGGCATTGAGGAAGGCGCGGTTGCTGGGCCGGTCGTCGACGATCAGGATCGTGGCCATCAGCAACGCCTTCCCGGGAAAGCGCCGCATGGACCACAAGATGATGGAACTACCGCCATGGCAACTCCGCAAAAGGGGCCGGCGTAGCCGGGGACAACCCTCGGCGACATCAATGGCCGCAATGTGTTAATCATAATCTAGTCAAGCGTGGACATGCCGTCTTGTTGCGTGCAGGAATGTGAAGCTTAACAATTTAGTTTCTACACATGTACACAAATTATTGCACGTTGCTATTCGGCAACAATGATTGACGATATCGCAGCGCCGGGCTGTAAGCCGGACCGGCTGAGGGAGTCAGGTTGAAAGGCGGTAAATCCTTTAAAATAACGGATTACGCAAAACTCCTCCCGTTTCAAGGAATCCGCATGTCTATTTCCAGCACCGAAGAAATCGTTGCCGAATTGCGCGCCGGGCGCATGGTCATTCTCGTCGACGAAGAAGATCGCGAGAACGAAGGCGACCTGGTGCTTGCCGCCGACTTCGTCACCCCGGAAGCGATCAATTTCATGATCCGCCACGCACGCGGCCTGGTCTGCCTGACCCTGACCGAAGCGCGCTGCGACGAGCTGGCGCTGCCGATGATGACCTCGAAAAACGGCACCTCCTTCGGCACCAATTTCACGGTCTCGATTGAAGCGGCCGAGGGCGTGACCACCGGCATCTCGGCGGCCGACCGCGCGCGCACCATCCAGGTGGCCGTGAACAAGGGCACGACCCCGGACGACCTGGTGCAGCCCGGCCACATCTTCCCGCTGCGCGCCCAGAACGGCGGCGTCCTGATGCGCGCCGGCCACACCGAAGCCGGCTGCGACCTGACCGCGATGGCCGGACTTCACCCGGCCTCGGTGATCTGCGAGATCATCAAGGAAGACGGCACCATGGCGCGCCTGCCGGACCTGATCGAGTTCGCCAAGGAACACAATCTCAAGATCGGCACCATCGCCGACCTGATCCATTACCGCAGCCAGAACGAAAGCCTGGTCGAGCGCGTGGCCGAGCGTCCGCTTTCCACGCCTTACGGCGAGTTCAAGCTGGTTGCCTTCCGCGACAAGCCGAGCGGCGCGGCCCACCTGGCGCTGGTGCACGGCGAGCTGGCGCCCGAACGCGAAGCCCTGGTGCGCGTGCACCAGCCGGTGTCGATCCTCGACGTGCTGGGCAATTGCGCCTCGACGCACTCCTGGGACCTGGCCTCGGCCATGAAGGCGGTCCAGGGCAGCGACTGCGGCGTGATCGTGCTGCTCAATGCCGGCGAGACCGCCGACGAACTGTTCGCGCAGTTCGCCCCGCGCGACGCCAGCTTGAAGAGCGCCCGCGCCGCCTCGATGGATCTGCGCACCTACGGCATCGGCGCGCAGATCCTGCGCAACCTTGGCGTGGGCAAGATGCAGCTGCTGGCCAATCCGCGCAAGATGCCGTCGATGACGGGCTTCGACCTGGAAGTGACGGGCTACCTGCCGCAGCCGGCCGGTTAAGGCGCCGCGGTACGCGACGCCCGATCCGAACACACACTAATATAGAACCAATACATAAAGAGAAGAGGTCAGCCATGACGGTAGGAACTTTTGAAAGCAATATGGCAGGTGAAGGCCTGCGCATCGGCATCGTGCAGGCGCGTTTCAACGCCGACGTGGGCCACGGCCTGCTGTCGTCCTGCCTGGCCGAGCTCAAGCGCCTGGGCGTGGCGGACGAAGACATCCTTCACATCACCGTGCCGGGCGCGCTGGAAATCCCGCTGGCGCTGCAGAAGATGGCCGAGACCCAGCAGTTCGACGCCCTGGTCGCCCTGGGCGCCGTGATCCGCGGCGAGACCTACCACTTCGAGCTGGTCTCGAACGAGTCGGGCGCCGGCATCACCCGCATCGGCCTGGACTACGGCATCCCCGTCGCCAATGCCGTGCTCACCACCGAGAACGACGAGCAGGCCGAGGCCCGCATGGCTGAAAAGGGCCTGGAAGCGGCGCGCGCGGCGGTCGAGATGGCGAACCTGCTGTTTGCGCTGGAAGAGCTGCAGGCCGAAGAAGAATAAGGAAACACGCACATGAACGACAAGACTTTGCACGCCAACCCGAGCAAGAACCGCACCCCGCGCCACCGCGCGCGCGAGTTCGCGCTGCAGGGGCTGTACCAGTGGCTGCTCAACAACGAAGCGGCGCGCACCATCGTCACCAACATCCGCGGCGCGCATGGCTTCGAAAAGGCGGACGGCGAGTATTTTGCCGACCTGCTCAACGGCGCCATCAGCACCTCGGTCGAGCTGCGCGAATCGATCTCCCCGCTGATCGACCGCAATGTCGCCGACCTGTCGCCGATCGAGCACGGCGTCCTGCTGCTGGGCGCCTACGAGCTGAAGAACCACCCGGAAATCCCGTACCGCGTCGTGATCAACGAAGCGGTCGAGCTGACCAAGTCCTTCGGCGGCATCGACGGCCACAAGTATGTCAATGGCGTGCTGGACAAGCTGGCCTCGAGCATGCGGCCGGATGAGGTGGGTGGCGATACGCGCCGCTGACGTTACTTTCCTCTATATATAGTAGAGGGTCTTAAAAAAGCCACCGTGACGATGTCCGGTGGCTTTTTTGTTGTCTTGTGAATCGGCGCACATCGTCGTTGACCGCGTGGGCAGAATCTGCGCACCCTACGGGGTAGCGACGACGCCCGGGTTTCGACCGGCGAAAAAAAACCACCGCAGCAACGGTGGTTTTTCATTCATCCATCAACACGTCTTACAGCGTCGCCAGCGTCTCCGCCGTGTGGCTCTCGGCCGCGGCAGGCGCCGCGGCAGGCGCTTCCACTGGAGCAGCCGTCGGAGCGGCGGCCGGGGCCTGCTTCACCATGATCGGCGCAGGCAGCGACGGCGGGGTGCGGGTCGGCACGTTCTGGCCGCGCGCCACTTGCTTGAGGCGGTGGTATTCGGCCAGCACCTTGGAGCCGTAGCCCTGGTCGGTCTCCATGTCGGCGGCGCCGACATAGGTCTTGAGGCCGCCTTCGACCGAACCGGTGCGCTTGACGTAATCCTTCAGGATCAGGGCGCCGACGCGGATGTTGGCGGCGGGGTCCAGGGCTGCCTTCTGGCCGCCCACCTGCTCGAACTTGTCGTGGTGGACCTTGGCCATGACCTGCATCAAGCCCTTGGCGCCTGCCTGGCTCTCCGCGAACGGGTTCAGGCCCGATTCGATCGCCATGACTGCCAGGATCAGGAGCGGGTCGATCTTGACGTCGTGCGCCGTGCTGTAGGCCGTCGAGACCAGCATGTTGGCGGCATCGCTGGCAACACGGTAGCGCTTGCTCAGCCAGGAGGTGACGAATTGCTGCTGCTTGCTGTTGCGGGCCGCGTTGTAGGCGCCGGCCGGGGCAGGTTCTTCGACCGCCACTTCGGCGACGACGGGTGCGACCGGCGCGGCAGCGGCGACGGCAACGATTTCAGGCTGGGGATCCAGCACGTCCGAGACGCGCTTGGCCACGCCTTCGTTGGTATAGAGCAGCGCGAGCATCGCGATTGCCGAGAGACCGAAGACGGTCAGGGTGTTACGTGCGGCATTTGCTGCGCCGCGTACTGCCTTGCCCATGGAAGACCAGCTCACCGGCTGGTTGGCCATGGATTGCACGAGCCTTGCGCTCGTGATGAAACGATGGATCATCGAATTCCCCTTGTCGCGGCAAAAAGATTCCCGTCACGGCGCACATGGAAAATTTGCGCTGTGTCTGGACTGATCGCCGTGCATCAGAAATATCGTAGGTCGCCGCCTAGCGGCCGACTAACGCCGTCATTGCTTTGCTTCAGCTGGCCGCCAGGCCCAGTGGGGGTGGCGGATCCAGTGGCTCAACAACTGTCTCGGGGGTTGGGCAGACGCCCAGTGAGAACACTCCTTAAAATGTCATGTGGGGCCCCGACCCCGTGAATGCATGAGAACAAGCTAAAATCATGTCGAAACGTTTTGCCTGCCTCATCAAGTAGGACGGATTGTAGGGGCTGGCTTATACCAAGTCAACCCTAGCACGATCCGCTCTTATTACTTTTAGATCTGATTGCCTGGCCGAAATTTTGAAAAGGCTTGTCAAATCAGTCACTTGTGATGGTGCCTTGAACAACCTTCTACGGTCGAGATAACGATCAAAACTTGATGAAATATTCAGATTTGCGGGACTTTATGGCTCAGCTCGAGAAAATGGGCGAGCTCAAGCGTGTTGGCATTTCGGTATCGCCCCATCTCGAGATGACCGAGGTCTGCGACCGCACCTTGCGCGCCGGCGGGCCTGCGCTGCTGTTCGAAAAACCGACCGGGCACACGATTCCCGTACTGGGCAACCTGTTCGGCACGCCCGGCCGGGTGGCGCTGGGAATGGGCGCGGACGACGTCAGCGAACTGCGCAAGATCGGCCACGTGCTGGCGCGCCTGAAGGAACCGGAGCCTCCCAAGGGATTCAAGGACATCATGGGCATGGGTTCGCTCGTCAAGGCCGTATGGGACATGGCCCCAAAAGAAGTGCGCGGCGCGCCCTGCCAGGAGATCGTCTGGGAAGGGCAGGACGTGGACCTGGGCAGATTGCCGATCCAGCACTGCTGGCCGGGCGACGTCGCCCCCCTCATCACCTGGGGCCTGGTGATCACCAAGGGGCCGCACAAGAAGCGCCAGAACCTGGGCATCTACCGCCAGCAGGTGCTCGGGCCGAACAAGCTGATCATGCGCTGGCTGGCCCACCGCGGCGGCGCCCTCGACTTCCGCGAGCATGCGCTGGCCAACCCGGGCCAGCCTTATCCGGTGGCGGTCGCCCTGGGCGCCGATCCGGCCACCATCCTGGGCGCGGTCACGCCGGTGCCGGACTCCTTGTCCGAATACCAGTTCGCCGGCCTGCTGCGCGGCCAGCGCACGGTGCTCACCAAAGCCATCGGCAGCGAGCTGCGGGTGCCTGCCTCCGCCGAGATCGTGCTGGAAGGGCATATCTATCCGGATGCGAACCACCCCTCCGGCTTCGAGCACGCACTGGAAGGCCCCTACGGCGACCATACCGGTTACTACAACGAGCAGGACAGCTTCCCGGTGTTCACGGTCGACCGCATCACCATGCGGCGCGACCCGATCTACCACTCTACTTACACCGGCAAGCCGCCGGATGAGCCGGCCGTGCTGGGCGTGGCGCTGAACGAAGTCTTCATCCCGCTGCTGCAGAAGCAGTTCAGCGAGATCACCGATTTCTATTTGCCGCCGGAAGGCTGCAGCTACCGCATGGCGGTGGTGCAGATGAAGAAGCAGTACGCCGGCCATGCCAAGCGCGTGATGTTCGGGGTCTGGAGTTTCCTGCGCCAGTTCATGTATACGAAGTTCATCGTCGTGGTCGACGAGGACGTGGACGTGCGCGACTGGAAGGAAGTGATCTGGGCGATCACGACCCGGGTCGACCCGACCCGCGACACGGTCATGGTCGACAATACCCCGATCGACTACCTCGACTTCGCTTCGCCGATCAGCGGCCTGGGCAGCAAGATGGGCATCGACGCCACCAACAAGTGGCCGGGCGAGACCAACCGCGAGTGGGGCACGCCGATCGTGATGACGCCGGAGGTGAAGGCGCGCATCGATGGGTTGTGGGGGGAACTGGGGATTTGATATGGGGTGGCCGGCGACGCCGGCCGCCCTGCAAAGGCATGTCCCCATTCTTGCCGCCGTGCGGTATAATGGCCGCTGGCGGGCCCCTGCGCATTGTGGCATGGTTAACCTGGTCAGGTCGGGAACGAAGCAGCCAAAGCCGTTCACCGCAAGTGCCGCAGATCAGGCTCGCCTCTTTCATCTTTCCCCGTATAGACATCCAGCCGCGCAAGCGGCTTTTTGCATTTCAGCTGCCTATCGATTGCTCGCGTTGCCATTGCGGCACATGAACCGCTGTTGCATCGGCGATTTCATCGAATTTCCTGTCGGCAAGTTTGTTTTCTGATTGAATGTGCATCCTTGCATATATCAACTGGAGACAGGCGTGGAAAAGCAGAGTGTCAATGGCGTACTGGAGGCCAGCTATCGGCAGGCAGACCGCTTCATGTGCGCGATCCTCTGGGGACTGTTCGTCATGGCCCTGGGCCTGTCCGGCATGCGCGACAGCCTGCAGCTCGCGCTCGTGGTCGGCTTGCCGGCCGCACTCATTCCGACCCTGGCCGCGGTCGTCCATGGCGGCAGCCGCGTCTCGCGCATCCTGGTGGCGATGTCCATGATGGTGTTCTGCGCCCTGCACATCCACCAGGCCGGCGCCCGTACCGAGCTGCATTTCGGCATTTTCGTGCTGCTCGCCTTCCTGTTGTGCTACCGCGACTGGGCCGTGATCGTCGCGGCGGCCGGGGTGGTGGCGCTGCACCACGCCAGCTTCAGCTACATGCAGGAACTCGGCTATCCGACCCTGTGCCTGAGCGAGCCGGGTTTTGGCGTCGTCCTGATCCACGTCGCCTATGTCGGCGCCGAATGCGCGGTGCTGTGCTTCCTGGCCCAGGTGCTGCGGCGCGAGGCGCTGCAGTCGGCCGAACTGCGGGTAAGCGTGGCCGCGGTGGCCAACCAGGGCGGCAAGATCGACCTGCGCGCCGGCGAGCTGCCGGGTGCCAGCCAGAGCGGCCGGGCGCTGCGCGACGTGGTGCGCCTGCTCGAAGGCGCGCTGGCCAGCGTGCAGCACAGCGTTCAGAGCACCAGCGCCACCTCGGCCCAGATCGCCGCCGGCAATGCCGAGCTGGCCCAGCGAACGACCGCCCAGGCGTCCTCGATCCACGCCACCGTGCGCTCGATGGCCGAACTCACCGGCACCGTGCGCCAGAACGCCGACAGCGCCAGCGCCGCCAACGAGCTGGCCGGCAGCGCTGCCGATATCGCGGCGCGCGGCGGCGACATCGTCACCGCGGCGGTGCGCAAGATGGAAGCGGTCGATGCATCCTCGCGCAAGATCGCCGACATCATTGCCGTGATCGACGGCATTGCCTTCCAGACCAATATCCTGGCGCTCAACGCGGCCGTGGAAGCAGCCCGCGCCGGCGAGCAGGGCCGCGGCTTTGCCGTCGTGGCCGGGGAAGTGCGCAACCTGGCCCAGCGCTCGGCCACGGCGGCGCACGAGATCAAGGCCCTGATCGGCCAGTCGGTGGCGGAAGTCGAGGCGGGCAGCGAACTGGTGCGTCAGGCCGGCGCCACCATGGAGCAGGTGGTGGGCAGCGTGCGCCAGGTCTCGGCCCTGATCGCCGGCATCAGCAACGCCAGCCGCGAGCAGGCCGGCGGCATCGCCGCCATTGGCGAAGCCATCAATGCGATGGATGCCTCGACCCGCGACAATGCGCGCCTGGTCGAGCAGGCGGCCAGCTCGGCCGATTCGCTGGAAGAGCAGGCGCGCCACCTGGCCGAGGTGGTCAGCGTGTTCCGCCTCAATGGCCTGGACAGCCGGCCGGTGCTGGCGATCCGCTGAGCCGCCCTTGATGTTGTTGCCGGGCACGCCGCGGATTGTCCGCGGCGGCCGCCAACTGCGGTAAAATCCCGGCATGTCCTATCAAGTCCTCGCCCGCAAATACCGTCCCAAGAACTTCGACACGCTGGTTGGCCAGGAGCACGTCGTCCGTGCCCTGACCCATGCGTTGCAGACCGGCCGCCTGCACCACGCCTACCTGTTCACGGGCACGCGCGGGGTCGGCAAGACCACGCTGTCGCGCATCCTGGCCAAGTCGCTCAATTGCACAGGCCCGGACGGGCAGGGCGGGATCACGCCCGAGCCCTGCGGCGCCTGCGAAGCCTGCCGCGCGATCGATGCCGGGCGCTTCGTGGACTATATCGAGATGGATGCGGCCTCCAACCGCGGCGTCGACGAGATGGCCCAGCTGCTGGAACAGGCGGTGTATGCGCCGAGCAATGCACGCTTCAAGGTCTACATGATCGACGAGGTGCACATGCTCACCAACCACGCGTTCAACTCGATGCTCAAGACGCTCGAGGAACCGCCGCCGCATGTGAAATTTATCCTTGCTACCACCGACCCGCAGAAAATCCCGGTCACGGTGCTGTCGCGCTGCCTGCAGTTCAACCTCAAGCAGATGCCGCCAGGCCATATCGTCGGCCACCTCGAGAACATCCTGGGGCAGGAAGGCGTGAGCTTCGAGCAGCCGGCCCTGCGCCTGCTGGCGCAAGGCGCGCACGGCTCGATGCGCGACGCGCTGTCGCTGACCGACCAGGCGATTGCCTACGCCGCCGGCCAGGTGACCCTGGAAGCCGTGCAGGGCATGCTGGGCGCGCTCGACCAGTCCTACCTGGTGCGCCTGCTCGACGCACTGCTGGCCCAGGACGGCGCAGACCTGATGGCGGTGGCCGACGAGATGGCCAGCCGCAGCTTGTCGTACAACGGCGCGCTGCAAGACCTCGGCACCCTGCTGCACCGGATCGCGCTGGCGCAATCGGTGCCCGCGGCCGTCCCGCAAGACCTGCCGGAGCTCAGCGACATCCTGCGCCTGGCGCAAGCCTTCGATGCGCAGGAAGTGCAGCTGTACTACCAGATCGCCGTCCATGGCCGCAACGAGATCGGCCTGGCGCCGGACGAATACGCGGGCTTCACCATGACCTTGCTGCGCATGCTTGCCTTTCGCCCCGGACAGGGCGGCGCCGAGCCGCCCAGCGTAGCCGCAGCTGCGCCAGCCCCTGCGGCGCGCGCGGCGGCCGTGGCCGCGGCCAGCCATGCGGCGGTAGCGCCCGCGCGGCCGGCGCCGGCTTCGTTCGCGCCACCCGCGGCGCCAGCCCCGGCGCCGGTTCGCCCGGCCCCGGCAGCACAAGCCGCGCCGCCTGCACCGAGCGCCAGCCCGGCGCCGGCCATGACCTCGGCCCGCGCCGCGATCAATGCGGCGCTGGAAGCGGCCCGCGCCGCCTCCGGACGCCCGGGTGGCGGCGGTGGCGGCGCACGCCGTCCTGCGCCGGAAGCGCCGGCGCCTGTTGCCGCGCCGGCGCCCGCCGCGCCGTCGGCCCCCGGACCGTCGGCCGGCATGGCGCCAGCCCCGGCCGCGAATGCCGTCCCGGGCGCCGCACCGCCATGGGACAGCGGCCAGCCGCAGGCAGCCGCGCCGGCGCAGCCGCAGGCGCGCATGGGTGGGGCGCCCGCGGAAGACGAGCCGCCGTCCTGGGTCACCGAATTTTCCGACGATACGGCGCTCGCCGCCGATGCGCCGGCAGTCGCCGCCGCCCCCGTGCAGGCCGCCGCGCCGGTGCGCGCCCCGGCCAGGCCGCCGCACGCCTATGTCATCACGCCGGTGCCGGCGATCGGCTGGGACGGCAACTGGCCGGCCCTGGCCGCCAGCCTGCCGCTGCGCGGCGTGTCGCAGCAACTGGCGCTGCAGACCGAACTGATCGAATGCGTCACCCATGACAATGCGGCGACCTTCCGCCTGCGCGTGCCGGTCGACACCCTGCGCGCCAGCGGCAACAGCGAGAAGCTGGCCGCCGCGCTGCAAGAACATTTCCCGCAAGTGCGCGTGGCCCTCGATACCGAAATCGGCCCGACCTGGTACACGGCCGCGGCCGAAGCCAAGGCCGACCGCGAGGAGCGCCAGCGCCAGGCCGAGGCCATCGTTGCCGCCGAGCCTTTCGTGCAGGCCATGGAGCAGGCCTTCGGCGCCTTCGTCGTGCCCGGCTCGGTGAAGCCGGCCGCGCCCGCAGCCTGACCTGATCCAGATCTACCCCATTCAACCCATCCGGAACTTTTTGGAGACCCAGACCATGATGAAAAACCAGCTCGCAGGCTTGATGAAACAGGCGCAGGCCATGCAGGACAACATGAAGAAAGCCCAGGAGCAGCTGGCCCTGATCGAAGTCGAAGGCCAGTCCGGCGCCGGCCTGGTGAAGGTCGTCATGACCTGCAAGAACGACGTCAAGCGCGTCACCATCGACCCGTCGCTGCTGGGCGACGACCGCGACATGCTGGAAGACCTGGTCGCGGCCGCCTTCAACGATGCGGTGCGCAAGGCCGAGGCAACCTCCAGCGAGAAGATGAGCGGCCTGACCGCCGGCATGCCGATGCCGCCGGGCTTCAAGATGCCGTTCTGAGCGGACCCACCACTCCATGTCCAAGTCGCTCGACTTCCTGACCGAGGCATTGCGGCGCCTGCCGGGCATCGGTCCGAAGTCGGCGCAGCGCATGGCTTTCCACCTGCTGCAGCATGACCGCGAAGGCGCGGCCATGCTGTCGCGCGCGCTCTACCAGGCAGTGGACACAGTGCACCACTGCGCCATGTGCAATACCTTCTCCGACACCGAAGTGTGCGAGCTGTGCGCCGACGAAGCGCGCGACCGTGCGCTGCTGTGCGTCGTCGAAACCCCTGCCGACCAGTTGATGATCGAGCAGACCATGACCTTCAAGGGCCTCTACTTCGTGCTGATGGGACGGCTTTCGCCGCTCGACGGCATCGGCCCGCGCGACCTGCACCTCGACAAGCTGGTCGGGCGCGCCACGGACGGCGTGGTGGGCGAAGTGGTGCTGGCCACGAATTTCACCAACGAGGGCGAAGCGACCGCCCATTACATCAGCGAGATGCTCAAGGCGCGCGGCCTGAAGGTCAGCCGCCTGGCCCGCGGCGTGCCCGTCGGTGGCGAACTCGAGTATGTCGACGCCGGCACGATAGCGCGCGCCATGCTCGATCGGCGCAGCGCATAATCCACTGCATGACGACCCGGTAGCAGGGACCGCTGAACCTTGCTTGCAGCTGCTCTACGCGAGCAGCCTGAATGCGCGCCTGCGTGCGCGCAAGCCTGGCCATCGGACCGCTGCTATCTTGGCACTTTCAGCGGACCCACCATGCATCTTGTCGACATCACGATGTTCTACGCGGCCGAAGGCGGCGGCGTCAGCACCTACCTGAATGCCAAGGCACGCTGGCTGTCGCGCTACGGCTGGGCGCGGCACAGCATCTTCAGTCCCAACGTCTGCGACGAAGACGAGGATGGCAGCGGCCTGCCCAGGCTGGTGCGGGTGCCGGCCGTGGCGCTGCCCGGCATCAACGGCTACCGCATGCCGGTCTCGGTCGCCAGCGCGGCGCGCCGCCTGCGCGCGGCCAGGCCAGACCTGATCGAGGCGGGCGACGCCGGCCACAGTGCCTGGGCCGCGCTGCGCCTGCGCCAGGAACTCGGCATCCCGGCCATCGCCTTCTACCATTCCGACCTGCCGCGCCTGATGCAAAACCGTTTTGGCGACGCTATTTCCCAGGGCAGCTGCAAATACCTGGCCCACCTGTACCGCGAATTCGATACCGTGCTCGCGCCCAGCCGCCTGATGGTGCACCAGCTGGCCGACATGGGCGTGGGCCATGCGATGCACCAGCCGCTGGGCATCGACAGCGCGATCTTCCATCCCAGGCGCCGCAGCGAGACCCTGCGCGCCGAACTGGGACTTTCCGAGAACACGCGGCTGCTGGTGTATGCGGGCCGTTTCACCGCCGACAAGAAGCTGCCCTTGCTGATCGAGGCAGTGGGCAAGCTCGGCCAGCCCTACCACCTGCTGCTGGTCGGGGGCGGGGCGCCGCTGCCGGCGCATCCGCAGCTGAGCATCCTGCCCTTCAAGCGCGACCAGCGCGAGCTCGCGCGGGTGCTGGCCAGCTGCGACCTGCTGGTGCATCCGGGCGACTGCGAGACCTTCGGCCTGATCGTGCTCGAGGCCATGGCCTGCGGCTTGCCGGTGGTGGGGGTCAAGGCGGGTGGGGTGGCCGAACTGGTGGACGACGAGACCGGCATCCTGGCGCGCCCGAACGACGCCGCCAGCCTGGCCGGGGCGATCGAGGCCGTCTACGCCGGCGACCGCGACCGCGAGCGCCTCGGCGCCAACGCACGGCGCAAGGCGCACGAGCACTACGACTGGAAGCAGATCTTCCCGCAGCTGATGCACCGCTACGGCAGCCTGCTGGCGGCGCGCCCGGGCGCCCCGCGGGCAGTGGAGCGGTTCTGTGTCAGCGACTGAGCCAGGGGCGCCGCAGGCGATTGCGCCCACGCATATGAAGTTGCCCGGTGGCGGCCAATCCTGTGCAACCACGCATACGGGTGCGGCGGGCGGCGCCGGCCTGCGCGCGCTGTGCGTGTCGATCCATGACGTGGCGCCATCGAGCTGGGAGGAGTGCGCCCGCCTGGCCGGCGCCATCCGCGCAGCCGCCGACATTCCGCTGACCTGGCTGGTGGTGCCGCATTACCACCGGGGCGGCGGCGACCTGGCGCGCATGGAAGCGGGGCTGGAACAAATGCTGGCGCGCGGCGACGAGCTGGCGCTGCACGGCTACACCCATCTCGACACGGCGCCGCGCGGAGGCGGCATGATCGAGCGCTTCTTTCGCGGCGCCTACACCCATGAAGGCGAGTTTGCCGCCCTGGATGCAGGGGAAGCCGCGCGCCGCATCGACATGGGACTGGACTGGTTCGCCGAGCGCGGCTGGCCGGTGCGCGGCTTCGTGCCGCCGGCCTGGCTGATGGGGGAGGGGGCCTGGGAAGCCCTGGGCCGTTTCGACTTCGATTACACGACGACCTTCAGGCGTTTCCACCTGCTGCGGCATTGGCGTGGCGGCGCCGCAGGGGCAGGGCGGTCATCATCGGTGCTGTCGCCATCGCTGGTGTATGCGGCCCGCAACCGCAGCGGACGCCTGGCCTCGCCGGTGCTGGCGGACCTGCTGGCCATGGCCCTGGGCAGCCAGCCGCTGGTGCGCCTGGGGCTGCACCCGCCCGACCTGCGCTATGCGCGCCTGCTGCGCCACGCACAGGCAAGCGTGGGCCGGGTGGCGGCGACGCGCACCGCCCTGACCAAGGCCGCTTTCGCCCTGGCCCTGCTTACCAGTACGGACCCCAATAGCCGCCCCCACGCCAGTGACGGGCGCCCCAGCCTCCATAGAAGGATGGACTGTTGCCGATCTGGCGCAATTCTTCGCGCGTACTGAGCTGCAGCACGCACTGGCGCCACGGGTCGCTGTTGGGCGCATAGCCCAGGCCCGAACAGGCCGGACCATAAATCGCCATCATCTGGGCCATCTCCGCCTGCATGCGTTCGGCACGCTGTTGCGGCGTGGTGCATGCCGCCAACGCAAGCGTCAAGGCCACTACGGGAATACTCGAAATGCGCATGATTGCCTCCTTTGCCCGCCGTCCTGGCGTCGCGATGCCAGTATAGAACTGCGGAGCACCACCCGTCGCGGGTAAATCAATCGTGCACGGCCTTGCAAGCGCCGTCTGTCCGCCCAGCAAAGGGATTTTCTGGCAAGATATTCCCCCTAAAAACAAAGGAGACACACCCATGCGTCAGCGCCGATGGAAGACCTGGACCCTGCGCACCCTGGCCGGGTTGCTACTGCTCGCGCTGCTCGCGGCCGCGGGCGCCTGGCTCTACCTGCGCGCCAGTCTGGCCCAGCTCGACGGCGAGCGCCGCGCACCCAGCCTGGGAGCACAGGTAACGATTGCGCGCGATGCCGCCGGCGTGCCCCTGATCAGCGGCGCCAACCGTGAGGACGTGGCCTATGCCACCGGCTTCGTCCACGCCCAGGAACGCTTCTTCCAGATGGATCTGCTGCGCCGCACCGCCGCGGGCGAACTGGCCGAGCTGTTCGGCCCGCGCGCCGTGCCGATGGACCGCGGCCACCGCCTGCACCGATTCCGCGCCCGCGCCGCGCTGGCCCTGGCGCGCCTGCCCGCGAGGGAGCGTGCTTTGCTCGAGCGCTACGTCGCCGGTGTCAATGACGGGGTCAAGGCGCTGGGCGCCAAGCCCTTCGAATACGCGCTGACCGGCGCCGAGCTGCGTCCCTGGAGCGCCGCCGATTCGCTGCTGGTGGTGTGGGCGATGTACCTCGACCTGCAGAACAACCAGGAGCCGCGCGAGCTGGCGCGCGGCTGGCTGCGCGAGCACAGCGATGCGGCCCAATTGGCCTTCCTGCTGCCCGAGGCCAGCAGCTGGGACGCCACGCTCGACGGCGGCGCACCCCCGGCCCCGGAGCCGATTCCCGCGCGCGCCCCAGGCTGGTGGGGACAGGCCGCCGCGCCGGACGCGGCCCAGCGGCTGGCGTCCGCAAGCTACGTCGATTCGGTCGGCAGCAACAACTATGCGGTCGCGGGCAGCCGCAGCGCCAGCGGCGCGGCCATCGTCTCCGACGACATGCATCTCGGGCTGCAATTGCCGAACATCTGGTACCGCTTGGCGCTGCGCTACCCGGACGCGCAAGGCCGGCAGCGGCGCGTCGTGGGCGTGAGCCTGGCGGGCGCGCCGCCGGCCATCATCGTCGGCAGCAACGGGCAGGTCGCCTGGTCCTTCACCAACAGCTATGCCGACCTGGTCGACCTGGTGGCGCTCGGCCTCGACCCGGCGCGCCCAGGCCAGGTGCGCACGCCAAACGGCTGGGAGACCCCGGCCGTCCATGCCGAGACGATCGCGGTGAAGGGCGCAGCAAGCGAGCGCTTCGAGGTGCGCGACACCTCGCTCGGCCCCATCCGCGAGGTGGGCGGGCGCCAGTACGCGCTGCACTGGATCGCCCACGACCCGGCCGCGCTCAACTTCAACCACCTCAAGCTGGAAACCGCGGCCAGCGTCGACGAGGCGCTGGCGATCGCCGCCACCGACGGCATCCCGGCGCAGAACTTCGTGGCCGGCGACGCCGCGGGCAATATCGGCTGGACCATCGCCGGCCTGCTGCCGCAGCGCGCCACCGCGCCGGTCGACGCCACCTTCCCGCTGGCAGCCGATGGCCCCGTCCCGACCTGGACTGCCTTGCTGCCGCCGGCGCGCTACCCGCGCGTGGTGAACCCCGCCGACGGCCAGCTCTCGACCGCCAACAGCCGCCAGTTGATGAACGAGGGCGCGGCCCTGATCGGCGACGGCGGCTTCGACATCGGCGCCCGCAACCGCCAGCTGGCCGAGGGCTTGCGCGCGCTCGGGCCGACAACCGGCGTGCGCCAGGTGTTCGACGCGGCGCTCGACGACCGCGCCCTGTTCGTGGCGCCCTGGCGCGAGCGGGCGCTGGCCGCGCTGGACGGGAAGGCGCTGGCCGGCCATCCGGACCGCGCCGAGTTCCGCCGCCTGCTGGAAACCAGCTGGACCGGCCGCGCCAGCGTCGATTCCGTGGGTTTCCGCCTGGCGCGCGGCTATATGTGGGCGCTGCACGACCTGCTGTACGGCGGCGCCGGCAAGGAAATGCGCGCGCTTGGCCGCACGGTCACACCAGGCGCGGCATCGAGCCGCTGGCCGGACGTGATCGCGCGCCTGCTGGAAGCGCGTCCCGCCGGCTGGCTGCCGCAGGGCTACGCCGACTGGCGCGCGGTGGAGCTGGCGGCGGTGGACCGCGTGATCCGCGACCTGGGCAAGGACGGCAAGCCGCTGGCCGAGGCCACCTGGGGCAAGCGCAATACGGCGGCGATCGGGCATCCGATCGGGATGGCGGTGCCGGCCCTGAAGTCGCTCCTGTCGGCGCCGCCCGACCAGCTGGCGGGAGACGCCCACATGCCGCGCGTGGCCGGGCCGAACTTCGGCCAGTCCGAGCGCATGACGGTGTCGCCGGGGCGCGAAGAGGAGGGGCTGTACAACATGCCGGGCGGGCAGAGCGGGCATCCGCTGTCGCCGTTCTTTTTGGCGGGGCACAAGGAGTGGGCGCAGGGGAAGCCGGTGCCGCTGTTGCCGGGGGCGGCGCGCCATACCTTGCGGCTCGTGCCGTAGCGTGGGCGGCTGCGCCGCCCACCCGGTAAGCTATTTGGCCGGCAGCGCCAGCCGGTCCGGCAGCAGGAGGGGCGTCTTCAGCATCCCCGTGATGTCGTCGGCATTCGACGGATGCCCCAGGAAGTAACCCTGCACCATATCGCAGCCATACTGCTCCAGCATCAGGAGCTACTCGCCGGTCTCGACGCCCTCGGCCACCACCACCATCTTCAGCCCGTGCGCCATCGCGATGATGGCGCGCGTGATCGCCGCGTTCTCTGAATCCTGGGGCAGGCCGTTGATGAAGCTGCGGTCGATCTTCAGCGCGCGCACGTCGAAGCGCTTCAGGTAGTTCATCGACGAGTAGCCGGTGCCGAAGTCGTCGATCGACAGGTAGACGCCGATCCCGCGCAGGCGCTCGAGCGTGACCATGGTGGCGCGCGCGTCGTCCATCAGGGTGCCTTCGGTAAGTTCCAGTTCCAGCAGGCGCGGTTCCAGTCCCGCATCGAGCAGCGCCGAGTGCACCATCTGCGACAAATTCTCGTCCTTGAACTGGCGCGCCGACAGGTTCACGGCCATGCGCAGCGTGCGCTGGGCCAGGCGCTGCCAGGTGCGCGCCTGGCGGCAGGCGGTGCGCAGCACCCATTCGCCGATCGGCACGATCAGGCCGGTCTCCTCGGCCAGCGGGATGAACTCGGTGGGCGGCACCAGGCCGCGCTCGGGATGGCGCCAGCGCACCAAGGCTTCGACACCGACGATCTCGGAGGTGCGCACGTCGCGCTGCGGCTGGTAGACCAGGTAAAGCTCGTCGTTCTGCAGCGCGCGGCGCAGCCCCACTTCGAGCTTCACGTGGCTCATGATCTGCATCGTCAGCGAAGAGCTGTACAACTTGGCGTTGTTCTTGCCGCAGTTCTTGGCGTGGTACATGGCGGTGTCGGCAAATTTCAGCAGCGAGCCGCAGTCGTCGCCGTCTTCCGGGAACAGCGAGATGCCGATGCTGGCGGTGACGAAGATTTCGTTGCCCTCGATGAGGAAGGGCCGCCGCATCGCTTCCTTGACGCGGGTCGCCACGTTCAGCGCATGCTCGACCCGTTCCAGGTCGGGGATCAGGATGGTGAATTCGTCGCCGCCCAGCCGCGCCAGGTTCGAGGTGTGGTCGGCCGTACCGGCGCCCGTGCCGTCGCCGCGCGAGACCAGGTCGCTCGGGCGGGTGGTCTCGCGCAGGCGCTCGGACACCATCTTGAGCAGCGCGTCGCCGGCATTGTGACCGAGCGTGTCGTTGATGCGCTTGAATGCGTCCAGGTCCATGAACAGCACCGCGAACTTCTTGTTGCCGATCTTGGAGCGCTGCAGCTCGCGCTCGAGCGTCTCGAGGAAGGCCTGGCGGTTCGGGATGCCGGTCAGGCTGTCGCAATAGGCCAGGCGCCGGATCTGCTCTTCGGCGCGCTTGCGCTCGCTGATGTCGCGCACCAGGCCCAGCACCTGCGAGGTACTGGTGGCCACCAGCCGCGCCTCGAAATGCTGGGACTCGCCGCAATGTTCCAGTTCGTATTCGACCGAGCGTACCTGCTGGGTGGTGAGCACGGCGTGCATCTGCTCGAGCATGCGGCTGGCAATGTCCGCCGGCAGCACGTCGCCGATATGCTTGCCGATGCAGGGCTGGGGCTTGGGCGCGGTACGCCCGCGGCCGGGCTGCTCCTGCCCCGGCTCGTAATCGAGGTAGAAACCGTCGCGGTCGAGCCGGAAGAAGGTGTCGGGAATCGCGGCCAGCACCGCGCGGTTCTGGGCGTCGGCGATGCGCAGGCGCGCGATGGCGTCGCTCGCGCGCAGCACGTAGAGCACGCGGTGCCCGAGGATCGGCCAGTTGATCGGCTTGGAGATGAAATCGGTCGCGCCCATCTCGTAGGCGCGCGTGACCGCTTCCAGGTCGTCGCCGCCGGTGACCATCACGATCGGCACGCTGGCGCCGTCGCCGCCCTGGGCCGCTTCGTTGCGGCGGATCGCTTCGCAGGCGGCAAAGCCGTCCATGCGCGGCATCTCGACGTCCATCAGGATCAGGTCGGGCGAACGGCTTTGCGCCAGCTCGACCGCCGCCGCGCCATCTAGCGCCTCGATCGCGTCCAGCCCGACCTGGGCCAGCATTTCGAGCATCAAGAGGCGCATGACGGGATCGTCGTCCGCGACCAGCACCGTTCCGCGCTTCAGGGGAGAGGAAGATCGCATCTCAGGTTTCCTTTTCAAGCATGGCGTGAAGCGAATGGCGTACCGACTGGAATTCGTGCTCCATGTCGGCGAGGATGCGGTCGGCCCCATCGACGGTCTCGGCGCGTCCGAGCTGTTCGAGTTCCTTGCACAGCGTTGCCAGCCGCGCCGCGCCGATATTCGCGCTGGACGACTTCAGGCCATGGGCCACGCGGCGCACGCTGCCGGGATCGATCCCGGCAACGGCCTGGCGCAGCGTCGCCAGGTGCCTGGGCGTGTCGCCCATGTAGGCGGCAACCACTTTCTGCACCAGGGCGTCGCCGCCGTCGCGGCTGAGCGCCCGGATGTTCTCGAGCGCCGCGCGGTTGACCGCTTCGCGCTGGATCACCTCGACGGTTTCCGGCGGCAGGCGCGGCGGAACATCGCCGTGGTGGGCGGTGGCGGCCAGCGGCACCGCCAGCCAGCGCCCGATGACGGCGGCCAGCTGCTGCTGGGTGAAGGGCTTGGACAGGTAGTCGTCCATGCCGGCGGCCAGGCAGGCCTCGCGGTCGCCCTGCAGGGCGTTGGCGGTAATCGCAATGACCGGCAGCGTGCGCGCGCGGCCCGCTTCGCGTTCGTGGCGGCGGATCGCGGCGGTGGCGGCGAAGCCGTCCATCACCGGCATCTGGCAATCCATCAGCACCGCATCCCAGCTGGCGTCGCGCACCGCCTGCAGCGCTTCCTGGCCGTTGCGCGCGCAATGCGCTTCCATGCCAAGGCTCTCGAGCATGGCTTTCGCCACTTCGACGTTGACCGGGTTGTCCTCGGCCAGCAGCACGCGCCGCGCGCGGGCGCGCTTGGCCGGGCGCGGCGCGGCGCCGCCCGCCGGCACGGCGCGCTGCAGGTGCGCGCTGGTGGCGGGCGCCACCGACCAGGCCGGACCTTCGGCCGGCGCGGGCGCCGGCGCGTGCAGGCGCGCCGCGCAGGCCGCCAGGCAGGCATACAGGTCGGCGCCCCTGGCCGGCTTGACCAGCTGGTAGGCCACGCCGGCATTGCGCCGCTGCCCCGGGTCGGCCGCGAGCCGTTCGGGACTGATCAGCACCAGGTGGGTGGCGCGCACCGCCGCCTCGGCCTTGATCGAGGCGGCCAGCGCCAGGCCGCTGGTATGGGTCATCTCCATGTCCAGCACGGCCGCGTCGTAGGGCCGCCCGGCCTTGGCGGCATTGAGCAGGCGCTCGTAGGCGCCGGCCGCGGTGGCCGCGCCGTCGACGGTGGCGCGCCAGGCCTGCAGCTGCTGGACCACGTCCAGGCGGCTCGATTCGTCCTCGTCGACGATCAGCACGCGCAGGTTGTCCAGCGTGTGCTGGCGGTGGCCGGGTGCGTCCGGATCGACGCGGCGCTTGTCGAAGCTGACCGTGAACCAGAAGATCGAGCCGCGCGTGGGCGCGTTGTCCACGCCGATGGCGCCTTTCATGAGCTCGACCAGCTGCTTGGAAATGGCCAGCCCGAGGCCCGTGCCGCCGTAGCGCCGGGTGGTGGAATCGTCGGCCTGCGAGAAGGCTTCGAACAGGCGTGCGCGCGCCTCGCGCGAAATGCCGATGCCGGTGTCGTGCACTTCGAAGCGCAGCACCACCGACTGGGTGTCTTCACTGGCCACGCGCACCCGCGCCAGGATGCGGCCCTGGTCGGTGAACTTGATGGCGTTGCCCAGCAAATTGGCCATGATCTGGCGCAGCCGGTTCGGGTCGCCGCAGATCGCCACGGGAATATCGTTGGCGATGTCGAAGTCGAAGCCGATGCCCTTGGAGGCCGCCTGCGGCGTGTAGACGTTGTGGATGTCGTCCAGCAGGTCCCACAGGTTGAAGTTGATGTACTCGATGGTGAGCTTGCCGGCCTCGATCTTGGAGAAATCCAGGATGTCGTTGATGATCACGAGCAGGTGCTCGCCCGAGCGCTTGACCAGGGTGGTGTAGTTGCGCTGGGCCTCGGTGAGCCCTGTTGCGAGCAGCATTTCCGTCATCCCCAGCACGCCGTTCATCGGGGTGCGGATCTCGTGGCTCATGGTGGCCAGGAATGCGCTCTTGGCGCGGCTGGCCGCTTCGGCGGCATTCTTCGCTTTTTCCAGCTGCTCGGTACGCACGCCGACCTGGCGTTCCAGCTCGTCGCGGTGGTGCAGCAGCGCCGCGCCGCGGTCTTCGATCTGGGCCATCATGGTGTTGAAGCTGTCGATGAGCTGGCCCAGCTCGTCGGTGCGCTGGTGGGCGATGCGCAGGCTGTAGTTCTGGCTGGTGGAGACCTTTTGCGCCGCCTGGATCAGTTTCGTCACCGGCTCGGCGATCGCGCGCTTGAAGCGGCCGGCCATGGCGATCGACACCAGGAGCGAGGCCAGCATGGCCAGGCCCATGATGGCCAGGCCTGCCAGGATGTCGATCCAGGTCGAGACCAGGTCGGTCTCGATCATGATCACGCCCACCTGCAGCTCGCCGTCGAGCACAGGCTGGTACAGGCTGAGGCTGCGCGACGCCAGGCGCTGGCCCTGGGCATTGGCGCCGTCCAGCGCCGCGTCGTCGACGCCGTCCAGCGCATCCGGTTTGACATCCTTGTCGACCGGGTACCAGGCGAAGGGCTGGCCGTGGCGGTCGTAGAGCACGGCCGAGGAGATCTCGCGCTTGGCGCCCAGGGCGGCCAGGGCGGCTGCGGCGCGCTTGCGGTCGCGCAGCAGCAGGTCGTCAGCACTGGTGGCGCCGATCACCTTGGCAAAGGTGGCCAGCTGCATGGCCTCGGCCTTGCGGTGGTTGGCCACCGAGGTCGCGGCAAAGGCAACGAACACGCACAGCAGCGCGGTCGCCGTCGAGAGCAGCGAGATGATGGTCAGCTTCTGGTTCAGGCTGGAGCGCTCGAAGTTCGGCATTCTGATCCCGCAGGCACGGCGGAGCGGTCCTGCTTCGGACGAAACAGAACCTCCTTTGCGGAATGCAAATTCCCGCAAGAAAAAAATATACGTTTAAGGGAGGTGGGGGGCGTTGATGGAAGTCAACATAGGGAAGGTGAAGCGCGGGGCAGGGGCGGGACGGCAAACAGGAAGGGACGCCGCAGCGTCCCTTCCTGTCGATCAATCAGCAACCTTCAACAACAGGTTCCCCGATTTCCCCCATACCTGGCCTCCTGGCGCTCGCGGAAGAATTCCTCGTAGCTCATCGGCGCCTGGTCCGGATGGGTACGTTCCATGTGCGCCAGGTAGGTGTCGTATTCGGGCAGGCCGACCATCAGGCGCATGCTCTGCCCAAGGTACTTGCCTGCCTGCTTGGTTGCCTGAAGTCCGGCATCTACCAGGTCGCTGAACATCATTGCACCTGCGGGTTCATGGCGACGTAGGCGGTTTCTTTCGCGGTCGGGGTGTTGTTGTTGCGGGCGGCCATGACGGTACGGATACCGTAGACCAGCACCGCCAGCACCACGAACATGAAGAAGCCGGCCAGCGTCGCGTTGACGTAGTCGTTGAAGATGATGCGCTCCATCTGCTCGAGCGACTTGGCCGGCGCCAGCACCGTGCCGGCATCGTGCGCGTCCTGGAACTTGTTGGCGTGGGCCATGAAGCCGACCTTCGGATTGGCGTCGAAGATCTTCTGCCAGCCGGCGGTGAGGGTACAGGCGAGCAGCCACAGGGTCGGCACGATCGTGATCCAGGCGTACTGCGCACGCTTCATCTTGAACAGCACGCAGGTGCCCAGCATCAGCGCGATACCGGCCAGCATCTGGTTGGCGATGCCGAACAGCGGCCACAGGGTGTTGATGCCGCCCAGCGGATCGACCACGCCCTGGTACAGGAAGTAGCCCCAGGCCGCCACGCACAGGCCGGTGGCCAGCAGGTTGGCCGGCAGCGACTCGGTGCGCTTGAGCGAGGGAGCGAAGGCGCCCAGCAAGTCCTGCAGCATGAAGCGGCCCGCGCGGGTGCCGGCATCGACCGCGGTCAGGATGAACAGCGCCTCGAACAGGATCGCGAAGTGGTACCAGAAGGCCATCATGGCCTGGCCACCGACCACGTTCGACAGGATGTGGGCCATGCCCACCGCCAGGGTCGGTGCGCCGCCGGCGCGCGAGATGATGGTGTGCTCGCCGACGTCGCGCGCCATCTGCTCGAGCGATTCGGGGGTGATGACGAAGCCCATCTGCGACACGGCCGCGGCCGCGGTCTGCGCGGTGGTGCCCAGCACGGCGGCCGGGCTGTTCATGGCGAAGTAGATGCCCGGGTCGATGGTGGAAGCCGCCACCAGCGCCATGATCGCCACAAACGATTCCATCAGCATGCCGCCGTAGCCGATCAATCTAGCGTGGGTTTCGTTCTCGATCATCTTGGGCGTGGTGCCCGACGAAATCAGGGCGTGGAAGCCCGACACCGCGCCGCAGGCGATGGTGATGAACAGGAAGGGGAACAGGCTGCCCGACCATACCGGGCCGGTGCCGTCGATGAACTTGGTCATGGCCGGCATGCGCAGGTCCGGTGCGACGATCACGATGCCGATCGCCAGCGCCACGATGGTGCCGATCTTCAGGAAGGTCGACAGGTAGTCGCGCGGCGCCAGCAGCAGCCACACGGGAATGACCGAGGCGACGAAGCCGTAGCCGATCAGCATCCAGGTCAGCTCGGTGCCGGTGAAGGTGAACATCGGGCCCAGGGTCGGCGAATCGTGCACCCACTGGCCGCCGATAATGGCGAGCATGAGCAGCACGAAGCCGATGATCGAGATCTCGCCGATGCGGCCCACGCGCACGTAGCGCGAGTACAGGCCCATGAACAGCGCGATCGGGATGGTGGCCATCACGGTGAAGGTACCCCAGGGCGAGCCGGTGAGCGCCTTGACGACGATGAGCGCGAGCACGGCCAGGATGATCACCATGATCATGAAGGTGCCCAGCAGCGCGATCAGGCCCGGGACCTCGCCCATTTCCGATTTGATCAGGTCGCCCAGCGAGCGGCCGTCGCGGCGGGTCGACATGAACAGCACGATGAAGTCCTGGACGGCGCCGGCAAAGACGACGCCTGCCAGTATCCACATCATGCCCGGCAAATAGCCCATTTGCGCGGCCAGCACGGGGCCGACCAGCGGGCCGGCGCCGGCGATGGCCGCGAAGTGGTGGCCGAACAGCACGTATTTATTCGTCGGGACATAGTCCAGGCCGTCGTTGTACTTGTAGGCCGGGGTCTGGCGCGTGGCGTCCAGGCCCAGCGCCTTGTAGGCGATGAAGCGGCTATAGAAGCGGTAGGCGATCAGGTAGACGCAGACGGCGGCGGCGACGATCCAGATCGCATTGATGGTTTCACCGCGCTTGACTGCGATATAACCGAGCGAAAAGGCGCCGAGGACCGCAAGCGCGGCCCAGCCGAGCGTGCTCGACATTCGTTTCATGGTGCTCCTCCGAAGATGGGATGATTCTTGTTTTGACCGGCAGCCTGACCCCAGGGAGCACGACTACCAGCGGTTTTTTGACAGCGTACCGCGGAGTATGTTGCATGACTATCAGCACCACAAGCGCATGATTACGCAGCGGCTCCGTAGTAGTACGCAGGCTGCCGAGCCCGTTACGCCTTAGAATAGATGGCTTGGAGTAAGGGGAGTCAGGAACATGCGGCTGAGGCAGAAAGTCATCGTGCTGGCGATCGCGCCGCTGATCGTGGCCCTGTGCGCAATCGCCCTGTTCGTGCGCCAGCAGGCTGCCGAACTGGCCCAGCAGCAGCGCGCCACCATCCAGCGCGCCTACCTGGCCAGCAAGGAAGCCGAGCTGCGCCATTACGTGGCGCTGGCCACCCAGTCGATCGGCCACCTGGTGCGCTCCGGCCGCAACGATGCGGCAACGCTCGACGAAGCCAAGCGCATCCTCGGGTCGCTCAGCTTCGGCGACGATGGGTATTTCTTCGTCTACGACACAAAGGGGCGCAACCTGATGCACCCGCGCCAGCCCGAGCTGGTGGGCACCGAGATGTGGAACTGGGTCGACGCCTCCGGCACGCCCACCATCCAGCGCCTGATCGAGCGCGCCCGCGCCGGCGGAGGCTTCCACCGCTACACCTGGGCCAAGCCGTCTTCCAACCAGCAGGCGCCCAAGCTCGGCTACGTGGTGCCGGTGGCGAACTGGGGCTGGGTGATGGGGACCGGCATCTACCTGGACGACGTGGAGCGCGCGCTGGCCCAGGTCGATGCCCAGCAGTCGCGCAATATCGAAGAGACCCTGCTGTGGATTGCCGGGCTGGCGATCCTGGCATCATGCGCGGTGGCCGGCGCCGGCCTGGCGCTGAATTTGCGCGAGCTGCGCGTGGCCGACGCCAAACTCAAGGCTTTGGCGCAGCGCGTGGTCAAATCGCAGGAAGACGAACGCGCGCGCCTGTCGCGCGACCTGCACGACGGGATCAGCCAGGCGCTGGTCTCGGTCAAGCTGCAACTGGAAGCGGGCATCATCCGGCTGGCCGGCAACGCCGAGCAGCAGCAGGCCGCCCGCGCCAACCTGGACCGCACGGTGGAACAGGTGAAATCGGTGCTGGGCGAAGTGCGCCGCATCTCGCACGACCTGCGCCCGGCGCTGCTGGACGACCTGGGCCTGGCGCCGGCGCTGCAGCACCTGGCCGGCGAATTCGGCGACGAGGGCGGCACCCCGGTGCGCTTTCGCACCGAAGGCGCGGTCGACGTGCTGCCGGAGATGGCGGGCACGGTGCTGTTTCGCATCGCGCAGGAAGCCTTGACCAATGCCGAACGCCACGCCGGCGCGCGCAGCATCGAGATGAGCCTGAGCCGCAAGCGCCGCTGCTTGAGCCTCACTGTGGAGGACGACGGCCTTGGCTTCGATGCCGACAGCGTGGCCGTGCATCCGCAGCGCGGCATCGGCCTGCGCAACATGATGGAAAGGATGGAGGCGATCGGCGGCGTGTTGACCATCGACTCGTCGCCCCAGGGCACCCGCGTGGTGGCCAGCATCGACCTGAAGGAGCACGCATGAACGGAGCACAAACGACCATCCTGCTGGTGGACGACCACCCGCTGGTGCGCGACGGACTGCGCGCCCGGCTGGAAGCGGCGCCGCAGCTGCGCGTGGTGGGCGAGGCCGGATCGAGCCAGGAAGCGCTCGAACAGGTCGGCCTGTGCCGCCCGGACCTGGTGCTGATGGACGTGAACATGCGTGGCGGCAGCGGCATCGAAGCGACCGCCCTGCTCACCGCGCGCTATCCCGGCATCGCGGTACTGATCCTGTCGATGCACGACAAGCCGGAATACGTGACCCAGGCGATGGGGGCCGGCGCGCGCGGCTATGTGCTCAAGGATGCGCCGGGCAAGGACATCGTGCTGGCGATCGACACCGTGATGGGCGGGGGCATCTATTACAGCGCCGCGCTGGCGCGCCAGCTGGCCGGCCCGCTGGCGCAGCCCCCGGGCTCCGCGCCCGGCAGCCTGACCCTGCGCGAGCAGGAAGTGCTGCGCCATATCGCCACCGGCCAGTCGAACAAGCAGATCGCGCGCGACCTCGATTTATCGGTGCGAACGGTGGAAACCCACCGCCTGAACATCAAGCGCAAACTGGGCATCGAAGGGCAGGCGGAGCTGATTCGATTCGCGGTCCAACGTGCCGGATTCGACGAATCTGCATAAGTATGTGGGCAGTTGGCCTCAAATGTATCCGCATGGAAACAAAAGGTGTTGCTTTCTGATAATCGGTGCAATAAGATTGACTGAATAATCACTGAGAGCCTCACACAATGGCCGAGCTGGACCCCCACCCATTTCCGCTGGTAGCAGTCGATCCGGTCGCCAATGGGCAGAACGAATGGGTCGCGCTGTGCCTGCATGTCTCAGGCGAAGCCGACCCGTCCCAGCGCCTGCAGACCCTGTTCGGCTCGCCCGACCTGCTGGCCGCGATCGCGCCGCTCGACGGCCTGGTCATGCTCGAGCATCCTGCCGCGCTCACGCCACCGGTGCTGGCGCTGATGCCGGCCAACCGTATCGGCTTCGTCATCGCCGCCGGCGCCTTGCTGGAAGAGGGCGTGCCGCGCCGCCTGGCCGAGCTGCACGAAATCGGCTACCGCATCTGGCTCGACGGCGCGGCGCCGGAAGGCGTGACGCTGCCGTCGTCCTTGCGCAGCAGCGCGCGCGACTGCGCGCTGGACGCGCCGCCGCCTGGCCGGCTCATGGCGCTGTTCGGCCCGCACCTGGCGCGCCGCGTCGACACCGCGCAGCGCTTCGAGGCCTGCGCGGCGGCCGGCTTCGACTGGTTCAGCGGCGACTATCCCTACGACCCGCTGCTCGCCGGCAGCGAAGCCCACGACGGCACCTCGCGCCGCCGCATCCTGACCCTGCTTGGCCTGTTGTCGCGCGATGCCGATTCGCGCGACATCGAACTGCAGCTCAAGCAGGACCCGGCGCTGTCCTTCCACCTGCTCAAGCTCGTGAACTCGGCGGCATTCGCGGTCAGCACCCAGATCACCAGCTTCAACCAGGCCATCAGCCTGCTCGGCCGCCGCCAGCTGCAGCGCTGGCTGCAACTGCTGCTGTACGCACGCCAGCAGCCCGACGGCTTGCCGAATTTGCTGCTGCCCCTGGCCGCGCGCCGCGGCGCGCAGCTGGAAGCCTTGTGCAAGATGGACGGCGGCCAGCGCGACGACTGCGACCTGGCCTTCATGACCGGGGTGTTCTCGCTGCTCGACCGGCTGCTGCACATGCCGATGACGGACATCGTCGCCGAACTGCACCTGCCGCAGCACGTCTCCGGCGCGCTGCTGGCGCGCAGCGGCAAACTGGGAACCTGGCTGCGCATGACCGAATCCCAACCGTCGCGCAGCGAACTCGATGCGGCGGGCATCGCCCCCGCCGACTGGTGGACCAGCCAGTTGAATGCCTACCACTGGGCCATCCAGGTCGGCCGGAATGTCTGAGATGCCCGAAGCCCTCTCCCTTGACGCATCGCCCGACTTCATCGGCGGCTCGAACGCCGTCTGCGACGCCGTGCTGCGCCTGCGCGGCGCGGCCCTGCACGAGACGCTAGGCGCGATCGCAGCCGGCCTGCTGGGCAGCCCCCTGGGCCGCTTCCTGCCCGGCGCCGGCGTCGCCGCGCCGATCGGCGCCACCCCGGCGCTGCGCCAGGCGGTGGCGGGCGTCTCGGAGCAGTTCGGCATCTATGAGGTGGCAGGCAAGGGCGCTTATTCCGCCCAGGACGCGCAGCTGCTGGCCGCGCTGGCCCAGCTCACCGCGTCCCTGATGCAGGTGCACTCGCTGGCCCAGCGTTCGACCCACGCCTATGCCCAGATGGAAGCCCAGCTCGCGCACCAGTCGCAGATCCTCGACCAGATCCACGAGTCGGTGCTGACCATGGACCAGACGGGCTATATCACCAGCTGGAACCGCGGCGCCGAACAGCTGTTCGGCTACACGGCGCTGGAAGCCATCGGCCGCAACATCCTGTTCCTGTACGCCGACGAAGACGAGGGCTTCCACGACGTATTCGCGGAGCAGGGCGGGCGCATGATGGAAGTCAAGCGCCGCAAGAAGTCGGGCGAGGTGTTCTGGGCCAGCCTGTCGCTGTCGCTGCTGCGCGACATGGCCGAACGCCCGGTCGGCCTGATCGCCTACCTCACCGACATCACCGAACGCAAGCAGGCCGAGGAACAGCTGCACCACCTGGCCTATTACGACGAACTCACCGGCCTGCCCAACCGCACCCTGTTCGCGCGCCTGGTCGACCAGGCCCTGATGGTCGCTCAGCGCAACGAAGCCACCGGCTGCGTGCTGTTCGTCGACCTGAACCGCTTCAAGCGCATCAACGACACCCTGGGCCGCCGCATCGGCGACGAGCTGCTGCGCCAGGTTGCCCAGCGCCTGCGCGCGACCCTGCGCGACGAAGACGTGGTGGCGCGCCTGTCGGGCGACGAATTCGCCGTGGGCCTGTTCGACATCCGCCAGCACTTCGAAGCCACCACGGTCGCCCAAAAGCTGCAAGCCTCGCTCGACGCGCCTTTCCTGATCGGCGGCCACGACCTGCGCCTGGGCGCCAGCATCGGCATCAGCGTCTACCCGCAGGACGGCAGCGACGCCGAGACCCTGCTGGGCCTGGCCGACATCGCGATGGAACGCGCCAAGCAGGCCGCCGACAACCCGGACCGCAGCGTCGCCTTCTTCAGCCAGGACATGAACCAGGGCATGCAGGAGCGCATGCGCATCGAATCCGATCTGCGCCAGGCGCTGGGCAACGGTGAATTGATCCTGTACTACCAGCCCAAATTCGAGATCGGCAGTGGCCGCATCGTCGGCGCCGAAGCGCTCGTGCGCTGGCTGCATCCGACCCGCGGCCTGGTGCCGCCTGGCGACTTCATCCCGCTGGCCGAAACCACCGGCCTGATCGTGCAGGTAGGCGAGTGGGTGCTGGAGCAGGCCTGCGCCCAGGCCGCGATCTGGCAGCGCGCCGGCCTGCCGCCGTTCCGGTTGGCCGTGAACGTGTCGGCGCGCGAGTTCACCCAGACCCTGCCGGCGCGCGTGGACGATACGCTCAAGCGCTACCAGCTCGATGCATCGTGGCTGGAGCTGGAGATCACCGAGAGCACCCTGATGCACGACTTCGAGCGCGTGACCACCATCATGGACCGCATCACGCAGCTGGGCGTGTCGCTGTCGCTGGACGATTTCGGCACCGGCTATTCGAGCTTGTCCTACCTGAAGCGCTTCCCGATCCACACCCTGAAGATCGACCGCTCGTTCACGACCGGGATCCCATCGGATCCGAGCGATTGCGCGATTGCCGGGACCATCGTCAGCATGGCGCGCCAGCTGAATTTGCGGGTGATCGCCGAGGGCGTCGAGACGCTGGAACAGCTCGAATTCCTGCGCGAGGCGGGCTGCGACGAGGTGCAGGGCTATTTGTACAGCAAGCCGGTGCCGGCGTTCGACTTCGAGCGCAGCTTGCGGGAAAACTGGCTGTTGGTGAGCTGAAGTAGCCCGCCCCCCGCGCTGGAATGTCCTGTCCGGCGGGGATGATTTATGTATAATGCCGGTTCCTCAAGGAAGCGTGGCCGAGTGGTTGAAGGCAGCAGTCTTGAAAACTGCCGACGGGGGAACCCGTTCGTGAGTTCGAATCTCACCGCTTCCGCCAGCTTGCCCAAAAAAATGCCCCACATGCTGGGGCTTTTTTTCGTCCTGATCCGGTCCGGCATCGCTTGCCCCGCTTCGGAAGCGATGATCGCCGGGTATCCCTACTTTCTTCCAAGTTAATACTTTTCCTTCTTGTTATTGTTTGCAGTGCAATTAGTTGCGTAAATCCACCAGAAACACCAGCTATCGGAAACACCGATTGTCATTTGCTGTTTCCGTAATTACACTGGCTCAGCCGTTACCGCGGCCAGCAAGCGTTTCACGATACGTGCACGCGAAGGGAAAATTCGCGGCACTCCTATAGGTTTTACTTACGGAGAAACAGATGACCAAGCAAGCTGCAAACAACCTTCGCATGTGTGTCGTTGCCACCGCCGTCAGCATCCTGTGCGGCTCGGCGGCCGCGGCCCCCGCAGACACTACCCGTGTCATCGTGGCCTTCAAGCCCGGTGCGAAGGCAGCAATGAACTCGGTGGCCGCCAGCGCCAATGCCACGGTGAAAAACGACATTTTCGGCATGGATGCCGTGGCGATGGAAGTGCCGCGCACTGCCCTGAAAGGCCTGGAGAACAATCCCAACGTCGAGTACATCGAAGAAGACCAGAAGCGCTATGCGATCGCCCTGACCACGCCGTCCACCGGCACGCCGTATGCAAGCGGCCAGGCTGTCCCTTACGGCATCAAGCAGGTTCAGGCCGACCTGCTCAGCGACGTCAACGTCGGCAACCGCAAGGTCTGCATCATCGATTCGGGCTACGACCGTGCACACGAAGACCTGTCGGGCAATATCCACACGGGCGAATACGATGCCGGCACCGGCAACTGGTACACCGACGAAAACAGCCACGGCACCCACGTGGCCGGCACCATCGCCGCCATCAACAACAGCGGACTGGGCGTGGTCGGCGTGAACGCCAACCGCCGCCTGAAACTGCACATCGTGAAGGTGTTCGGCGCCAGCGGCTGGGCCTATTCGTCCGACCTGGCCAGCGCGGCCAACAAGTGCCGTGCGGCGGGTGCGAACATCATCAGCATGTCGCTTGGCGGCCCAAGCGGCACCACGACCGAATCGAATGCCTTCGCCACCCTGGCCAGCGCCAACATCCTGAGCATCGCCGCCGCCGGCAACGCGGGCAATACCTCGATGTCCTACCCGGCCGGCTACAGCAGCGTGGTGTCGGTGGGCGCGGTCGACGAGTTCAAGCAGTGGGCCAGCTTTTCGCAATACAACAGCAAGGTCGAACTGGCCGGTCCTGGCGTGAGCGTGTATTCGACCATTCCGACCAGCCGGGGCAAGTACGGCTACAAGAGCGGCACCTCGATGGCCACGCCGCACGTGGCGGCCGTTGCCGCGCTGGTCTGGAGCTACTACCCGACCTGCTCCGCTGCGCAGATCCGCAGCACGCTGGGCAAGAGCGCGCAGGACCTGGGTACCGCCGGGCGCGACACCAAGTACGGCTTTGGCCTGGTGCAGGCAAAGGCGGCGCGCGACCGTATCGCCTCGCTGGGCTGCGGCAACTAATCCCTGCCTGATTGCCCTGGAAAGGACGCTTCGGCGTCCTTTTTTTTGCAGGGCGCGCCAAGCTCCCGTATCGGTCATTCAACCGATACCGCCGCATCCCTGTTCTCCCTACACTGGTTTCACTTACCCACCACACCAGAAGGAGAACACCATGTCCGCAACCAAGACTTCGCTCCGCCAGATCGCCGCCGCCGCCGCCTTCGCAGCTGCCGCCACCGCACCCCAGGTCCAGGCCGCCGAGCCAAGCGCCAAGCCGTCCGTGGTCATCGTCCACGGCGCCTTCGCCGACGGCTCCGACTGGGCCAAGGTGATCCCGCTGCTGCAGGCCAAGGGCATCCAGGTTGCCGCCGTCCAGAATCCGCTGACCTCGCTGGCCGACGACGTCGCCGCCACCCGCCGCGCCATCGCGGCCCAGCCGGGCAAGGTGGTGCTGGTGGGGCATTCGTGGGGCGGCACCGTGATCACGGAAGCGGGCCAGCACGACAAGGTGGGCAGCCTGGTGTACGTGGCAGCGTTCGCGCCGGAGGCCGGCAAATCGACCGCCGAGACGGGCGAGGGCTATCCGACCGCGCCCGGCATCAAGCGCCTGGTCGCCGACGCCGAAGGCTTCCTGAGCCTGCCGGAAGCGGCGATGCGCGAAGACTTCGCGCAGGATGTCTCGAAAGCGCAAGCCGCCGTCATGACCGCCACCCAGGGCCCGATCCAGGCCAAGGCCTTCAGCGACAAGGTCAGCGTCGCGGCCTGGAAGACCAAGCCGTCCTGGTTCATCGTCAGCTCGCGCGACCGCATGATCGATCCTGGCCTGCTGCGCGCGATGGCGGCCAGGATCGGTGCCAAGACCACCGAACTGCCGGCCAGCCACGTGCCGCAGCAGTCGCGCCCGGCCGAGGTGGCGAAGGTGATCCTCGACGCCGTCGCCGCCACCCGCTGAGCAAAGCTGGCGAGGGCTAAGCGCCGCAACGGATATCGAGCGCGCCTTCCCCGGCCAGCCGGTTCGCCTGCTCGATCAGGGCGCGCATCTTCGGCTGGTTCTGGGTGCGCACCGGGAAGTACAGGAACAGCGCCGAGGTATCAGGCACGTACTGCGCCAGCACCCTCGTCAAGCGCCCGCTGCGCACGTCATCGGCGATTTCCAGGTCCGGGAGGTAGGCGATGCCCAGGCCCTGGCGCGCCCATTCGGCCAGCATCTGGGTGTCGTCGGCGGTGAGGGCGGCCCTGGCGTCGAGCAGGAGGTCGCCCTCGGGGCTGCGCATGCGCAAAGGCGGCAGCAGGCCGGAGGTCGAGAAGCGGTAGCGGAGCAGGCGGTGGCGCAGCAGGTCCCGCGGGTGCGCGGGGACGCCTTCGCGCTCGAAGTAGGCGGGGGCGGACACGAGCGACCATGACAGGGGCCGGCTCAGGCGAATGGCCACCATGTCCTGTGCGATCGCCTGTCCCAGCCGGATGCCGGCGTCGTAGCTGGAGGCGACCAGGTCGACCAGGCCGTCGTCGAGCGACAGGTCGAAGCTCACTTCCGGATACGCCTCCCGCATGCGTGGCACCAGCAGGCGCGCCAGCAGGAAGCCGAAGCTGCGCGGCGCGGTGATGCGCAGGTGGCCCGACGGGCGGGTCTGGTAGTGCGCCAGATCGGAGAAGGCCTGCTCGATCTGGCTCACCGCCGGCTTGAGCACGCCCAGCAGGGCGGCGCCGGCTTCGGTCAGCGAGACGCTGCGGGTCGTGCGCACCAGCAGCTGGACGCCATGCTGTTTTTCGAGGGCCCGCACGCCCTTGCTTACCGCGGTCGGGGTGATGTTCAGGCGCCTGGCGGCCTGGGTAAAGCTGCGTTCCTCCGCTACTGCCAGGAACAGCCGGATCAGATCGAGCGAACTCATGTCACCTCATTGTGAACTGTTGGTTCATAGCGCATGTCCATTGCCATACTTTTTCAACATGATGCCTGAACCTACACTGGTTGCACAACTTTTAAGGAGAAACGCAATGAGCACACTACCGCAGGCCATCACGGCCTATATCGACGCCAGCAACGAACAAGCCCCGGAGCGGATCGCCGCCTGCTTCCATCCGGATGCAAAGGTGGTCGACGAAGCCCATGTGCACGAGGGCCGCGCGCAGATCCAGGAATGGGCGGCCGCAAGCTGCGCGCGCTACCAGGCCACGATGGAGCCGCTCGGCCTGCGCATGGAAAACGATGCGCACCTGTTGCGCGCCACCGTGAGCGGCAACTTCCCGGGCAGCCCGATCGACCTGAACTTCCGCTTCCAGCTGCGCGCGGGCGCCATCGCTACGCTGGAGATCAAGCCATGAGCGGCGCGGCATTCGCGGGCAAGCATGCGCTGGTCACCGGCGGCACCAAGGGCATGGGCGAAGCGATCGTGCAGCTGCTGGCCGCACGCGGCGCCTCGGTGATCGCGACGGCGCGCAGCCTGCCGCAGGATCCGGTCGCCGCGGTGCGCTACATCGAGGCGGACATCGGCACGCCGGAAGGCGCGGCGCATGTGGCCGAGGTCGTGGGGCGCGAATTCGGCCACCTCGACTACCTCGTCAACAACGTCGGGGCGTCGTCCGCACCGAGCGGCGGGGCGCTTGCCCTGGACGACGCCATGTGGGAGGCGGCGCTGCAGGTCAACCTGATGTCGCCGGTACGGATGGACCGCGCCTTCCTGCCGGCCATGCTCGCGCGCGGCAGCGGCGCCATCGTCCATGTCACCTCGATCCAGCGCCGCCTGCCCCTGTTCGAATCGACCGTGGCCTATGCCGCCGCGAAGGCGGCGCTGGCCAACTACAGCAAGTCGCTGGCCAACGAATTCGGGCCGCGCGGCATCCGCGTCAACAGCGTCGCGCCGGGCTTCATCGAGACCACGGCCACCCAGGCGCTGATCCAGCGCATGGCGGCGCACCGCAAGGGCAGCGAGGACGAAGCAAGGCAGCAGCTCATGGATTCACTGGGCGGTATCCCGATCGGGCGCCCCGGCCGGCCGGAAGAGGTGGCCGAGCTGGTGGCCTTCCTGCTCTCGCCGCTGGCGGCGTCGATCCATGGCGCGGAGCTGGTGATCGACGGCGGCACGCTGCCCACCGTCTAGCTTTTCCAACCGGCCGCCGTCCATCGGGCGGCGGCATTTTCAACTTCAGACAACCGACACATGCACGACACCCACACCAATGAACACGCCTTTGCGCAAGCCGTGCGCCGCAACCAGGCGGCCCTGCGCGCCAACCTGTACACCCATTACGACTTCATCGTCTGCGGCGCCGGATCGTCGGGCTGCGTCGTCGCCGCCAGGCTCGCGGAAAATCCGGACGTGCGGGTCCTGCTGCTCGAAGCCGGCGGCAGCGACGAGGCCGACAGCGTCACCGATCCCGCGCAGTGGCCGCTCAATTTCGGCACCGAACGCGACTGGGGATTCACGGCCGAGCCCAATGCGCACCTGGGAGGTCGTGCGCTGCCGATGAACATGGGCCGGGTGCTTGGTGGCGGCTCAAGCATCAACGTCATGCTGTGGGCGCGCGGTCACCGCAGCGACTGGAATTATTTCGCCGCCGACGCCGGCGACGACGGCTGGAACTACGAATCAGTCCTGAAGATCTACCGCCGCATCGAGGACTGGCACGGCCCCTCCGACCCGACGCGGCGCGGGCAGGGCGGCCCGGTCTATGTGGCCCCGGCGCACGCGCCGCAGCCAACCGCCACCCTGATGCTCGAGGCAGCGCGTTCGCTGGGCGTGCCGACCTTCGACAGCCCGAACGGCGCCATGATGGAAGGCGACGGCGGCGCCGCCATCAACGACCTGCGCATCCGCGACGGCAAGCGGCTCTCGGTGTTCCGCTCCTACACCTACCCGCGCATGGCGCAGCCCAACCTGACGGTGCTCACCGGCGCGCTGGTGGCGAAGCTGACTTTCGACGGCCGTGCGGTGACCGGCGTCGAAGCCCTGGTCGACGGGCAGCGGCACTGGTTCGGCGCTACGGGCGAAGTGATCCTGTCGCTGGGCGCGGTGAACACGCCCAAGGTCCTGATGCAGTCGGGGATCGGTCCCGAGCAGGAGCTCGCGCGGCACGGCATCGCCGTGCGCCAGCACCTGCCGGGCGTGGGCCGGAACCACCAGGACCACGTCTCCTTCGGCTGCATCTGGGAGTATGCCGAGCCCCAGCAGGTGGGCAATGGCGGATCGGAGGCGACGCTGTACTGGAAGAGCGATTCCTCGCTGGACGCGCCTGACATGCTGCATTGCCAGGTCGAGTTCCCGGTGCCGAGCGCCGAAACCGCGGCGCTCGGCGTGCCTGCGCACGGCTGGACCATGTTCGCCGGGCTGGCGCACCCGAAGAGCCGCGGCGAGCTGCTGCTGTCCGGGTCCAGGGTACACGACGCCATGGTCATCCGCGCCAATACGCTGTCGGATCCGGACGACATGCGCGCGGCCCTGGCCAGCGTCGAGATGTGCCGGGACCTGGGCAATGCCGGCGCTTTCCGCCATTTGGTCAAGGGCGAGGTCATGCCCGGCAAGCTGGGGCGCGAGCAGATGGAAAGCTGGGTGCGCAGCGCGGCGGTCACCTACTGGCACCAGTCCTGTACCGCCAAGATGGGGCGCGATGCGATGTCGGTGGTGGACGCCCGCCTGCAGGTCTACGGCATCGACAGGCTGCGCATCGCCGATGCCTCGATCATGCCGCGCATCACGACCTGCAACACGATGGCGCCCTGCGTGGTGATCGGCGAGCGCGCTGCTGACCTCATCAAGGCCAGCCACGGACTGTAGGCCGGCCGGTCTTGCCCGGCATGGGCTTCTCGATTACAGTGCAAAAATGCAACTAGACCACACTGTCACCGTCGAGGAAGCCGTCCAGGTACTGGCCCTGGTGGGTGACTTGAGCATGGGCCAGCCGACCGACGGCTCAATCCGCGCCGCGCGCCTGGCCGAGCGGCTGGCGCTGGCCGACGGGGCGGAGCAGGGCGCCTGCGCGCATGCGCGCCTGGTCACCCTGCTGCGCTGGTCCGGCTGCACCGCCAATGCCAGCGGATTTTCTGCATTGCTCGGCGACGACGTGGGCGGGCGCGATGCCATGCTCACGCACACGCTGCCGCCCGGCACGCGCATGAGCTTTACCAGCGTGGCGCCGCTGGCGCGCATCCATTGCGACGTGTCCGGCGCGATCGCCCAGGCAATCGGCTTGCCTGGCGAAGTCGAGACCGGCCTGCGCCGGGTCTGGGAACATTACGACGGCGGCGGCATGCCCGAGCGCCTGGCCGATCCGGACATTCCGCGCCTGGTCTACTACGTCAACCTGGGCAGCGACCTGGACATCCTGGCGCGGGCCCATGGCCTGCCCGAGGCCCTGGACATGATGGGCGCGCGCGCCGACCGCAAGTATCCGGCGGCCCTGGTGCGCCTGCTGGCCGCGCATGCCGGGGCCTGGCTGGAGGCGGTCGAGGCGCCATCCTGTCCGGCCGTGGTGCCGGCGCTGGACCGGCGGGTGCCCTTGAGCATCGTGGCCGACATGATCGAGCTAAAGCTCCCCTGGCTGCTCGGTTATTCGCGCAGCGTGGCTACCCTGGCCGAACGGGCCGCGCTGCTGGCGGGATTGGGGCCGGAACAGCAGGGCTGCCTGGCGCGCGCGGCGCTGCTGCACGGGATCGGACGTGCTTCCGTGCCCAACAGCGTCTGGCAGCGCGACGGCAAGCTGGGCGCGGCGGACTGGGAGAAGGTGCGCCTTGCGCCCTACTGGACGGCGCGGGCCGCGGTGCAGATTCCTTCACTGCGCGCGGAAGCGCTGCTGGCCTCGCACGTCTACGAACGCTGCGACGGCAGCGGGTATTTCCGCGACCTCGACGCCGCCGCGCTGGCGCTGCCGCACCGCATCCTCGCCGCAGCCGCGGCTTACGCCGCCCTGCGCATGCCGCGTCCCTGGCGCGGCGCCCTTGCCGCGCCGGCATCGGCGGACCTGCTGGCCGCCGATGCCGCGGCCGGGCGCTTCGATCCTCAGGCCGTGGACGCCGTGCTGGCCGCGGCCGACGGCGCGCGCGCCGTACCCATGACGGCGGCGCCGGCGAAAAAACTGCTGTCCGAGCGCGAAACCGCCGTGCTGCGGCGCCTGAGCCTGGGCGAGAGCAACAAGGAGGTCGCGCGCGCGCTGGAGGTCAGTCCGTCGACGGTGCGCACCCATGTCGAGAGCATTTTCCGCAAGCTGGGGTGCTCCACCCGGACCGCCGCCACGCTCAAGGGCCTGACGCTCGGCCTCCTCTAGGACATCGGCCACATGCCGACTATCTGTAAGATAAGCACTTCACGCTAGACAACAGGTAATCGCAGATGGCCTCGACCCTACATTTTCCCGCGCCCGCGCAGCCCGATTTCGCCGCGATCTTCGAGGCCATGCCTTCGCCTTGCCTGGTGCTGGCGCCGGACCTGCGCATCGTGGCGGTCAACCAGGCCTACCTGTCCGCGACCCTGACCGAGCGCGGGGATATCCTCGGGCGCGCGCTGTTCGAGGTCTTCCCCGACAACCCTGGCGACCCCGCCGCCAGCGGCATGGAGGCAGTGAAGGCATCTCTCGATCGGGTCCTGCAGGGCGGCTGCGCCGACACCCTGGGGATCCAGCGCTACGACCTGCCGGTCATGAGCCCGGGCGGGCTGGTATTCGAGGAGCGCTACTGGAGCACGGTCAATGCGCCGGTGCTCGGCGCGGATGGCGAAGTGGACTACATCATCCACCGGGCCGAGGACGTGACCGGCTTCGTCCAGTCGCACAGCGGCAGCGCCAGCATGGCCTCCAGGATCGACGAACAGGCGCTCGAGATCGAGGTCGCCAACCGGCGGCTGCGCGAGGCCAAGGACACGCTCGAGCAGCGGGTCGAGGCGCGCACCCGGGAGCAGCACGAGACCCAAACCAGGCTGCGCGACAGCGAACTGCGGTTCCGGCTGATGGCCGATTCGATCCCGCAGATCGTCTGGGTCATCGATGACCAGGGCCGCGGCGTGTATTTCAACAAGCAGTGGGCTGCGTACACCGGCGTGCCGATCGACAGCACCACGCCGCAGGACGTCTCCGACGATTTCGTGCATCCCGACGACCGCGCGTCGACCGTGCGGGCGTGGGAACGCGCGCTGGCCGGCGGCGGCCATTTCAGCATCGAACACCGGATCCGTTCCGCGGCCGGCGAATACCGCTGGTTCCTGGCGCGGGCCGAGGCCTACCGCGATCCGGAGTCGGGGAAGATCACGATGTGGTTCGGCACCTCCACCGACGTGCACGACCGCAAGCTGGCCGAGGCCGCCCTGGGCGCGCGCGAAGAGCAGCTGCGACTGGCCGTCGATGCCGCCGATGTCGGCGAATGGGACGTCGACATGGCCAGCGGCGCGATGCACTGGCCGCCGCGGGTCAAGGCCATGTTCGGCATCAGCGCCGACCGCCCGGTGACGCTGGACGATTATTACAATGGCGTGCATCCCGAGGACCGCGAGCGTACGCTGGCCTCCTACGCGCGCGCGGCCGACCCGGCGCTGCGGGTGCAGTACGAGGCGGAATACCGCACCGTGGGCAAGGAAGACGGCGTGGTGCGCTGGGTCGCCGCCAAGGGCCGGGGCCTGTTCAACGAGGCGGGGGAGTGCATCCGCGTGATCGGCAGCGCCATCGACATCACCCAGCGCAAGGCGGCCGAACAGGCCTTGCGCGAGAGCGAGGAGCGGCTGCGCCAGGCCGACCGCAGGAAGGACGAATTCCTGGCCATGCTGGCGCACGAATTGCGCAATCCGCTGGCGCCGATCAGCGCCGCCGCCGAGCTGCTGCAGATGGGCCGGCTCGACCAGGAGCGGGTGAGCCGCACCAGCCAGATCATCGGCCGCCAGGTCCGGCACATGACCAGCCTGGTGGACGACCTGCTCGACGTGTCGCGGGTCACGCGCGGCCTGGTGGAGCTCGACCGCGCGCCGCTGGACATCGATCACATCGTGGCCGACGCCGTCGAGCAGGTCCATCCCCTGATCCGCGCGCGCGGCCACCAGCTCGAGCTGCGCCTGGCGCCGGAGGCCACGCTGGTCGAGGGCGACCGCAAGCGGCTGGTGCAGGTGCTGGCCAATATCCTCAACAACGCGGCCAAGTACACGCACGAAGGCGGCATCATTTCCCTGCGCACCCTGGCGCGCGGCGGCCAGGTGCTGATCGAAGTGTCGGACAACGGCATCGGCATGGCGCCCGAGCTGGTGGCGCGCGCCTTCGACCTGTTCGCCCAGGCCGAGCGCTCTTCGGACCGCTCCCTCGGCGGGCTGGGACTGGGACTGGCCCTGGTCAGGAGCCTGGTCGAGCTGCACCACGGCACGGTCTCCTGCGAGAGCGAAGGGCCGGGCCGGGGCAGCACCTTCACCATCTGCCTGTCGCGCCTGCAGGCGCAGGAAGACGCGCACGCAGGCAGCCAGGCCGGCGCCGAGCTGCATGCCGCGCCGGCGGACAGCTTGCGCATCATGGTGGTGGACGACAATGTCGATGCCGCCGCCATGCTGGCCATGCTGCTGGAAGCGTCCGGCCACCGTGTCGCCGTCGAGCACGGTGCCCGCCGTGCCCTGGCGCGCGCCGCGCAGGAAGCGCCGCAGGTCTGCCTGCTCGATATCGGCTTGCCCGACATGGACGGCAACGCGCTGGCGCAGCAGCTGCGCGCCTTGCCGGCCACCGCGGGCTCGCTGCTGGTCGCCATCACGGGGTACGGCCACGACAAGGACCGCGAGCAGTCGATGGCCGCGGGCTTCGACCATCACCTGGTCAAGCCGGTCGACATCAAGGCGCTGTCCGCGATCCTGGCCCGCATCGGACAGCCATGATCATCTCGTCCGCTCTTGATTTCCGCGAAGCGGCCCGGCGCCGCCTGCCGCCTTTCCTGTTCCACTACCTCGACGGCGGCGCCGGCGCCGAGCAAACGCTGCGCGCCAACGTCGACGACCTGCAGATGGTCAAGCTGCGCCAGAAGGTCTTGCGCGGCTCTTCCCAGCTCGACCTGGCCGCCGAGTGGTTCGGCGAGCGCTACGCGCTGCCGATCGCGCTGGCGCCGATCGGCTTGACCGGCATGTTCGCGCGCCGCGGCGAAGTGCAGGCCGTGCGCGCCGCCTGCCACCGGAACATCCCCTTCATCCAGTCCACCGTCTCGGTCTGTCCATTGTCGGAAGTCGCCGCCCAGGCATCGAAACCGATCTGGTTCCAGCTCTACGTCCTGAAGGACCGCGCCTTCATGCGCGACGTGATGCGGCGGGCCTGGGAGCTGGGCGCCACCACGCTGGTGTTCACGGTCGACATGCCGGTGCCGGGCAACCGCTACCGCGACGCCCACAGCGGCATGAGCGGCCCGAACGGCCCGTTGCGCCGCATGGTGCAGGCGATGCTGCACCCGCACTGGGCCTGGGATGTCGGCCTGCACGGCCGGCCCCACGACCTCGGGAATATCTCGGCCTACCGCGGCCACGCCACCGGCCTGGAAGACTACATCGGCTGGCTGGGCGAGAACTTCGATCCCGACATCGCCTGGCACGACCTGCAGTGGATCCGCGACGAGTGGAAGGGTAAGCTCATCCTCAAGGGCATCCTCGATGCCGAGGACGCACAGGCCGCGCTGCGCTTCGGCGCCGACGGCATCGTCGTTTCCAACCACGGCGGCCGCCAGCTCGATGGCGCCTTGTCCACCGCCGGGGCGCTGCCGTCGATCGCCGATGCCGTGAAAGGGAAGATGACGATCTTCGCCGATGGCGGCGTGCGCACCGGCACCGACGTGTTCCGCATGCTGGCCCTGGGCGCCGACGGCGTGCTGCTCGGGCGCGCCTTCGTCTACGCGCTGGCGGCGCAGGGCCAGGCCGGCGTCGAGCGGCTGCTGGCCATCATGGAAAAGGACTTGCGCACCAACATGGTCCTGACCGGCGTGCAGTCGGTAGCGGAGATCGGTCCCCACCTGCTGGCGCGCTGACCGTACTGTTCACGCTGCCAGAACTGACCCGCAAACATGTCCTTGACACAACATTAAAACGATTCCATTCTCCGTATGTACTCCGTAAGCAATCCGTAAGGAAACAGGCACATTCTGCGAACGGATGTGCGGCGTCGTATCGAGAGGGTGTTTTCTCGAAGCCAGAATTTGTGCGTGTATCGATTCAGTCCGTGTAAATAAAACTAGACAGGAGACATAAGCATGAAGAAGGGTGACAAAGAGTCGAAGCAGTCAGTTCCTAGCCGTCGTAAGTTCCTGGGCAATGCAGCCGCCGGCACCGCCGGGGCCGCGCTGGCCGTTCCCATGATCGCCACTGCGCAGACGCCCAAGCAGATGCGCTTCCAGAGCACCTGGCCGAGCAAGGACATCTTCCACGAGTACGCGCTGGACTTCGCCAAGAAGGTCAACGACATGACCGGCGGCGAACTCAAGATCGAGGTGCTGCCGGCCGGCGCCGTGGTGCCTGCCTTTGGCCTGCTCGACGCCGTCTCCAAGGGCACCCTCGACGGCGGCCATGGCGTGATGGGCTACAACTACGGCAAGCAGAGCGCCATTGCGCTCTGGACCTCGGGGCCGGCCTACGGCATGGACGCCAACATGGTCCTGGCCTGGCACAAGTACGGCGGCGGCAAGGAGCTGTTGGCCGAACTGTACAACGGCATCGGCGCCAATGTCGTGTCCTTCCTCACCGGCCCGATGCCGACCCAGCCGCTGGGCTGGTTCAAGAAGCCGATCAGCAAGGCGGACGACCTCAAGGGCATGAAGTTCCGCACCAACGGCCTGGCGATCGACCTGTTCACGGCCATGGGCGCGGCGGTCAATGCGCTGCCGGGCGGCGAGATCGTGCCGGCCATGGACCGCGGCCTGCTCGACGGCGCCGAATTCAACAACGCCAGCTCGGACCGCCTGCTCGGCTTCCCGGACGTGTCGAAGATCTGCATGCTGCAAAGCTTCCACCAGAGTTCCGAAACCTTCGAGATCACCTTCAACAAGGCCAAGTACAACGCGCTGCCGGCCAAGCTCAAGTCGATCATCGAGAACGCGGTCGAAGCGGCTTCGAGCGACATGTCCTGGAAAGCGGTCGACCGCTATTCCAAGGATTACCGCGACATGCAGGCCAAGGACGGCGTCAAGTTCTACAAGACGCCGGACGCGATCCTGCAGCAGCAGCTCGCGATCTGGGACCAGGTGGTGGCCAAGAAGGGGGCCGACAACCCGCTGTTCAAGAAGGTCGAGGCGTCGATGCGCGCCTTTGCCGAGCGCGCGATGAAGTGGGACATGGACACCAACAACCCGCGCCGCATGGCCTACAACCACTACTTCGGCCGCAAGGCGCCCCCGGCAAAGAAGGCGTAAGCACGTCTTGGGCTTCATGCGCGCCACCCCCGGCCAGACGAGGGTGGCGCTTTTTTCGCGACCGGGAGCAGCTCCATGCAGAACGTCTTGTTTTTCGTCGACCGGGTCAGCAGCTGGGTCGGCCAGGCCTTTTCCTGGCTGATCGTGGCGCTGACCTTCCTCATTACCTGGGAAGTATTCTCGCGCTATGCGCTGAACCAGCCCAATCCCTGGGCGTTCGATCTGATGATCATGATGTACGGCGCCGCCTTCATGATGGCCGGCGCCTACACCCTGGCCAAGAACGGCCACGTGCGCGGGGACGTGCTGTACAGCTTCTTCCCGCCGCGCCTGCAGGCCGGTCTGGACCTGCTGCTGTATATCGTCTTCTTCATTCCGGGCGTGGTCGCCCTGTGCTGGGCGGGCTACACCTATGCCGCCGAATCCTTCGCGATCCGCGAGCATTCCACGCTCACCGCCAACGGCCCGCCGCTGTACCCCTTCAAGATGGTCATACCGTTTGCCGGCATCCTGCTGCTGCTGCAGGGCCTGGTCGAGATCGTGCGCTGCGTGATTTGCCTGCGCAACGGGGCCTGGCCCGCGCGCGAGCCGGATGTCGAGGAAGTCGACGTCGACAAGCTCAAGGCCATGGTGCATGTGGACGAGGGGAGGGCGACATGAGGCGCGAAATCTGGTTCGGCCTGTCCATCCTGCTGGCCATCGTGGTCGGCCTGTTCGTGCTGATGCCGGCGCCGGCCGACATGACCAACGGCCACCTGGGCCTGCTGATGCTGGCGCTGGTGGTGGTGGCCATCATGCTCGGCTTCCCCACTGCCTTTACCCTGATGGGCATGGGCATGATGTTCGCGTGGTTCGCCTTCCACAGCACCGACCCCAGCCAGGCAATCCAGCTCACGCTGGACCTGATGGTGCAGCGTGCCTATTCGGTGATGGCCAACGACGTGCTGATCTCGATCCCGCTGTTCGTGTTCATGGGCTACCTGGTCGAACGCGCCAACCTGATCGAGCGCCTGTTCAAGAGCCTGCACCTGGCCATGGCGCGCGTGCCCGGTTCGCTGGCAGTGGCCACCATCGTTACCTGCGCGATTTTCGCCACCGCCACCGGCATCGTCGGCGCGGTGGTCACGCTGATGGGCCTGCTGGCGCTGCCGGCGATGCTCAAGGCCGGCTACAGCACCCAGCTCTCCAGCGGCGCCATCACGGCCGGCGGGTGCCTGGGCATCCTGATCCCGCCCTCGGTGCTGCTGATCGTCTACGGCGCCACGGCCGGCGTCTCGGTGGTCAAGCTGTATGCGGGAGCCCTGTTCCCCGGCATCATGCTCGCCGCCCTCTACGTGGCCTATGTGGTGATCATCGCCAAGCTCAAGCCTTCGATGGCGCCGCCGCTGCCCGCCGCCGAGCGCATCGTCGCGCTGCCCGCCTTTGCCCAGTCCATCCCTGGCGCCTATCACAAGAGCGCAGTGCCGGGCCTGGTGGGAGCGATCAAGGGCCCGCGCGCCGCCGGCGTGCCGAGCCGGACCCTGCTGACGAATTTGTTCGTGGCCCTGCTGCCGGCGCTGGCCTTTGCCGCCATCATGGGCGTGAGCTACCGCATGGTGACCGCCCCTGAAGCCGCGCCCACGGAGCTGGTCGAGATGGGCGCCCAGGAAGACACCAGCGCGCTGTCGGGCAGCGGCGACAGCGGCGGGCTGCAGGAGCCGCCGGCCGAAGGCGGCCTGGCCGAACCCCCGAGCGAAGGCGCGCTGGAGACGCCGCCGGTCGAGCCTGCCGCCGAGGGTGCGGCTGCGTCGCCGACGGTCGCCGCTCCCGCGGCGCCGGCCGGCCCGCAGGCCATGGAGGCGGCAGCGACCGAGCCTGCCCGGGAAGCCGTGGCCCGCCCTGCGTCGTCCACCTACTGGACCGTGTTCGGAGTGGGCGCCGCGGCGCTGCTGGTGTTCTATGCGTTCTTCAGCTTCGCGCGCCTGGAGATCTTCAAGATGCTGCTCGGGTCGCTGTTCCCGCTGGCGATCATGATCATGGCGGTGCTGGGCAGTATCGTGTTCGGCCTGGCCACGCCGACCGAGGCGGCGGCCATGGGCGCCTTCGGCGGCATGGTGCTGGCCATCGCCTACCGGCGGTTCAACGTGAACCTGCTGCGCGAATCGGCCCACCTGACGGCCAAGACGACGGCCATGGTGTGCTGGCTGTTCGTCGGCTCGAGCATCTTCTCGGCCGCGTTCGCGCTGCTGGGCGGGCAGGAAATCATCAATGCCTGGGTGCTGGGGATGAACCTGACCCCGGTGCAGTTCATGCTGCTGGCGCAGGTGATCATCTTCCTGCTCGGCTGGCCGCTGGAGTGGACCGAAATCATCGTCATCTTCATGCCGATCTTCGTGCCGCTGCTGGCCCACTTCAATATCGATCCGCTGTTCTTCGGCCTGCTGGTGGCGATGAACCTGCAGACGGCCTTCCTGTCGCCGCCGGTGGCGATGTCGGCCTTCTACCTGAAGGGCGTGGCGCCGCCGCACGTGACCCTGAACCAGATCTTCATGGGCATGCTGCCCTTCATGGCGATCCAGGTGCTGGGCATCGTGCTGCTGTATGCCTTCCCGGCGATCGGCCTGTGGCTGCCGAACGTGCTATACAAGTAATTTGCGGTTTCACGGCCTGCCCGGTATGTGCCGGGCAGGTCGTGACTATTCAATAGATTTCCTCTCGCCAACATTTATTAGAATGACTATCTGCGCATGCATACGCGCCTGACGCAGCACGTGCGTCGATAAGAATTCTAATCATTGTGTGAGGAAGCCATGTTTTGTACATCCTGCGGTACCCCGGCCACCGGGGCCGATGCCTTGTGCAGCAACTGCGGCAAGCCAGTCACAGGCGGGGCACATGCCGGTCCCGCGGCCCAGGCATACGGCGCGCCGATGAAGCAGCCGATGATGTCGTCGCGGCTCGACGGCGATATCCCCGAGGGCGTGAAGGGCTGGAGCTGGGGCGCTTTCCTGCTGAGCTGGATCTGGGCGCTCGGCAACCGCACCTGGATCGGGCTGCTGGCGCTGGTTCCCTATATCGGCTTCTTCGTCGCCATCTGGCTCGGCGTCAAAGGGCGCGAGATGGCCTGGAAGAACGCGCAGTGGGACAGCGTCGAGCACTTCAACCGCGTGCAGCGGCGCTGGTCCGTGTGGGCCGTGGTCCTGATCTTCGGCGTCTGCGGCCTGGGCATCGTTGCGGCCATCGCGATTCCGGCCTACCACGATTACACCGTGCGCTCGAAACAGATGCAGATGGATTCGGTCCGGCTGCAGGCACCCGCCCTGATCGTCCGCCAGGCCTGACCCGCTTCACCTCCTTGCCGTAGGGGCGTCCCGCCTTGGACATCCCTGCCGGCGATACGACACGGTTCGCCGCGTAGCCGGCCAAGTTCTCCCCCCGCAGTCCTCCGGTTATTCGTTTCCCGAATGACCGACATATCGTTTCCTCGTCTTACATTGCGCTGCAACATGGGTAATAATAAGCGGCTATACCCAGCAGTACCATCCACGTTCCCGTCTTTTGTTATCGCAACTGCCATTCCCGGCACTGCGGCAGCTACTTTGTGAACCATGAGGAAAATGAATCCCTGTCTCCCGTCCGGCCCGCTGTCTTCCCCTTGCGCCAGCAACGCCCTGCGTGCGTGCTTGTCCGCAGTGGTGGCCCGATGATGCAGGGCGCCTTGCCATCCTCGCGCGTGCAGTCGAACCGCCCGGTGTCCGTCAAGCCGCATTCCTTCCTGGACGATCTCTACGGGATCGCGGTGGGCGTGCTGTTTGTCGTCATGGGCGTCCTGCTGCTGCAGGCCGCCGGCCTGATCACGGGTGGCGTGGCCGGGATCGCGCTGCTGCTGTCCTATACCACCGGCCTGCCGGTCGGCATGCTGTTCATGCTGATCAACCTGCCGTTCTTCCTGTTCGGCTACCTGTTCATGGGCGCGCGCTTCACCATCAAGTCGCTCGCCGTCAGCGTCCTGATCATGGCCATGCTCAAGCTCGTGCCCTACGGTCTGGTCATCGGGCACGTCAAGCCGATGCTGGCGGCCCTGGGCGGCGGCACCTTCTGCGGCATGGGCATCCTGGCCCTGGCGCGCCATGGCGCCGGCGTGGGCGGCACCGGCATCGTCACGCTCTGGCTGCAGAAGAAATACGCCATCAATGCCGGCCGCACCCAGGTGCTGATCGACGCCGTCGTCCTCCTTGTGGCGCTGGCCATCGTCACGCCGGAACTGGTGGGCTGGTCCTCGCTCAGTGCGATCGCCATGAGCAGCATGGTCATGGCCTGGCACCGCCCGGGGCGCTACTTCGGCAACTGATCCGGCTTCATATGGGCGGCTTGCTCCCTCCGTCGGAGTCGCCCTGTTGTAAGCATGCCGAAAATGGCCAGTTCGGCAACAATTCATGCCTATGTGTATTTATTTCTAGCCAGTAAGCTTGTTACAATGTGCGACAATTAGACTTTCCGAGTTAATTTCGTCCATGAACAGCCTCTTCGGCAAACTGCGGCTGTCCAGCCTGATGACCCTGGCGGTGTGCGCGACGGTCGTCCTGACCGTCGCGCTGCAGCTCGCGCTGGTCAATCACTTCGCCGTGCGCCAGTCTTCCGAGGAAGCCGAGCTGCGCCTGCAGCAGCTGTCGTGGCAGATGCGCGACTCGCTCAACCGCGTGATCGAGCAGGCTATCGGCGACGCCAGGCTGCTCACCCAGTTGCCGCAGGTGCGGCACGCCAGGAATCCCGACGAAGCACGCACCGTGCTGGAAAGCCTGCAGCGCACCTTTCCCGACTATGCCTGGATCGGCATCGCCGACATCGACGGCGCCGTGACGGCTTCCACCGGCCGCATGCTCGAAGGCGCCAACGTCGGCAAGCGTCCCTGGTTCGTGGCCGGCATCCAGGGCGTGCACGCCAGCGACTACCATCCGGCGGTCCTGCTCGAAAAAATGCTGCCCAAGACGCCCGATCCGTGGCGCTTCGTGGACGTCTCCGGCCCCATCCTCGACCGCAAGGGCAAGACGGTCGGGGTGCTGGGCATGCACCTGAGTTGGGAGTGGGCGCGCCGCCATGCGCGCACGCTGCTCACGCCGGCGCTGCGCGAATACGGCGCCGAGATCCTGGTCATCCGCGACGACGGCACCGTCATGCTCGGACCGCAGTCGCTGGTCGAACACAAGCTCAATACCACCAGCCTGCGCCTGGCGCAAAAGGGCATGACCGGCTCGCTGCGCGAAGTCTGGCCGGACGGCCGCGTCTACCTGACCGGCTACAGCCAGACCGGCGACATGCTCGACCCGGCGTCGCTGCGCTGGACCGTGCTGGTGCGCCAGACCGAAGACAAGGCGCTCGAAAGCGCGGTCGACCTGAAGCAGCGCATGCTCGGCTGGAGCGCGCTGCTGGGCCTCGTGCTGGCCTGCGCCGCGGTGGTGCTGGCGCGCCGCCTGATGCGTCCGATGGCGGTGCTGCGCGAAGCGATCGAGCGCGTGACCGAGGCCACCGATGCCGGCAAGGAGCCGCCGCCGATTCCGCGGATCGACGGCTTCCTGGAAGCCCAGATCCTGTCGAGCACCATGCGCGACCTGGTGCGCAGCGAGACCACGCATCGCGAAGCCCTGATCGCCCTGAACGAGCGGCTGGAAGCCGCCGTGGCCGAACGCACCGCCGAATTGCAGGCACTGCTGCTGCGCGACGTGCTCACCAACCTGCCGAACCGGCGCGCGCTGCTCGAGGCGCTGCCCGAGACCATGAGCCGCGCCCGCCGCGTGGGGCGCCCGAGCGCGCTGCTGTTCCTCGACATGGACGGTTTCAAGGCCGTCAACGACATCCATGGCCACGAAGAGGGCGACGAGCTGCTGCGCCAGTTCGGCGAGCGCCTGCTGCAGGGCGTGCGCAAGACCGACATGGTGGCGCGCCTGGCCGGCGACGAATTCGTGGTGGTGCTGGAGATGCTGACCGACGCCGCGCACGCCGAAGACACGGCGCGCAAGCTGCTGGCGCGCCTGAAGGAACCCTTCGTGCTGCGCACCGCCACGGTGACGGTGGGCGCGAGCATCGGCGTGGCGCTGCATGCGCCGCAGGACAAGCCGGACCTCGACGCCTGGCTGGCGCGCGCCGACCACGCGATGTATGCCGTCAAGCGCACCGGCAAGAACGGCGTGGCGCTGGCCTCGGCGGCGTAAGCCGCCGCTTGCCCGCCGGCCGGCCCGGCTGCTACCATCGGCGCACCTCCCTTTCCCCGGCGCCGCATGTCCGAGATCACCCGACTCATTACCACGCTCAAGCGCGAGCTCAAGCAGCAGGGCAAGACCTACCGCGACGTCGGCGCGGCGCTCGGGCTGTCGGAGCCGAGCGTCAAGCGCCTGTTCGCCAGCGGGCAGTTCACCCTCGAGCGCCTGGTCGAGATCTGCGCGCTGCTTGGCTTGACGCTCGCCGAGCTGGCGCAGGAAGCAGGGCAGGTCCAGCAGCGGCTGCGCACCCTGACGGCCCCCCAGGAGCGCGAGCTGGTCTCGGATGCGCGCCTGCTGCTGGTGGCGGTGTGCGCGCTGAACCACTGGACGATGGCGGAGATGCTGCAGGCCTACCGGCTCACCGAGGCCGAATGCGTGCAGCTGCTGCTGCGCCTGGACCGCCTGGCCTTGATTACCCTGTTGCCGGGCAACCGCATCCGCCTGAACGTGGCGCGCGATTTCGACTGGCTGGCGGACGGTCCGATCCGCGGCTATTTCCGCGAGCAGGGCATGCCCGAATTCATCGACAGCAGATTCGGGGAGGAGGGCGATGCGCTCGATTTCGCGCACGGCATGCTGACCGAGAGCGCGCGCGCCAAGCTGCAGCTGGAGCTGCGCCAGTTGCGCGCGCGCTTTGCGCAGCTGCACGAGGAGAGCCTGGCCGCGCCCTTGCCGCAGCGGCGCGGGATGGGCTTGCTGCTGGCGCTGCGGGAGTGGGAGCCGGCGGCGTTTGCAGGCTTGAGGCGCTGAAGACGACGCATCAAGCTGCAGCGAAGCGCGTCACTTCACGCCGGCATCGATCACATATTCCCACGCCCCCAGCGCGCGCCTGGAGCCGCCTCCCGGCAAGCCATATTGCTGCGTCGCCCCGGTGAGATTGACCGTCACCCGCACCCGGTTGCCATCCTTCTCGCGCCGGAACGCGAACACCTTGTCGTTGCCGGTATCGAGCACCTCGGCCTTGCCGCCATACTGGCCGTTCCACAGCGCGCGGTTGTCGTGCTTGAGCTTGAGCAGGCCCGCATAGAAGGACGCCAGCGGATACCCCTTCCACTCGATCGGATCCTTCTCGAAGAACGCGAGGCGCTTGTCCAGCCCCGCTTCCTGGCCGCCATAGATCAAGGGCATGCCCGGCAGCGTCGCCGCCAGCACGGCCATGGCCTTGAAGGCGGGACCGTAATGCTCCTTGTCGCTGCCGTGCCAGGAGTTCTCGTCGTGGTTGCTGGTAAAGCGCATGCGGTAGGCGTGCTCCGGATAGGCCACCGGCGGCTTGTCGAGCAGCGCGCGCAGGGCCTTGCCGTCGGCCTTGCCCTTGGCGATGTCCTTGAAGATGGTCAGCGTGTCCCAGCCATAGCTCATGTCGAAGGCCTTGTTGTGCAGCTCGGGCTGCCAGGCCTCGGCCAGCATGAAGACCGGCTTGATCTTCTCCAGTTCCACGCGGGTCTGTTCCCAGAAAGCGGTCGGCACCTTGGCCGCGACGTCGGCGCGGAAGCCGTCGATCCCGGTCTCGCGCACCCAGAAGGCCATCGCATCGCGCATGCCTTTCCACAGGCCCGGCTGCTTCCAGTCCAGGCCCGTGACGTCGGTCCAGTACTCGGGCTCCGCGCCTTCCGTATAGGTCACCGGGAAGATCTCGCCCTTTGCATCCTTCAGGTACCAGTCATTGTGCTGGACGGTCCAGGGGTGGTCGAAGGCCGTGTGGTTCGCCACCCAGTCGATGATCACGCGCATACCCAACCCCTGGGCCTGCTTCACCAAGCGCTTGAAGTCGTCCATCGTGCCGAATTCGGGATTGATGGCGGTATAGTCGCGCACTGCGTAATAGCTGCCGAGCGTGCCCTTGCGGTTCTTCATGCCGATCGGCTGCACCGGCATCAGCCACAGGACATCGACCCCCATCTTGCGCAGGCGCGGCAAGTGGGCGGCAAAGGCATTGAACGTGCCTTCCTTCGTGTACTGGCGGATGTTGACTTCGTAGATGTTGGCGTTCTTGGACCAGGCGACATGCGTCATCGGCGCAGCCTTGCCGGCCTGCTGGGCCAGCGAGGGCAGGGGGGCCAGCGCGGCGCACAGCACCAGCGCGAGGGCGGGCAGGGAAAGGGAAGGTGTGTTCATCGGTCTCCTCGTATTTTGTAAAAGCCTCTTGTGCCCGCTCATTCTACGGTGTAGAACAAGGCATGGCCGTGAAAGTTCTGCTCAGCCATGCACGCTGCACCGGTTTACCTGGCCTGTGCTGTTTTATGTGCGTAATCAGACAGATCAGTTCGTCGAAGAAGCGGATAAAGAAGCTTCAGAGAGGGAATGACGCCATGAAGATGTCCATTGCATGCGCCGTACTCGGAGCGAGTGCGGCTTGCGCCTCGGCCCAGAATGCCGCCTCGCTTGAAGCGGGTGCGGCGGCAGGGGTCGCCAGGCAAGCCGATTGCACCGCCGGGTGCACGCCGCCTGCTGCTGCCGGCAGCAAGACCCTGCCTGCCCAGAGCGGGGGAAATATTCCGGGCGATGCGCCAGCGATTTTCATGCTGGAAACGGCGAAGGAGGCCGAGGCGCGGCGCGCCGGCGAAGCGGCCGTCCTGAGCGTCGGGCGCCAGTACACCCTCGACTACGAGGCGCTCAACGATGTGGGCGACCCCTTCCATGGGGGCCTGGCAGGCAGCGCCAGCGGCGCCGCGGGCGCGCGCCGCACGGAGGACAGCGTCAACTACGAAGGCCGGTACAGCAATTTCACGGCCGGCTCGTCCTGGGGCAAGGGCGACATCGACGGCTCGCCCTCCGGACGCGCCTGGGGCATGACGGTCGGTTTCAACGCCGGCCCCTTCACGATCCGCGCCGCCCACCAGAACCGCAACGTGGCCAAGATTACCCGCTACGACCAGACCGGCATCACCATGGCGGCCAAGAATTCCATCATCGCCGCCAACCTGCGCCTGGGCTGGGGCACGGCCTACGCCGCCTACAGCGCCAACCGCGGCTGGGGCAGCTCGCCGCTGTTCAATCCGGACAATCCCTACGGCGCCGGCGTGATCTCCACCACCTTGTCGACCAATAGCCGCGACGTGCTGGCGGGCGTGGCCGTCCCGCTGGGCCACGCCACCACGCTGCTGGCCTCCTTCATCCGCAAGAACGACCGCGACCCGGCCAACCGCGACGCGCGCCAGGTCGCCATCGGCGCCACCTATGCCGTCTCGCGCCGGATGGATTTCTACGCTGCCTATTCGCATATCCGGCATACCGCCGGCCTGCAGGATGCCGCCATCCGCGCCGGGGGCGGCGGGGCGATCAACGTCGGGATGCGGCGCGGTTTCTGAGGCGCAGGGCTGACGCGTTGGCCCGCCGTGCGCGGCGACGCAATGTTGCAAAAAACGGTAGCCTGACTGACATGGCAACTTAACGTTTTGGAGGCAACATGACAGGCAGCAGCACACTTGATCCGGACAACTTCCCGGAAGGTCCGGACCGCAGTCTCGGCAAGGGACATGGCATCGACGCCCTGGGCCCGAGCGATATTTCCGATACCGGTAGCGACGTCGTTGGCGGCCCCGGCTTTGCCGATGCGCTCGACCCGGACCAGATCCTCGACTTCGATGGCGGCACCACGTCCGACATGGAAGCGAGTCACGCCGACGGCACCGCCGGCCCCGACGTCGGCGACGCCAACTTCTCGGGCGACAGCGACATGGGCGGCACCGGCGAACGTGCTTCGGCCGGCCGCGACACCGTCGCCAAGGACGGTGCCGATATCGACACCGACCAGATCATCTCCATCCCCGACCTGCCGCTGACCGAGGAAGACACCGACTTCCTAGCGAGCCAGCCGCCGGGACAGGGTGAAGGCCGCAAATAAGGCCCCGCCGCCCACCAGGGCGGTCACCAGCGGCGACGAGCGCAGCGAAGTCTGGGTATAGACGCTGCGCTCGTGCACTTTCTGCGGCATGCCCTGGCGCTGGCGCAGCTCGTTCGCTTCGTCCGGCTTGTACAGCGCGTCGCGGCGGTTGGGCGCGGTCGGTCGGTTCGATTTCTGCTGCTTGAACATGGTGGCGTTCATGTAGCGGTCGAACAGCCGCGGCATCGCCTTCGAGCCGGCCGAAATCATCTTGGCGGCGCCGCCGGCGAAGATGTCGCGCTTCGGATGCTCGGCGCAGTACAGGATGGCGTCGGCCACCACTTCGGGTGCGTAGATCGGCGCCGGCAGCGCAGGCTCCATCTCCATATAGTTGCGCGCATGGACCGCGAACATCGTGTCGATCGCGGCCGGCTTGACCAGGGTGACCTGCAGCGGCGCGCCTTCCTTTTCCAGCTCCATGCGCAGCGCATCGGTGAAGCCCTTCACCGCATGCTTGGACGAGGCGTACATGCCCTGCATCGGGATCGAACGCTCCGACACTTCGCTGCCGATGTTGATGATGGCGCCCCCGCCGCGGTGTTTCATGCGGCGCACCGCTTCCAGCGAGCCGTTGACGGTGCCCCAGAAATTGGTCTGAAACAGGCGATGGTGGTCTTCCGGCTTGACTTCTTCCAGGCGGCCGAACACCGAGATGCCGGCATTGTTGACCCAGGTGTCGATGCGGCCGAAGCGGTGGATGGCTTTCTCGCCGATGCGCTCGACGTCGCCGATCTCGCCGACGTCGGCGGCCACGGTCTCGACCTGCACGCCGCGCCCGCGCAATTCGCCGGCCAGTTCGTCGAGTGCGTCCTTGCTGCGGGCGGCCAGCACCAGGCGCGCGCCGCGTTCGGCGGCCATGCGCGCGGTGGTGAGCCCGATGCCACTGGTGGCGCCGGTGATGACCATCACCTGGTCGTGAAGTTTCCGGAGTCTGATTGCCATGACGTGATCCTTTTCAAGGTGGGTGAAGAGGACTGCCCGCGGCGTCCAGCCGGCAGGGCAGGTGGAATGAACGATGACTATCCTAGCCCGGCTGGCAAAAACGGGGATTTCGGTTGGGGACGCTGGCTCGATGCTTGATTGGACGGAGCAAAAACGAAAACGGCCCGACGTGAGGGTCGGGCCGTTCTGGCGCTGGTTGAATGCGTGGGCAGAAAACCTGCCCACCCTACGGGGTGCGACGAAGCGAATGTCGCTGGGCTTCGTCGACAAGCCTACTTCCCGGGCGCGTAGATCTGGTCGAACAGCCCGCCGTCCGCAAAGTGCACCTTCTGCGCCTGCGTCCAGCCACCGAGCTCGGTGATCGGGAACAGCTTGATGTTCGGGAATTGCGACGCGTATTTTTTCGAGAAGCGCTCCACCGTCGGGCGGTAGTAGTTCTTGGCGACGATTTCCTGGCCCTCGTCGCCGTACAGGAATTCGAGGTAGGCCTGGGCCACCTTGCGGGTGCCGCGCTTGTCCACGGTCTTGTCGACGACGGCCACCGGCGGCTCGGCCAGGATGCTCAGCGAAGGCGCGACGATCTCGAACTTGCCGGGACCGAGTTCGCGCAGGGCCAGCAGGGCTTCGTTTTCCCAGGCCAGCAGCACGTCGCCGATGCCGCGCTCGACGAACGTGGTGGTGGCGCCGCGTGCGCCGGAATCGAGCACCGGCACGTTCTTGTACAGTTTGCCCAGGAAATCCTTGGCGGTGGCCGGCGAGCCGCCCGGCTGGCGCAGGGCATAGCCGTAGGCCGCGAGGTGATTCCAGCGTGCGCCGCCCGAGGTCTTCGGGTTCGGAGTGATCACGGCAACGCCCGGCTTGACCAGGTCGCCCCAGTCGCGGATGCCTTTCGGGTTGCCCTTGCGCACCAGGAACACGATGGTCGAGGTATAGGGCGAGCTGCGGTGCGCCAGGCGCTGTTGCCAGTTTTGCGCGATCAGGCCTTTCTCGCTGATGGCGTCGATGTCGTAGGCCAGCGCCAGGGTGACCACGTCGGCCGGCAGGCCGTCGATCACGGCGCGCGCCTGCTTGCCCGAACCGCCGTGCGATTGCTTGACCGTGACGTTGTCGCCGGTCTTGGCTTTCCAGTGGCGGGCAAAGGCGGCGTCGACATCCTGGTAGAGCTCACGGGTCGGGTCGTAGGACACGTTGAGCAGGGTGACGTCCGCGGCAAAGGCTGGGCTTGCAGCAAGGAGCGGCGCCAGCAGCGCAGTTGCGGCCAGCGAGTGCAGGAAAGTTTTGCGGAGCATGTCGTTCTTTCAGAGGGCAGTTTGGAACCTGTAGACTACGGCTCAGTTCCCCCTGAAGGAACGAATTTATTCGCTTAACAATATGCGGATTCTGATTCGTCCGCCTTGGCCTGCGAGACAGCGCGCTTCAATGCGCCTTCGACAGGATCAACAGCCAGCGGCGGAACAGCAGGATTTCCACGTGGCCAGCTTCGACGCCGGTATCGCATTCGATGACCGGGTTCACCGCATAGAAGCGCTTGCGGAAGTCGCGGGTGACGAGCAGTTCACGCTGGCCGATGCGCAGCATAAAAGGGATAGGGGCATATTCCAGGCCGAAGGAGCTGTTCAGAGTGGTCATGTTGCGTTTTCCTTTTATTAAATTCGTTGGAGTAACTAAAGAATAGCACAACTACTGTATGAATCCACAGTTACTGTTCGGATGTACAGTAAAAATTTATTTCTGTAGTTTTTTCGCCAACTGGCCCTATATCGTCCCGTATGCCAAACAAACTTCCTCCCCGCCTGCACCGCTTCGCCGCCAACCGCTTCTCACCCGAGGGCGAATACGGCCTGCACCTGACATTGGGCATCGCGATACTGGTCATCGCCACCGCCGTCTTCGCCCAGCTGGCCGGCGCCGTGGTGGCCGGCGCCCCCATCACCCGGCTGGACGTGGAGATGGCCAACTGGCTGCATGCGCATGCCCGCGCCAATGGCGGCCTGCGCCAGTTCCTGATGGCCGTGACGCATCTCCACAGCACGCCGGGCATCCTGGCCATGGCGCTGGCGGTCGGCATCTGGCTTCATCGGCGCGGCCATCGCTACTGGGTGATCGCGCTGGCCAGCGCCGTCCCGGGTGGGCTGGTGCTCAATGTCCTGCTCAAGCACACCTTCGAGCGCGCGCGTCCGCATTTCGTCGAGCCGCTGCTCGAGTTAAGCACCTACAGTTTCCCCAGCGGCCATTCGATGGCGGCCACCGTCCTGTATGGCTTCGTCGCCTGCTATGCGTCGCGCCATGCGCGCGGCTGGGCGGGCAGGGTGCTGCCCTTCGTGCTGGCGCTGCTCATGGTGGCGACGGTCGCGTTCTCAAGGATGTATCTTGGAGTCCATTATCTGTCCGACGTGCTGGCTGCCGCCGCCGAAGGCTGCGGATGGCTGGCGATCTGCATCGCCGGCGCCGCCCACTTCAACCGGCGCAGCCGTGCGCGGGCGCGGCGCGAGGGGGAGCCGGTCGAGCCCCAGGACATTTGAACCATTGAGGAAAACGGATGCGTACACTCGTACACCTGTCGGACCTGCATTTCGGGCGCGTCGATACCACGCTGCTCGCGCCCTTGCGCACGCTCATCGAGCAGATCGACCCGGACGTGCTGGTGGTCTCCGGCGACCTGACCCAGCGCGCCAAGGCGGAGCAGTTCGAGGAGGCGCGGGCCTACCTGGACACCTTGCCCGGGCCGCAGATCATCGTGCCGGGCAACCATGACATCTCGCTGTACGACGTGTTCCGCCGCTTCGTGAAACCCCTGGCGCGCTACAAGCGCTACATCACCGACGACCTCGACCCGGTGTATATCGACGACGAGATCGCGGTGGTGGGCGTGAACACGGCGCGCTCGCTCACCATCAAGGATGGCCGGGTCAGCCGCGAGCAGCTGGCAGTGATCCGGCAGCAGCTTGCGGGGGTGCCGGCCTCCGTCACCCGTATCGTGGTGGGCCACCATCCCTTCGACCTGCCCGACCACTTCGAGGAACGCGACCTGGTGGACCGGGCGCCGCGGGCAATGAAGGCCTTCGCGGAAAGCGGCGTGGACATCCTGATGGGCGGGCACATGCACGCCAGCCATGCCGGCAGCACGGCGGGGCGCTACCAGATCAGCGAATACGCGGCGCTGGTGGTGCAGGCCGGCACCGCCACCTCCACCCGCGGGCGCGGGGAGGTCAATTCATTCAACGTGCTGCGGGTGGAGTCCGAGAAGGTCGAGATCGACCGCTATGGGTGGGACTCGGTGCACGGCCATTTCGAACTGGTCGATACCGACAAATTCCTGCGCAGCGGGAACGTGTGGACGGCGCATAACGATGGCTTGATGGCCGCGGGCTTGTAAAGCCCCAACTTCGGGGTCAGGTCTGACATTCGGACACGAGCCCAGCCTTACGGGTTCCAACGTCGGGGTCAGGTCTGACATTCAGACACGAGCCCAGCCTTACGCTGGTCGAGCCCGTGTCCAAATGTCAGACCTGACCCCGGTTGTGCGCGTCCAGCTTAGATCCAGTACTCGGCCAGCCGCCCCATCCACTCGCGGAGCCGGTCCTTCCACGGCCGGTGCTTCCACTGGTCCAGCGTGATCTCCTTCGAATCGCGCAAGTCCTCGTTGAACGCGCTCTCCATGTCCTGCCCGAAGGCCGGATCGAGCACCACCACGTTCAGTTCATAGTTGTGGATGAAACTGCGGCGGTCGATATTGGCCGAGCCGATGGTCGACCAAATGCCGTCGATGACCGCGGTTTTCGCATGCAGCACCGCCACCTGCAGCTGGTAGATCTTCACCCCGCCCGAGAGCAGCTGGTCGTAGAAGGCCTGGCCCGCATACTTGATCAGGTCGTGGTCCGACACCCCCGGCAGCACCAGCTTGACGTCCACGCCGCGCCGGGCGGCCGCGATCAGGGCGTCGACGATCTGCTGATCCGGGACGAAATAGGCCGAGGTGATGTGGATCGACTTTTTCGCCTCGTTCATGGCGATCATCAGCGACTTGTAGATTTCCGAATCGCGGTCCGGGGTCGTGGCCAGCACGCGCAACACCTTGTCGCCCACCGGGGCCAGGCGCGGGAAGTAGTCGACCTGGGGCAGTTCGCCCGCGTCCTGGCGCACCCAGTTGTCGATGAAGGCCCACTGCAGCGTGGCCACGGCCGGGCCCTCGATGCGGATATGGGTGTCGCGCCAGCCCACCTTCTTGCTGTCGGCCGTACTGGCCTTCTGCTTCGAACGGAACAGCGAGCTGTTGGCGTAGGTCTCGCTGATGTTGATGCCGCCGGTGAAGCCGATCCTGCCGTCGACGATCATGATCTTGCGGTGGTCGCGGTTGTTCAGCTGCCAGTTGCCGGGACGCTTGGTCGGATCGACCGGGTTGAAGATCAGGACCGTGATGCCGGCCGCGCGCAGGCGCTCGAAGAATTCCTTGGGTGTACCCAGGGTGCCCACGCCGTCGGCCATGATATTGACCACCACGCCCTGGCGGCGCTTCTCGATCAGGACCTCGGCAAATTCCAGGCCGACCGGGTCCTGGTCGAAGATATAGGTTTCCAGGTTGATCGAGGTCTTGGCATTGCGCGCCGCATCCATCATGTCGCGCATGGTGGCCGGGCCGTCGAACAGCAGCGTGACCTTGTTGCCGGGGATCAGAGGCGCGCCGGTGGCCTGTTCCTCGAGCACGGCCAGCTGCTTGAGGTCGGCCGTCGCGTTCGACCAGCGTTTGCTCAGCAGCTGCGAGGCCTGCTTGGCGTCGAGCATGCCTCGCTGTGTAGCTACGGTGGGCGTGCGCTTGATGGGCGCATCCGGCAGGGATTCGGCATCGGGCAGCGTCTTGCACGAGACAAGGGCGCAGACGAAGGCGAGCAGGGCGACGATGCTGCCCGGGCGGGTGTTGTTCATTTCGTGTCCCTCACGATGAGTTCACTGCGTTGTTCGATGCTTTGAGGAAGGTCTTTTGGACCGAGGAAAAAGTCGACCGGCGCCGCCAGCAGGCGCCTGCCCAGGGCGCGCACCAGCAGGATGCCGCGCTTGAAACGGATATTACGGGCGCGCATGGCCACCCACAGCGCCAGCCCGAAGCTCACGCACAGGTTGACGGCGCCGATCAGCGCCACCCCGGCCGCGGCGTTGAGCATGGCCTCCGGCGTCATCCGGTAGTCCAGGCCCACCAGGGCGGTGGCGAAATTGGCCGTCGAGAAGGTGACGTGGCGGATGTCGAGCGGCAGGCCCAGCAGGTAGCCGATGGTGCCGGTCATGCCGAGCATGAAACCGAAGAAGAAATTACCCATCAGGCCGCCCAGGTTATCTTCGACATAGTCGCCAAAGCGGCCCAGGCGCGCCTCGCCCAGCAGGCGGCGCAGGCGGCGCAGCTGGCGCACGCGCTGGCCGACGCGGGTGTAGAGCGCCTTGTTGTCGTAGTAGCCCGAGATCAGGCCGGCCACGAACAGCCAGACGCCGGCGATGGCCGCATAGAACAGGGCCGGGCCATGAAAGGGATCGATGTCCGCCAGCAGGTGGTGCGCCTTGGCTGGATCGACCATGTGCCGGCCGCTGATGGCCTTGTAGCCGACTGCGATCGCCCAAGCCACCGGGAAGGCCAGCATCACGTTGCCGAGCACGGCCACGATCTGGGTGCGGAACACCTTGTTGACCAGGACGGCCAGGCTGTCGACATCGATCCCGCGCCCGTTCTCGGCGTTCTGCAGCGAAGCGGCGATGTGCTGGGCGGTCATGGCCGGCTGCTTGGTCGCCACCGTGAAGTGCAGCACGTAGATCAGGATGAAGCCGACCGAATAATTCATGCTGAACAGGAAGGCCTCGACCAACGGCGCGGTGCGCAGATAGCCCAGCATGATCTTGAACATCGCCATGAAGCCGACGATGAAGCCGGCGCCGGCGGCCGCCGTGAACATGTGGCGCAGCTCGCGCCGGGTTTCGGCCACGTAGTGCTCGCCGGTGCGGCTGGCGTTCTCGGTGACGTTGCGGGCCAGCAGGTCGACGTTGTCGCGCATCAGGCCGCGCACCTGGTATTTGGTGTTGTGGGCTTCGATCAATTCTTCGGCCAGGGCGATCGCCGCCAGGCGCCGGTCGCTGGCCACGGTGCCGCCGGCCGTGGCGACCGAGCTGGCCACCGCGTCCAGATCGACCGTGGGGGCGGAGGGCAGCTCGCCGCTGACGTCGACCAGGTAGAGCAGCTTGTGCAGGCGGTCGATGCTCTGCTGCAGGGCGACGAGCAGGTAGGTCAGGGCCACGCTGGTGCCGCTGCTTTGCGCGCCGCGCCGGATCTTGAGCACCACGTCCTCGCACTGGTCCAGCATCACCAGGAGGTGGCGGGCCGGCTCCGGCTCGCTGCACTTGCCGTCGAGGAAGCGGCCGTATTCGTCGAGGTAGTGGTTGACCTCGATGTTCTGCATCAGGAAGGGCGAGTCGAAATCCTCGATCTCGCTGTAGCTGTGCACCAGGCGCGGCTCCAGGCCCAGCGCGCAGATGCGGCAGGACAGCGTGCGGATCGCGTCCAGGATGCCCATCACGGTGACATAGCGCGCGCGGTCGGGCGTGGCGTCCAGTGGTGGCGGGGCGTCGGCGATGACGTCGAACAGTTCCATCCAATCGGCGTTGGGCACCGCACGGATCCATTCGTAGTCGTTCTCGGCGTACAGGACCTGGTTGAGCGCGTCCGACAGGTAGAGGTCGTTGAGCGCCGGCGGCAGGAAGCGGTAGGTGATGCGGCGCTTGAGTTCGGTGACGAAACCGTCGTTGGACAGGATGCCGATGTCGCTGTACAGGCTGGTATGTCGGCGTTTTTCGAGCAGCACCGTGATGTAATGGCGCAGCGACCAGGCCTGTGCCGGATTCCCCTTGAGCAGCTGGGTCAGCGTACGCACGGCCTGGGCAGGATCGTCCGGTTTTTGCCACAGCCAGCGGTCGCGCGGACGCAGGCAATCGACCAGGTCGACCAGCAGGTCAATCCGTTCGCTGTCGGGATCGATCCGTTCGAGAATGTCGAGCATAGGCAAGGTTGACCGTGAAAGCCCCAGTGTACGCGAGTCATCAGTGAAACTTGGTACGCCACCGAACAATGGATTGGCGGCTCGGTTACACTGGAGCACTGTGCAATACACGAGCTTTGGGGAATCCATGTACCTGACCTACTTCAACGGAAACTGGAACGAAGGCAATGTTCCGCTTTATGGCGCGATGGACCACAGCCTCTGGCTGGGCTCGTCGGTATTCGACGGCGCCCGTGCCATGGCCGGCAAGCTGCCGGACCTGCGCCCGCACCTGGAACGCGTCATTGCATCAAGCGAAAAGCTCGGCCTGCGCTGCCCCTTGAGCGTCGACGAGATGGAAGCGCTGGTGCGCGAAGGCGTGGCGAAATTCCCGGCGGATGCCGAGCTGTACATCCGCCCGCTGGTGTTCGGTACCGACGGTTTTCTGATTCCCGTGCCCGAAGCCAGCCAGTTTGCGCTGACCCTGTTCGATGCGCCGCTGCCGCCGTTTGCCGGCTTCTCGGCCTGCCTGTCGACCCTGCGCCGCCCGCAGCCGAGCATGGCGCCGACCGACGCCAAGGCCTCGGCCCTGTACGCCAACTCGACCCGCGCCATGCGCGAAGCCAAGGCGCGCGGCTTCGACCAGGCCATCGTGCTCGATGCGGAGGGCAATGTGGCTGAATTCGCGTCCTCGAACCTGTTCATCGTGGCGCAGGATGGGGCGGTGGTCACGCCCCGGCTCAACGGCACCTTTTTGGCTGGGATCACGCGCGCGCGCGTCATCGCACTGCTGGCGCAGGAAGGCGTGACGGTACAGGAGCGGGTCGTGAAGCCGGAAGAATTGCTGGCCGCGCGCGAGATTTTCAGCACCGGGAACTATGGCAAGGTCACGCCGTGCACGCGCTTCGAGGAGCACACGATGGAGGCCGGGCCGGTGGCGCGCCGTGCGCGCGAGCTGTATCTGGCGTTCACCGAGACCACGTAAGGCCAGTGGAGGGCGGCGCAGCCGCCCCTACGGCAAATCCTGACGCAGGCATTGCAGAAGGATCACCGTCTTGGCGTCCAAGATCCCGCCATCCTTCACCATCTGCAGCGCCTCGTCGACACCCATCTCGATGACCTCGATGCTTTCCCCTTCTTCCTTCTTGCCGCCGCCGTCACCGGTGCGGTCGCGCTCCTCGTACTCGCCCATGAAGTAATGCACCTGCTCGGTCAAGGACGCCGGACTGGCAAACAAGGTCATCACCTTGCGCAGCTTCCCGACTTCGAACCCGGTTTCTTCGCGCAGCTCGGCGCGCACCCGTTGTTCGGGATCGGCGCCGTCGAGCATCCCGCCCGGCACTTCGAGCAGGAAGCCGTCATGCCCGGCCAGGCGCGCCCCCGGGCGGAACTGGCGCACCAGCAGCACCGTGTGCTTGCTGCGGTTGTACAGCAGCACGGCGGCGCCCGAGGCATTGTCGTAGACCTCGCGCGTGGCTTCCTGCCAGCTACCATCTGCCCGGCGCTGCCGGTAGGTGAGCGTCTTCAGTTTGAAATACTGGTCCGAGATGGTCTGTTCGCGGACGATGCGGATCGGGTCCTCTTGCATGCGACGACTATACCGGCCGCCCAACAAAAAAGCCGCCCGGTTGGCACCAAGCGGCTTTCAATCGTTCGAACGGGCAGGCTGGTGCTTAGCCCTGGCCGCGCTCGGCCACGTAGATCTCGACGCGGCGGTTGCGCGCGCGGCTCGATGCATCGTTGTTGGAGGCGATCGGCTCGCGCTCGCCGCGGCCTTCGATGGTGATGCGGTTCGGGTTCACGCCCCGTCCGGCCAGGTAGTCGCGGGTGCGCGCGGCGCGGTCGACCGACAGCGGCTGGTTGATGTCCGGCGTGCCAGTGCTGTCGGTGTGGCCGATGATCACCACCGTGGTGGCCGGGTTTTCCTGCAGCGTGGAGGCGAAGCGTTGCAGCACCGGCTGGAAGTTGGACTTGATGTCCGAACGGCCGGTGTCGAACGACACGTCGCTCGGGATCTCGAGCTTCAGGCGGTTGTCGGATGTCTGGCTGACCTGCACGCCGGTGCCGCGGGTGGCCTGTTCCATGGCCTGCTTCTGCTGCTCCATCCGCTTGGACCAGACGTTGCCGGCGACCGCGCCAAGCGCGCCGCCGATCACGGCGCCGCGGGTTGCACGCCCGCTGCCGCCGCCGCTGGTGGTGGCGCCGAGAATGGCGCCCAGGCCTGCGCCGATGCCGGCGCCTTGTGCGGTGCCGCGCTGTGTCGGGCTCATGTCCGCGCAACCGGTGGCGGTCATGATGACGATGGTGGCGGCGATTGCCGATTTGGTCAGTTTGGTATGCATAGTGTTCTCCTTACAAAACAAGCAAAAATCCGTTTCGGAATCGCACCCGTCGGGGCGCGACTGCGAAACGGATCGGGTAGTACGAAATGTTCATCAAGGGCTAGATGCCCCGTCCGCTGATCAGGCGCACCAGGATCATGATCACGGCCACGACCAGCAGGATATGGATGAACCCGCCGATGGTGTACGAGGTCACCAGGCCCAGCAGCCACAGGACGATCAGGATGACAGCGATTGTATAAAGCATGACAGTGTCCTCACTCGAATTACGCGCATTGGCGTCGTGATTCCAGTATGGACAGCCTTACTGCTGGCCTCTGTTCGATGGCGAACGCACCGCACATTTAGGCACAACGCTTGTCCTTGCTCAGTCCCGGAATCCAGCCCATGAAACCGAGCAGCCCGGTGAAACCGATCAGGCAGGTGACGAGGCCGCCGGCCACCAGGAAGACGATGTCCTGGGCTTGCAGCGTGCCCGACGGGATGTCGCTGGGATGGGGCGCCGACAGCAGACCGAAACCTGCCACGACCATGCCCCAAATGATGATGCCGATCCACGCCATGCTGTTCATGATGCGTTCCCCCTTGAATGGTTATTGTCTGCACCGCACGCATTGTTCGCGTGTTTCCATTGTCGGGTTAGCTCAGCAATAGTTCCGTGCGATGGCGCACATTGCATTTGAGAAAATTATTCAAAAGTAATAAAGGCCGGGCTCCTTGCGGAAACCCGGCCTTATTCAGCAGTTGCGACCTGGATCAGGCAACCGAACGCAGGCGGCCCTTGACGATCTTCACGCGGTCGCCGCTGCGCCATGCGGGCGGGTTGCTCTGGTTGAAGGTACGCACCTTGCCGTCGTCCAGGCGGACCCGGATTTCATAGGTGGTGGTGGCCTTCATGTTGCCTTCGACCTGGTTGCCGACCACGGCGCCGCCGATCGCGCCGGCCGCGGTGGCGATGGTGCGGCCGGAGCCGCTGCCGACCTGGTTGCCCAGCAGGCCGCCCAGCACGGCGCCGCCAGCCGCGCCCAGGCCGCTGCCTTGCGCACGGTGCTTGATGGTGCGCACCGATTCCACGTTGCCGCAGTTCGAGCACCAGTTGCGGCCGTTGTCGGCGGCCGCTACCTGGATGGTCTTCTTCGCCGGCTCGCGTACCGGTTCGTCATACACGCGCACTGGCGCCGGGGCAGGAGCGGGCACCGCGGCCAGTGCCTGGGCGGCAGGGTAGGCCGGCGCTGGCGCATCAGCCTGTGGCTGGTAGTTCGATGGCGCAGGCTGGGCCTGCACATAGCCCGGCGCCAGTTGCTGGGCCGGCGCGGCAACGATCGTGCCCGGCGCCGGCGGCGCGCCCTGCGGCAGGGTCGACGCCAGGGCGAGGCGGTCGGCGTCGCTCAGCTGGCGCTCGGAGGTGCCGCCGATCGAGGAGGGAATCCAGCCGAGGATCGCCGCCGTGCCGACGAGGCAGAACAGCAGTACCGCGAGCGCGGCCAGGATCATCATGGGATGGAGGCGGCCCCGTGCGTGAGGGTGAGGGGAAGTGTTCATGTGCGTCCTTTCGGGTTCGTCTTGTGTGGGCCCGGCGTGCAAACATCGGGCGGCCTGTTCATGACCCGATTGTCCTCAGGAACAACAGGGGGTTCCGTGCGTCACCGTACATACCCGCCCGCAGGGCTACGGTTACGCTGACTAAAATTGTTTGCAAATGTATCCATCACACCGATCAACGGTTTGCACCATGCAGTCCCACTCCGAGGATCCAATGAATTTTGCCGTACCGCCGCAGATCGTCGAGCACAACAGCAACCTGCTGCTGGCCGCGCTGCCGCCGCAGGAACTGGCGCAGGTACTGCCACTGCTCGACCCGGTCAAGGTCGATGTCGGCGACGTGCTGTGCGAAGCGGGTGACCCGCTGCACTACATCTATTTTCCCCACGACTGCCTGATTTCCCTGATGGGCGTGGCCGAGGGCCGCATGACGCTCGAGGTGGGCCTGGTCGGGCGCGAAGGCATGGTCGGCGCCACCGTCGCGCTGGGCCACGACACGACGCAGGTGCGCGCGGTCGTGCAACGCGCCGGCAGCGCCAGCCGCATGGACAGCGCGCGCTTTCGCGCCGAGGTCGCGCGCAACGCTGCCCTGCAGCGCGTGCTCTATCGCTACACCGATACCCAGCTGGCGCAGGCGATCCAGATCGCCGTGTGCAGCCGCTTCCACGTACTCGAAGCGCGGCTGGCAAGGTCGCTGCTCGTCACGCGCGACCGGCTCGAGTCGGATAAATTCCACCTGACGCATGAATTCCTGGCCCACGCGCTCGGGGTGCGGCGGGTCGGCGTGACCAAGGCGGCCAGCGCGCTGCAGCAGCAGGGGCTGATCATCTACAGCCGGGGCAATATCGAGATCCTCGATCCCGAAGGCCTGGCGGCCGCGTCGTGCACCTGCTACGAGATCGTCAAGGAGGCGGGCGCGCAGCCAGCGCTGAGCGTGATGTAGGGTGGGCGGGCCTACCGCCCGCGCGTTCAACGATCGAATGAGGCGGCGCGACGCATGTGCTCATAGAAAGCATATGCGTTTTTTATTGTGCCCCCCGCAGGAAGGGCTGTGCGGTGTGAAAACAATACGAATCCGCGCCAGCAAAAAGAGCCCGGCTCGCCGCGTGAAACCGGGGTCAGGTCTGACATTCAGACACGGGCTCAACCAGGTTGCGGCTGGGCTCGTGTCCGAATGTCAGACCTGACCCCGAAGTTGGAAGTCGCGAAGGCGGCATCGCAAACAAAAAAGCCCGGCTAGCCGGGCTTTCTCGTGTCGCTCTTGGGGGGTACTGCTTAGTTGGTCTTGTTGACCTGGTTGCCGATCACGCCGCCGACTGCTGCGCCGCCAACGGTGCCCACTGGGCTGCCACCGGTCAGCACGCCGCCGACCACTGCACCGGCGCCGGCGCCGATGGCGGTGTTCTTGTCCTGCTGCGACATGCCGGCGCAGCCGGTCAGGCCCAGGGCCACGGTTGCCAGCGATGCGGTAACGATCAGTTGTTTGATGGTTTTCATAGTAATCTCCTCAATGGTGGGTTATTTCAGGCGCAGGTCATTCCTGACCGATTTCACGCCTTTAACGGTACGGGCAACCGACGCTGCAGCTGCCACGCTATCCGCCGAGCTTACAAAGCCACTCAGCTGTACTACGCCCTGCGCGGTCTCGACACCGATCTCGGTCACCTTCAGTGCCGGATCGCGCACGATGGCGGCCTTGACACCCGCGGTGATGGTGGCGTCGTCGACGGTTTGCGCCGCCGGTCCAACGCTGCCTGACATCGCACACCCTGCGACCTGGCCCAGGGCCACGGTGGCCAGCAGGGCGGTGATGCTCACAAGTCGTTTCATGCTGCCAAGGTGTTTGTCGAGTCCATGGATGCAGAATATGTTTTCCAGGCGAACTGATCTGTTCGACAACACACAGTCCAGCTAAATTTCTCGCCCTCAACGAAATTGATCGTCGAGGGCGAGGAAATGCTCAGCGGCGCTGGGTCTTGCCCGGCGGCGGGGCCTGGGGCTTTTCGCGGGCCACGGCCAGCAGGCGGGCGCAGTCGGTGCTCTGGCCCGGGCCCGTATTGATGAGGGGGATGAGTGCCGCGATCGGCGCGGCCACGGCGGCCAGCAGGGCGGCGCCGCCGGCCTTCATGGCCAGCACGCCCTTGTCGATCGACACGTCCGGATTGCTGAACGGGCCGCGCACGTACAGCGGCGAGCGCAGCGAGAAGATGCGCACCGCCTTGGTCTTCGGGTCGATACGCAGGTCCATCTGCTCGTCGGCCAGGTTGATGGCGCCGGCCACCGTGATCAAGGCTTCCTGGGTGTCGACGACGAAGATACGGGTGCGCGCGATGCCGCCTGTCACCGCGAAATCGGTGGCCATGCAGTTGAGCTGCACCTGCTTGTCGCCGAACAGCTTGGTGATCACGATATTGGCCACGTTCAGGCCCATCATCTCGAGCAGCATCTTGCTTACCTGTCCCTTGCTGATCAGGGTCTTGAGTTCGCCGTTGGAGCCGGCCAGCAGGCTGGCCACCGAATTGCCCTGCGCGGTCAGGTTGGCTTCACCGTCGATGTTGCCGACCGTCGCCTTCATCTGCTCGATCTTGGGGAACAGCTTGGCGATCTCGATGTTGCGCGCCGCCACCTTGGCCTGGGCCTTGATGGCTTTCGGGCCTTCGCGTCCGCGGCCGTCGAGCCGGATGTTCGAGCGCACCGTGCCGCCGGCCATGGCGAATTCGAGCGGCTCGAGGGTCAGCACGGCGTTCTCCATTTTCAGGTGGGTCGACAGCTTGCTGATCGGGAAGGCGGTGTCGCGGATGATGCGGTCGGCGGCGTAGCGCACGTCGGCGTCGAGCTTGTTCCAGCGCTCGGTCTTGAACTCCTCGACCGGCAGTACCTTGCCGGTGGGCTGGACCACCTCGGCATTGCGTTCTTTCTTGGCGGCGTTGGAATCGGCGCCGATCAGCGGCGCCAGGTCGGTAAACACCAGCTGCTTGGAGCGCACATTGCCCGACAGCTTGGGCCGCGGCGAGCCGGTGGCGTATTCGAGGCGCCCGCCGATATCGCTGGCGCCAACCTTGCCCTTGAAGCCGTCGTAGACCCAGCGGCTGCGGTCCTCTCCGAGCGTGCCGGTCAGGCGGCCCGAAGTCGAGAACGGCCCGGTGGTCGGCAGCACCACGCCGGTAAAGTTATACAGCTGGTCCATGCTGGCGCCGGCCAGTTCCAGCTTCAGGTCGATCGCCGCCAGTTTCGACGGCCGGGTGACCGTGCCTTCCACGGCGATGCGGGTGCGGCCGGAGCGCATCTCGGCCTGTACCGGATAGGGCGTGCCCTGCTGCTTGAGCGAGAGCACCGCGCCAGCCTTGCCGCCGCCCACCACCTTGGCGCCGTTATAGGTGCCATCCAAGGTCCAGCCGACCCCGTAGCGCTTGTCCTTGTCGAGCGTGCGCACCAGCGCCGTGACGTCCGACTTGGTAACTGCATCCTTGATGTGCACCACGCCTTCGGTCAGCACCACGCGCTCGAGGTCGAGGTTCCAGCGCGATTTTTCCTCGTTGCGCTTGAAGGTCCAGTTGTTGCGGGTCGCATCGGTACGCAGCAGGTCCACGCGCGGGCCGTCGAAGCGCAGCAGCGGAATGCCGATGGTGCGCTTGAGCAGGCCGAAGGGATTGAGCGAGAACGAGAACTGGCGCACGCTGGCCATGTCCTGCCTGGGCATGCCGGCCGGGTTGCCGACATGGACATCGTTGGCGATCAGGTGGGGCCAGGGGATGTGGTCGCGCCAGGTGCGCTCTTCCGGCAGCATGGTCTTGGCGGGGCGCTCCCATTCCACGTCCAGGTTGCCGCGGATGGCAAAGGGGCGGTCGATGGCGTCGCTCACCTTGTTGTTGATCCAGGGACGCGCGCGGTTCCAGTCGAAGGTGGCGATGATGACGATGGCAATGATGGGCAGCGCCACCAGGATGCCCAGGATGCTCATCAATATTTTCTTGTTCGACTTGCGGCGCGCCGGAGACCGGCCCTGCGCCGCCGGCGTGTGGGTCTCGGCCATGGCGGTCCTTCCATTATGAGGTGTGGTGCAGTCCAGCTTAGCGCAAAGCGCAGCGCGGTCAATGTGCGCTGCCTAACGCTCTGCCATTGAGCAGGGGCCGTGGCATGGACAATGTGCGGCACCGAACCGAAGGACAACGATAACAGGTTTATAACGTTATCAAGGACATTGCCTCAACCATAGAACTTTAATCCGCATGCAGTACCCGACTCATCACAGGAGGAACGCGATGAAACAGAAACACCCGATGACCCCACTGGCGGCCGCCACCCTTGCCCTGCTGGTGCTGGCCGGCTGCGCCAGCCCGCAGAAAGCCCCGGCGACCGCCGACGTGGCCGTGTCGCGCAATGCAGTCGAGAACGCCGTGTCGGCGGGCGCCGCCGAGCTGGCGCCGGAAGAGATCAATCTGGCCCGCGCCAAGATGATGCGCGCCAACCAGGCGCTTGCCGCCAAGGACTACAAGCTGGCGCGCGAACTGGCGATCCAGGCCCAGGCCGACGCCAAGCTGGCGCAGAGCAAGGCCACCTCGGCCAAGGCCAGCGCCGCCTCGAACGCGCTGAACGAAGACCTGCGCGTCCTCCAGGAAGAAGTCGACCGCGCCAATTCGCAGAAGTAAGCGTCCCTGTCCCTGCTGCTGGCATGTGGCAAGGACGAACCAAGAAGAAGTTCCATCCACCGATCGCCGCAGCCCGCGGCGCCCAGGAATAAAGGACAAGCAGATGAAAACCCGTTCCATGATGTCGCTGCTGGCCGCCGCCGTGCTCGCCACAGCCTGCGCCACCGCCCCGATGAGCACGCCAACCCTGGACCAGGCGCGCGCCGATTTCGTCGCCGCCAACAACAACCCGTACGTGTCGCAATATGCGCCGCTCGAGTTCAAGCAGGCCAGCGATGCGCTCGACCAGGCCAATGCCGCGGCCGCCCGCCGCGAAAGCCTGAGCGATGTCGACCGCCTGGCCTATGTGGCCAAGCAGCGCATCGCCACCGCCATCGAGGTGGCCAAGGCCAAGACGGCGGAAGCGAACATCGCGGACGCCTCGCGCCAGCGCACCGAAATGCGCCTGGAGGCACGCACCGCCGAGGCCGACCGCGCCAAGCGCGAAGCCGAAGCCGCGCAGGCGCAGGCCGCCCAGGCCCAGATGCAGGCCCAGTCGGCCCAGCAGCAGGCCCAGGCCGCCCAGCAGCAGGCCGCCGCCACCCAGGAGCAGAACGCCGCGCTGCAGCAGCGCGCCGCCATGCTGGAGGCCATCCTGGTCGAGCTGCAGGCCGTCAAGACCGAGCGCGGCTATGTCGTGACGATCGGCGACGTGCTGTTCGCCACCAACCAGGCCAGCCTGACCCCGAACGGAATGTCGACCCTGCGCAAGCTTGCCGACGTGATGGCGCAGAACCCGAACCGTACCGTGCTGGTCGAAGGGTTTACGGACAGCGTCGGCAGCTCCTCGTATAACCAGGAACTGTCGCAGCGCCGTGCCGAAGCAGTGGCCTCGGCCCTGGGCGGAATGGGCGTGCCGCGCGAGCGCATCGCCATGAAGGCCTACGGCGAAGCGTTCCCGGTCGCCGCCAACGATACGGCCAGCAACCGCCAGCGCAACCGCCGTGTCGAGATCGTGCTGTCCAACGAAGGTGCGCAGATTCCGCCACGCGCGGGCGCCCGTTAAGGCCGGCACATACGAGTCATAAGGAAACATCATGGAAGACACGAAACACCTGGCGCATGGCTTCGACATCGCGGCGATCCGCCGCGCGGCGGCCAACCTCGATGACGGCGCCGTCACCGAGGGCTACCAGGCCGACCGCGCAGCCGTCATTGCCATGCTCAACGACGCGCTCGCGACCGAACTGCTGTGCGTGCTGCGCTACAAGCGCCACTACTACACGGTCAGCGGCCCGAATACCGGCCACATCAAGGCCGAGTTCCTCGAGCACGCACAGCAGGAGCAAGACCACGCCGACCGCATCGCCGAACGCATCGTGCAGCTCAACGGCTCGCCGAACTTCAACCCGGCCACGCTCACTGCGCGCAGCCATGCCGAATACGACGATTCGGACGACGTGCAAGCCATGATCCGCGCCGACCTGATCGCCGAGCGCGTGGCGATCGAATCCTACCGCCAGATGATCCTCGCGATCGGCGACAAGGATCCGACCACCCGCGCCATGCTGGTCGACATCATGGCCGTCGAGGAAGAGCATGCCGACGATATGTCCGACCTGCTGGCCTGACGCTGCGCACCCCCCCGGCCCTGGGCCGGGGAACTATTTCACTCACCAATCAATAACAACGGAGTAAACCATGTACGACACCACCCGCACCATCAAGACCCAGGCCCACGCCCAATCCTTCGACAGCAACATGCAGGATGCCCAGTCGGACGTCAAGGCGCTGGTACGCGACGCCCAGTCGATGCTGACCGCCGCTGCCTCGCTGACGGGGGTGAAGGCCGACGAGCTGCGCGAGCGCGGCATGGAAATGCTCGACCGCGCCCTCGGCCGCGCCGGCCACTACCAGGGCCAGGCGATGGAAAAGGGCCGCGAGCTGGCCCACGAAGCCGACGTCTACGTCAAGGACAACCCATGGCGCACCATGGCCGTGGCTGCCGGGGTCGGCGTGCTGCTCGGCGTCCTGCTGAGCCGCAAGCAATAAGCGCCGCCGGGGACTGCCATGCAAAACGACGATACCGTCCAGCATAACCCCGGCCTCATGGGCGGGATCTCCAGCCTCATGAAGAGCCTGTTCGGCCTGGTCGTCTCGCGGGTCGAGCTGGCCTCGCTCGAGCTGGCCGACGTGCGCAACCACGTCATCGAACTGGTCGCCATCTTCGGCGCGGCCCTGCTCGCCATCTGGTTCGCCATCGCCTACGGCACCGTGACCATCGTCGCGCTGGCCTGGGACGAGATGGGCTGGAAGATCCTCTTGATCATGTTCCTCGTGTTCCTCGTCATTACCGGCGTGCTGGTGGCCAAGGGCCTGGCGCTGATCAAGCAGGGCAAGCTCGCTCTGCCGGCCACGATGAAAGAACTCAAGAACGACCGCGACATGCTGCGTTGAGCGGCGCCACGAAGGAGGGGAACCATGCACAATCATGAAGAAAAGACCGGCCTGGCCGGACACAAGCACAGCACCGATCCGACAATCCGCAAGCAGGAGCTGCTGCGTGAGGGCGAATATTTCCGCAGCAATGTCGCCCACGCCAAGGCGCAGATCCGCCACGCGGCGCATCCCGAGGTCATGCTGCACGGCGTGCTCGACCACGCCACCTCGGCGCTGCGGGTACGCGCGGACGCCTTGCTGCGCCCGACCGGCACCAGCGTGTCGGCCCTGATGCCTTACGGTATGGCGGCCTATAACTTCATCCGCCAGCGCCGCATGGGCAAGCAGGCCGCCGGCGCCGCCCTGGTGCTGGGCGCGATCGGGTATTACCTCAACAAGCGCCGCCAGCAGGGAGCGCGCACCTGATAGACAAGGGCGAGAGAACATCGCCCTGAAATCAATATGGTGGGGCTTGAGCGGCGTCGCATGGACTGGACGCCGTTTTTTTTTGCGTCCAGGGTTTTGTTCGAAGCGGAGGCAGGCCTTATATGCCGCCGGTCCGTTGGATGGGCAAGGTAGTTAGCGGCGCGCTTGGCGCGCGTGGTATCGGAGCCGGTCTCGGCCGGTCGCGATCATGTTGGGCGAGGATAGCGAACCGCATGCGTACGTTGAACGCGTGGGCAGAATCTGCCCACCCTACGCTGTGCGGCAACGCCAAGCTTGGCTATTCGGGCGTCTGACCAGCCGCAGCTGCCTTTGCCTGCGCCATATCGCGCCGATACACGGCCTGCGCTTCCTGCAGACAGCTGCTGCGCTCCGCGGCAGGCCTGCGCTTGCAGGCATTCTTCGCTTCCTGCAGCGCCGCGCCGAGTTCCTTGTGCAGGGTACGCATTCGGGCCTGGCTGGTGGCGTCTTCGCGATACCAGCGGGCCGGATCGCCTTGTGCGATCTCGCGCGCCTGCTTTTGGGCCGCCATCGGCTCGACCAGGGTGTCGCCCTGCGTCTGCGTTGGCGCTTGCGTTGGCGTAGAAGCCGGTGCCTGGGTCTGTGCATGGGCGAACAGGGCGGTGCCGAGCAGGCAGGCGCAGGCGCCACGGAATAGGGGAGTGAGGTAACGCATGCTTGCCTCCAGGGAGGAATGAACTGGCGCTGGGGTGGCCAGGGTTGCGCGGCCAGTAGCGACTGGCAGCAAGGCCAGGACGGGCGCGGCAACGAGCGGATTTCCTGCCGGGCTGACGCCTGAGGAAGGCTGTGGCGCCCGCGCGGCATTTACCGGGCGGGGCCAGCAGCAGGGCTGGGGGAGGGCGCGTACTTGCGCCATCCCGTACCCGGGCGCTTGATCAATAGCGGTAGACGCGGCCGTCGACGATGCGCACGCGGTTGCCCACGCGCAGGTCGTACACGCTGTCCTGGGTCACGGCGCGGTATTCGCCGTTATCCATGCGCACATTGATCTGATACTGCTCCATGCCGCCGTTGGTATTGCGGTTGCGCTCGACATTGTTGCCGATCGCCGCGCCGGCTACGCCGCCTGCGACGGTGGCAGCGGTACGGCCGCTGCCGCTACCGACCTGGTTGCCGGCCAGTGCGCCGACCACGCCGCCCAGGATTGCGCCGGCGCCGCTGGTGCGGTTGGCGCCCTGGGTCACCTGGATCGATTCGATCGTGCCATAGCCCATCGACACATTGTTGTTGTAGCCGGTGTTGTATCCGTCGTTATACGGCGGCGACGAGGTGCTGGCGCAGCCGGTGAGCAGTGCCGAGGTTGCGAGTACAGCAGCAGCAAGGGTACGGGTTGCTTTCATGTTGTTCTCCTGACAAAAGTGTGAGTTCAGAATAGCACTGCCACGGTTGGGGTCTGTGCGTTGCCTAACCGTCCTTGCTCTACGTTTTGTTTGTCGAACATTCATAGTTTTTCATGCAATTGTTGTGTAAATGCTCATGTGTTCGGCAGCGAACAGAAGATCTCCGGCGCCACGTGTAAAACGTCCTTAGCGTGTTGATAAATGGAGAATAAAAAATGAAAACAACCCATGCTTTCCTGCTGGTCGGTGCAGCGCTGGCCTGGGCCAATGCAGCACAAGCCCAGGCTGTGCAGGATCCGAAAGCTGTCTACGAACAGGCGCGCGCCACCGCCGAAGCCAATTACAAGGGCGCCCGCGCCCGCTGCGACCTGATCGCCGGCAATCCGCACGATTTGTGCATGGCCGAAGCCAAGGCTGCCCGCGTCCGCATCGACGAAGAAGCCGAGGCCGCCTACAAGAACACCCTGTCGGCCTATACCCAGGCCCGCATGAAGATCGCGTCGGCCAACTTCGACCGCGACAAGGTGCGCTGCGCAGCCGTGACCGGCAACGACCGCGACGTCTGCCTCGAGCAGGCCAAGGCCACCCTGGTCGCTGCCCAGGCCGATGCCAAGGCCGACCGCAAGAGCATCGAAGCGCGCCTTGATGCGCGCGAAGACAAGCTCGCCGCCGAATACCGCGTCGCCATTGAAAAATGCGACGCCTATGCCGGGGCAGTCAAGGACCAGTGCGTCAGCACCGCCAAGACCGCCTTCCGGAAGTAATCAAGCGGTCCGGCGTGCCGGACCGCCCACACCGCCCGCATGGGCTTAGTCCAGTAGTTTTACCCGTAGTTTGACCACCTTTATCCAGGAGCTATCATGAAAATTGCACAACGCCTCGTCACCGCTTCCTTCGCTGCCGTCATCGCCATCACTTCGGTTGGCTGCGCTTCGACCGCGACCAGCACCAGCGCCGGCGAGTACGTCGATGATGCCGTCATCACCACCAAGGTGAAGGCTGCCTTCGCTGCAGACCCAACCGTCAAGGCCACCGAAATCAACGTCGAAACCTTCAAGGGCGACGTCCAGCTGTCGGGCTTCGTGGCCCAGCCTGGCGATGCCCAGCGCGCGGTGGAAATCGCACGCGGCGTGAAAGGTGTAACCTCGGTGAAGAACGACATCCGCGTCAAGTAATGTACTGCGCCGGGGCGGCCCGGCTCCATTGTCAAGGCACCATCCATGCAGCTTGCACCACCTGAACCGGCACAACCTGCCGCGATAGCGCCCGACAATACCGCCCCGGCGGCGCCGGCCCCAAGCGGGCCCGGCGCCGAGCCCGGCCCTGCAGGCGACGAGCTCACCATGCATGTGGGCGGCCTGCGGCTGCCGATCCACGTCAACGCACGCGGACTCTCGCTCGGCATCCTCGCCACCATCGCTTCCATCTTTGCACTGCAGTGGGCACAGAAATTCTTCGTGCCGCTCCTGCTGGGCATCTTCATCGCCTATACCCTCAATCCGGTCGTACGCTGGCTCGAGCGCTGGCATGTCAAGCGCGCCATCGGCGCAACCCTGGTGACCGTGCTCATCCTCGGCGCCATGGGCGGCACCCTGTACCGCTTGCAGGACGAATTCTTCAACATCATCGACGAGCTGCCCACGCTCACTCACAAGATCACGCGCATCCTGACCAGCAGCGGGGCCCCGGGCGAGCGCTCGACCATCCAGCAGGTGCAGGCCGCCGCCGCCGAGATCGAACGCGCCGCGTCGAATGCCGGCAGCGGCGAGCAGCGCCGCGTCATCCAGAAGCGCACGCAAAGCGTGCCGCCGGCGCCGGGTACGGCCGCCCCGGGCATCCGCGTGATGGACTGGGTGCTGGCCGGCTCGGTCAGCCTGGCGACCTTCCTGTCGCAAGCCACCATGGTGATCTTCCTCGTGTTCTTCCTGCTGCTGGCGGGCGACACCTTCAAGCGCAAGCTGGTCAAGCTGACCGGCCCCTCGCTGACCCGCAAGAAAGTCACGGTCCATATCCTGGACGACATCAATAGCTCGATCCAGAACTACATGTTCATGCTGCTGGTGACGAACATCCTGCTGGCGCTTCTGACCTGGGCGGCGCTGCGCGCCATCGGCCTGGAAAACGCCGGCGCCTGGGCCGCCTTTGCCGGCGTGGCCCACGTGATCCCGTATTTCGGGCCGCTGCTCATCACCATGGCCACCGGCGCCGTGGCCTTCTTCCAGTTCGAGTCGCTGCGCATGGTGATCCTGGTGGCCGGCTCTTCGCTGGGCATCGCGACCCTGGTCGGCATGGTGGTCACCACCTGGATGACCGGCAAGATCGCCAAGATGAACCCGGCGGCGGTGTTCGTCAGCCTGCTGTTCTGGGGCTGGCTGTGGGGAATGTGGGGTTTGCTGCTGGGGATACCGGTGGTGGTGGTGCTGAAGGTGATTGCGGAGCGGGTAGAGGGGATGGAAGTGCTGGCGGAGTTGTTGGGGGAGTAAAACTTCTGCCCACCTTTGATTCGTTGGCCGGGCAGCGCGCCCGGCCACGTGTGACTTACACGGCGCGGCCGTCCTTCCAGGTACCTGTCGGCACCGCGGCTTTCTTCCCGGGCTGATCCCGCGGCACATCGCCGGTTTCTTCCTTCGGCTTGTGCTTCAGGCTCCCCAGCTTGAGCGCATACTGCCGCGCAAACTCGGCGCCGAGGAAGAAGATCTGCGCCGAGTAATACACCCACAACAGCAGCGCAATCAGGGACCCTGCGGCGCCGAAGCTGTCCGCCGCGCCGCTGTTGCCGATGTATAGGCCGATCAGGAATTTCCCCAGCGTGAACATGGCCGCGGTGCCGACGGCGCCGATGATCACGTCGTGCCAGGACAGCTTGATGCGCGGCAGCAGCTTGTAGATCACACCGAACAGGGTCGCGATCACGAGGAAGCTGATGCCCCGGGCAATCCAGCTCATGACGACCGCGGCTTCCTTCCACATGCCGCCGATATAGTTCTCGACGACCGCCAGCGCGGCGCTCACCACCAGCGAGACCATCAGCAGGAAACCCAGCACCAGGATCAGCCCGAACGACAGCAGGCGGGTGCGCACCAGGTCCCAGAAGCCGGCATCCTTGGGCGGGGGCACGCCCCAGATCTCGTCCAGGCTGTCCTTGAGCTCGGCGAACACGCTGGTGGCGCCGATCAGCAGCAGGGCGCCGGCCACGAGGGTGGCCCACAGGCCGTCTTCCTTGTTGCGCGCCCCGGCCAGGATGGCCTGGATGGTTTCGGCGCCCTGGGTGCCGACCAGGCCGCGCAATTCGTCGAGCAGCTGGCCCTGGGCAGCTTCATGCCCGTAGAACAGGCCGGCCACGGCGATCACCAGCACCAGGATCGGCGCCAGCGAGAACAGGGTATAGAAGGCCAGCGCGGCCCCCTTGCTGGCGGCGCGGTGCGCCAGCCATTCGGTGGCAGCGCAGCGCAGGACGCCCACCAGCTGACGCGAATACGGTCGCCACTTTTTGACATCCATGTTTCATCCTCCAAGTAAAAAAGGGGGCCGAAGCCCCCTGTATCAGCATGCCTTGCCGCTAGCCGGGGCCGCGGGCGGCCCACCATCCGGGCAGGGCCGGCCGGTCATTACTGCACGCGCTTTTCGACGGTGATCTGCTCGACTTCGACGCGGCGGTTCGGCTCGAGGCAGTCGATCAGGGCCTTGCGGTTCTTCTCGGTGCACTGGACCAGCGGGTTGGCTTCGCCCTTGCCGTAGGCCTTCAGGCGGTTGCCGTCGACGCCCTTGCTGACCAGATAGTCACGCACGGCGTTGGCGCGGCGCTCCGACAGCTTCAGGTTGTATTGTTCCGAACCCAGGCGGTCGGTGTAGCCGGTGATGTCGACATCGGTGATGCTGGTGTCGGCCGTCAAGGCGGCGGCGATCTCGTCGAGCTTCGGCGACGGCATGATGATGTCGGCCTTGTCGAACTCGAACAGCTTGGTCGCTTCCAGGGTGACTTTCTCGAAGCGGGCCTGCGGCGCAGGCGCCGGCGCCGGCGCTGGGGCGGCTGCCGGGGCTTCGGCCATCGGGGCCGGTGCGGCTGCCGGGGTGACCACGGCGGCGGCCGGCGGCGGGTTGAACGCGTAGTTCAGGCCCAGGGTGAAGTATTTGTTGTTGCTGCGCTGGAAGCCGAACTGCTCTTCGTCGCGCAGGTGGCCGCGCACGCTGCGCAGGTCGGCCTGCAGCGACCATTGCGGGGTCAGGGAAGCCTGGAAGCCGATGCCGGCGGTCAGGTAAGGCGAATTCTTGCCGACGCGGCGCAGTGGGTTTTCCACCTTGTCGCGCTCGAGGCCCACGCCGAACAGCACGAATGGACGGAAGCGGTCGCGCGAGAACATCAGGAGGGCGTCCGCGCCCAGCAGGGTCTGGCGATAATTTGCCGCACCGTCTTCGAAGCGCACCTGGCTGGCGCCGAACTGGATGTCCCACATTGGCGAGACTGCCTTGCCGAACTTCAGGCCACCACCCCAGTCACGGTCGCGCACGCCAAAGTCGCTGTCCGGCTTGGCGTGGATGACGTTTGGCTGGATGTACCACGATGGGTTGATCTCTTGGGCCATGGTGGTGCCAGCCGAGCACAGGATGGCCACGGCCAGGGCGATCTTCTTCGTATTATTCACAGGTAACTCCCATAAGGTGAAGGGTTGTTGACATCGCAAGCTTAAGCGCAGGTGTTGGATAAAGAATAACAGTCCAAGTTCCGCAGCTTTCGTGCGGTACCGCACCAATGCGATTTATGCTGTGCGGATTTACAACAGTGGCAAAAATACTACAAAAATCCCTCCCGTGCGCACCGTGTTGGCGCAAACCGGTAGGGTCTAGTTCTTCAATGAAAAATTGCACTGGCAAGCTTGCTTGTCAGAAATGCTTGCGGGAATGATCTCGAATGTGGGATGGCGCACAGACCAAGAGGGGGTGACGCAGGCAATCTTGAGCCCAGTTAAGCGGAACCGAGGTGTTGTCAGGGTGTCAAACGACACACAGCGACCCGGACCACACAGTCTCTCTCTTTCATTGGAGCTCACCAATATGCATGCAACGACTCATCACAACGCGGTGCAAGGCGACATCGGCGCAGTACACACTTCCAGCAACTCGGCGCTGATCGAGCGCGTCCCGCCGCAGCCTACCGAACGCGCGCCCATCTCCCTGGCGCCGATCGAACGTGTCCGCTCCACCTCGGCCACGCAGCGCCGGATCGAGAACATGCAGAAGCTGATCAACGAGCTCTCGACCCACGAAATGCTGGCCGACGAAATCGCCTGGTTCCTGAAGTTCTCGCCATCGGGCGCCCGCAAGTACATCCGCGACCTGCGCGAAGCCGGCGTCATCGAGCTGGCACGCTACATCGAAGGCACCGCCACCTACCTGGGCAAGGCCGTGTACCAGATCTGCCCCGACCAGGACCGCGTGAAAGCCTTCCTGGCAGCGATCTGCCAGCCCAAGCGCGAAGGCGCCGCCCCGCGCAAGGAACGTCCAGGCCTGCGCGAGCAGAACATGGCCGGCAGCGGCCGCCACTTCCACATCCTGGCGGACGACACCCATTACGCCATCCGCGTGAACCGCAGCCCGGTCACCCGCGATCCGCTGGTCGCAGCGCTGTTCGGCCCACCGCCAGGCCAGACCGCCGCCAAGTAATCGTCCGACCGACGCGCCCCAGTGCGCGACCCGGTACGCCGCGGCCGAGACCCGCGGCAGCTGCCGGTCCGACGATCGCTGTCGTCCTTCATGCCGCGCCTAATGGCGCGGCTTTGTTTTTTCAGTTGAACAATTATTTGCGGTCCGTGCGTTGAAATCCCGTCAATGAGCCTTACCTCCCTTTCACCGCGGCGTCCGCCTGCCGCTCACAGGAAAGGAAGACCCATGCAAGCGACCCCCTCCATGACCCTGCCGACCCCGGAAACCCTCCAGGGCAAGCCGGTCCCGCGCGTCACCTTCAAGGCTCGCCCCGACGACCAGTGGCAGGACCTGAGCACCGACGAACTGTTCAAGGGCAAGACCGTGGTCGTGTTCTCGCTGCCCGGGGCGTTCACGCCCACCTGTTCCTCGACCCACCTGCCGCGCTATAACGAGCTGGCGCCGGTGCTGCGCGAGAACGGGGTCGACGACATCCTGTGTATCTCGGTCAACGACGCCTTTGTCATGAACCAGTGGAAGGCCGGCCAGGACGCGACCAATATCACGGTGATCCCGGACGGCAACGGCGACTTTACCGAAGGCATGGGCATGCTGGTCGACAAGCGCGACCTCGGCTTCGGCAAACGCTCCTGGCGCTATGCGATGCTGGTCAAGGACGGCATCATCGACAAGGTCTTCATCGAGCCCGACCGCGAAGGCGATCCGTTCGAGGTGTCCGACGCCGACACCATGCTCCGCTATATCAACCCGGACGCGAAGGTGCCGGAAGCGGTGGTGGTGTTTTCGCGTCCCGGCTGCCCGCATTGCGCGCGCGCCAAGGCGGCGCTAAGCGACAATGGCATCGTGTTTACCGATATTTCGGAAGACCAGAAAATCACCACCAACGTGCTGCGCGCCGTGACCGGCAGCCTTACGTGGCCGCAGGTCTTCATTGGCGGGCGCCTGATCGGCGGCGCGGACGACCTGCAGGATTATCTCGCTACCAAGGGGCGCTAATGGAAGGCATCATCGTCGGCCTGCTGGCAGCGGGCCTGCTGGCGGCCTGGCAGCTGCCCCGCTGGCGGCTGCGGCGGGCGCTGGCGCGTCCGCTCGCGCCGGCCCAGCTGGCCGTCATCGAGCGCAATGTCGCCCAGTACGGCGGCATGGACGGCGCCGGGCAAGCCCGCTTGCAGCGCCTGGTCCAGCAATTCCTGCACGAAAAGACCTTCGTCGGCTGCGCCGGCCTGGAGGTCACCGACGAGATGCGCCTGACGATTGCCGCCCAGGCCTGCCTGCTGGTGTTGGGACGGGCCGGCGACGCGGTCCCGGCCAAGGTCTACCCCTCGCTGCATGCGGTGCTGGTCTACCCGGGCGCCTTCCTGGTGCCGCGGCGCGAGGTCGATGCCGCTGGGGTCGTCTCCGAGCAGCGCCAGGACCTGCTGGGCGAATCCTGGGGCGATGGCCGCGTGATTTTGTCCTGGGACCATGTGCGCCGCGCCGGCATGATGGACGCGCCTTCGCACAACGTGGTGCTGCACGAGTTCGCCCACCAGCTCGACAGCGAGTCCGGCAGCACGAATGGGGCGCCTTACCTCGGCAGCACCGAGCGCTACCGCAGCTGGTCGCAAGTCCTGTCGCGCGACTACGCCAACCTGCGGCGCGATGCGATGTGGGGCCAGCAGGGCGTGCTCGACCATTACGGCGCGAGCAGCCCGGCCGAGTTCTTTGCCGTGGCCACCGAAAGCTTCTTCGAGCAGCCGCATGCGCTGGCCGGCCGCCATCCCGAGCTGTACGGGGAATTCCTGAAGTATTACCGGCTCGATCCGCGCGCCTGGATGCCGGAGCCCGCCGTGCTGGTGGACGAGGGGTTCGGCGAGCAGGTGGTCTACGGGCAGTGGCGGTAAGCTGCGTGCGTCCGCGTACAGAGGGCGCGGCACGCAGGGCGCATAGTCGAGCTACAACGATCAAGGAGAAATCGATATGTCCACAATCATCGCAGGGCGCTTCCAGCTTCAGGAAGACATCGACCGCGCCCGCCAGGCACTGGCCGAAGCCGGCTTCGACAACAACCGCATCAGCGGCTTTTACCTGAGCCAGCCGGGCCAGCACAACCAGACCCCGATCGGCGGCGACAACATCCAGTCGCCGGGCGCCAAGGAAACGCCGGAGGGCGTGGTCAAGGGTGTCGCCACCGGCGGCGCCGTCGGTGTCGCCATTGGCGCCGCCACGTCCCCGGTGACCGGACCGCTGGGCCCGATCGTCGGCGGCCTGGTCGGCGGCCACGTCGGCTCGCTGTTCAGCTTTTCCAAGATGAAGGAGCGCGGCGAGCCGGAAGAGGGCGGCGAGAACCGCATTCCGCCGCGCGAAGCCGGCATGCTGGTGGCGGTCGCCTTCGACGATGCCGGCATGGCCGACCGTGCGGTCGACGTGCTGCGCGGTCTCGGCGCCCACCATCTCGAGCGCGCCAACGGCAACATCGTCAATGGCGACTGGGCCGATTTCGACCCGAGCAGCCTTCCCCAGCTGATCGCCTGACGGCGCTGCAACACCCGCCGGCGGGCTTGATTTTAATCAATAAGTCACGCCGGCCGCTTCCCTACACTCGGTAGCTCGCGCTCGGCGGCCAAGCTATTTCCGATGAACGCGGACAACCACGTTCAGGGGATACTTCATGACCAATCGCGTTGCCCTCGTTACCGGGGGCATGGGCGGACTCGGCACCGCGCTGTGCCGCCGCCTGCACCTCGACGGCTATACCGTCGCCGCCACCTTTTCTCCCTCCAACCATCACCACGAAGCCTGGCTGGCCCGCCACCGGCGCGACGGCATGGAGTTCATCGCCGTCGAGACCGACGTGGCCGACTTCGCCGCCTGCGGGCGCGCCGTCGAACGGTTGCTGGCCCAGGCCGGGCGCATCGACGTGCTGGTCAACAATGCCGGCCTGCAGCGCGACGCCAGCATGCGCAAGATGGGACTGGACGAGTGGCATGCGGTGATGGGCGTCAACCTCGACGGCGCCTTCAACATGACGCGGCACGTGCTGGAACCGATGATCGCCCGGCGTTGGGGGCGGATCGTCAACATCGCCGCGGCCAGCGCCCAGGGCGGCGGATTAGCCCAGGCCAATTTCGCGGCGGCCAAGGCGGGCATGCACGGCTTGACCCGCGCGCTGGCGCTGGAGATGGCGCGCCATGGCGTCACCGTCAACACCGTGTCGCCGGGCCTGCTCGACACGCGCGGCATGCACGCGTTGCGGCCGGACGTGCTGCATGAGCAGATCCTGCCGCAGATCCCCATGGGCCGGCTCGGCCAGCCGGAGGAGGTGGCGGGGATGGTGGCCTGGCTGGTGTCGGAAGAGGCCGGTTTCGTGACGGGCGCCAACCTGGCGATCAATGGCGGACAGCACATGTCTTGATGAGGCAGCGGCCGGCCAGTCGTGGGACTGGGCGGGCGCCCGGCAAGGCTGGTGTTCGCCGGCGAACGCGCCGCGGGGTGGTCAGCTCGCCTTGGCGGGCGGTTTTTTCGGCGCCAGGGCTTCGATTGCCTTGACCTGCTTGTGGATCTTGTCGAGGGCCACCAGCACCGGCACGGCCTGGCCCGTCGCTGCGGCGCCGGCCAGGGCCAGCAAGCCGCTGACCAGGCCCGTGACTTCGCCGATGACGCCGATGCGGCGGATCTTCTCGGCCGCGTCCGCCGTGAGCTTGACCAGCTGCGCCTGCGGCTTGCCCAGGGCGCGCACGATGAAGGTGGCGGCGTCCGCATACAGGCCGTTGGCGCGCTGGCGCAGCAGCACTTCGTCCTCGAGCAGGGCGCGCGCCGTGGCCTGCACTTTTTCCGGCACCGGGCCGCCTGCATAGGCGCGGATCTCGCGCATGACGCGCTCGTGGATCTGGTCGGCGCAGGCCGAGAGCTGGTCGGCCAGCTCGACGATCTGGCCGGGCGTGGCCAGGCCGCCGCCGCCCGACGCAGGTGCTGCGTCCAGCCTGGCTTCGGCGGACGGTGCGGACGCGGCGGTTTCGGCGGCATCGAGGGCCTGTTCGGGGGCCAGGGCGGCGCCGGCATCGTCCGGTGCAGGGCCGGATGCGGGCGCGCCGGCTTCGGTGCGGGGTGGGGTCGGTGCCATGTGCTCTCCTGTCATTCGCCCGATAGGCCGTCGCGGATCATGCGCAGGTCGCGGCCGTAGTTTTCCAGCAGGCGCCGGAATTCATCCGTGGACAGCTTGCCGAGGTTCTCGCGCATCTTCTGGTGCCCCAGCGCGACCTTGGTCAGGCCCTGCAGCGCCAGCTCGTAGCGGCGGTCGACCAGCTTGTACTCGGTGGCCTTGTTCAGGTAATGCACCTTGGCCAGCGTCACCAGCATGCGGTCGGAGTTACGCGTCGAAAACGGGATCTCGACATCGAAGATGCCCAGGATGGTCTTCTTTTCATTCTCGTTGGTCTTGTAGTAGAGCCGGGTGAGCTGGATCATGGCGTCGAGCAGCACCTGCACATCGGCGTCGCCGTCGCGCACCATCGTTTCGACGCTGCGATTCTGGTAGCCGGAGGCAATCACGCGCGTGAGCAGCCGCGTCATGCCGGTGTAGGCCGTGATGTGCCGCTGCTGCAGGCCAGATTCGGCATTCGCCTTCAGGCCATTGCCGAGGTCATCGATCCGGGCCGACAGATCGTAGCGGGTGTCGCCGGCCAGCAGGCTCAGGGTCTGCATGTAGAGCACGAGGGTCTTCTGGATGGCGATGAAGTCCTCGTACACGGCCTTGCGCTTGGCGTCGTTCTCGCGTCCGAGCTTGTCGGTGGCGGGCGAGAGGTAGGGTTGCTCGCGCTCGTAGGTGTCGCGGTAGCGGCGCGCCAGTTCGGCATAGCCGCCCAGCTTGGCCGAGGCGTCGGCGAATGCGCGGACTTCCTGCAGGCTGACCGGCCCGCCGGTGGAGGCGCAGCCGCCCAGCCACAGGACGAAGAGCAGGAGCAGACGGGGTGAACAATATCGCAGCATGGGCTCCTTCCTGGCCGCATGAGGCGGCCCGAAAGGTCCATTGTTTCAAACTCCGTCCGGAGCGACCTTGCTTATGGTCAATCACCTGGCCTTGGCGAGGTCGAAGTGTGGATTCTGGATCACGCCGAACAGGTTGCCGTAGGGGTCGCGCACGGTGGCCACGCGGATGCCGCTGCCGACGTCGGTGACGGGCGAGTCGACTTCCGCGCCCAGCGCCACCAGGCGCGCGAGCTCGGCGTCGGCGTCCTCGGTGCCCCAGTAGGCGGTGGCGCCGGTGGCGCCGGGTTCGCCGTCCGGAATCAGGCCCAGTTCGAAGCCGCCGACCTGGAAACCGACATAGAAGACTTCATTGAAATAGGGCGCGTGCCCGACGACCTGTTCATACCAGTCAGTGGCCTCGGGCAAATTCGTAACGGGGTAAATGACGGTGCGCAATCCCTGGATCATGCTGGCTCCTGGTGTGGTGAAAGCGTCGATGTTGCCTGACTGATCACGCTGTGTCCAGCGTCTCTGGCGTACGGCCGCGCACTTCGTCGAACCAGCCGAACGAGGCCGCGGTCGCGCCCTGCGGGCTGTATTCGCAGCCGATCCAGCCTTCGTAGCCCAGCTCGTCCAGCAGGCGGAACAGGTAGGGGAAATTGATCTCCCCAGTGCCGGGCTGGTGGCGTCCCGGCACATCGGCCAGCTGCATGTGGCGGATCAGGGACAGGTATTCGCGGATGGTGCCGGCTAGCTCGCCTTCCATGCGCTGGGCGTGGTAGATGTCGTACTGCAGGAAAAGGTTGGGCGCAGCGCATTCGGCAATGACGGCCGCGGCCTGGCGCGTCCCGGTGAGGAAATAGCCCGGGATGTCGCGGGCATTGATCGGCTCGATCAAGAGATCGATGCCGTGCGCTGCGCACTGTGCCGCCGCGTAGCGCAGGTTGTCGACATAGGCGGCGTGGGCGCGCTCTGGCGGGACATGCGGCGGCAGCTTGCCGGCGGGGCAATGCAGGCGGCGCACGCCCAGTTCGGTGGCGTATTCGAGGCCCAGCGCGACGCTTTCCTCGAATTCGCGCGCGCGGCGCGGGTCGCAGGCCATGCCGCGCTCGCCGCCGGCCCAGTCGCCCGCCGGCAGGTTGTGCAGCACCAGCTCCAGGCCGTAGCGCTGCAAGCGCTGGGTGATCTGGCGCGGCTCAAAGGCGTACGGGAACTGGAATTCGACGGCATCGAAGCCAGCCGCCCTGGCCAGGCCAAAGCGCTCGAGGAAGGCGGCTTCGGTAAACAGGGTGCTCAGGTTGGCGGCGAATTTGGGCATCGTGGACTCGTCGGGAAACGGAGTCCTATCCTAAACCAAACCGCCGCCCGGGGCAGGAAACCTGCGAGGTCGCCGCATCTAGATGCTTGCACCCGGATTGCCCGACATCTGCGCCAGCGCGGCGTTCAAGGACTGCAGTTCGGCGCGCACATTGCCCACCAGGTTATTGCTGACGACATTGACCACCGACTCCGCATTGCCGACCAGTTCGCTACCGACCGGCGTGATGATCGCAAAGCCGACCCGCGCATCGCGCGGATCGCTTTCGCGCCCGACCAGCCCGATCTTCTCGAGCGGCAGCAGCGCCCGCGTCACCGCCGAGGCCGTCAGGCCCAGGCATTCGGCCAGGTCGACCCGGCGCAGCCGACCGCCAGGTGCCAGGTTCAGGTGGCGCAGAATCTGGTAATCGGAAAAGCTGATGCCGTGGTGGCTGCCGAGCGCCGAATCGAAGCGGCGCACCAGCGCAGTCGTGACCCGCGCCATGCGCAGGCAGAACTCGGTCTCGGGGGGCAGGGGAGCGGAACTCATCATTATCCTTTCGGTGTCCTCAATAGATCATTGAGCTTGCAACTATATGCCTCCTTCGATTCGCGTGCAAGCGAAAAATGAGCAGCCATTCGAAAAGCAATGAGGGTCAGAGTGCAATTATCGGGAAATTTAACGATCTTTCCCATTAATTGCACTCTGACCCCAATTAGCTGGCGGCAGAGGCTGTTGCAAAATAATGAGGGTCAGAGTCGAATTGTTTGACAACTTTTGGAAGTTGCTCGGTAATTCGACTCTGACCCTCATTAACGGGCTCCAGTAAGAGCCACGGAGTAACGCTTAGCGGTCGCGGCCTGGGCGCGAAGCGCTGGCTGGACGGGGGCCGCTCGGGCGCTTGGCGCCTGCCGAGGCGGGGACGCCGCCTGGGCTGCGGGGCTTGCCGCCACCGCCGCCGTTGCCGCCGCGGTTGCCGCCTGCGCCGCCACCACCGCCGGCGCCGCGGTTGCCCGCAGCACGGCCACCGCCGCCACCGCCGCGGCCGCCATGGCCAGGTGCGCCGCTGCGCAGCTGGATCGGCTGGGCCTTGGCGTTCAGGTCAGGCTCGAAGCCGGGGATGACGTGGCGTGGCAGGGTCTGCTTGATCAGCTTTTCGATGTCCTTCAACATCTGGTGCTCGTCCACGCAGACCAGCGACACGGCTTCGCCAGTGGCGCCGGCACGGCCGGTGCGGCCGATGCGGTGTACGTAGTCTTCCGGGATGTTCGGCAGGTCGTAGTTCACCACGTGCGGCAGCTGGTCGATATCGATGCCGCGCGCCGCGATGTCGGTGGCGACCAGCACTTGCAGGCTGCCATCCTTGAACTCGGCCAGGGCCTTGGTACGGGCGGTCTGGCTCTTGTTGCCGTGGATCGCCATCGCGCCGATGCCGTCCTTGCCCAGCTGCTCGACCAGCTTGTTGGCGCCGTGCTTGGTGCGGGTGAAGACCAGCACTTGCTCCCAATCGTTTTCCTTGATCAGGTGCGAGAGCATCGGGTGCTTCTTGTCGCGGTCGACCGGGTGGATCTTCTGCGAAATGACTTCCACGGTCGAATTGCGGCGGGCGACTTCGATCGAGGCCGGGTTGTCCAGCAGCTTGTCGGCCAGGGCCTTGATGTCGTCCGAGAAGGTTGCCGAGAACAGCAGGTTCTGGCGCTTCGGCGGCAGCAGGGCGAGCACTTTCTTGATGTCGTGGATGAAGCCCATGTCCAGCATGCGGTCGGCTTCGTCCAGGATCAGGATTTCCACTTTCGACAGGTCGACGGTGCGCTGGCCGGCGTGGTCGAGCAGGCGGCCCGGCGTGGCGACCAGGACGTCGACGCCATGCTTGAGCAGCTTGATCTGCGGGTTGATGCCGACGCCGCCGAAGATTACGGCGGAATTGAGGTTGGTGTACTTGCCGTACAGGCGCACGCTTTCCTCGACCTGGGCCGCGAGTTCGCGGGTCGGGGTCAGCACCAGGGCGCGGATGGCGCGCGGGGCGGTCTTGCTGGCAAGTGCGGCGCCGACCTTGTCGGTGGACAGGCGCTGCAGGATCGGCAGGGTAAAGCCGGCGGTCTTGCCGGTGCCGGTCTGTGCGCCGGCCAGCAGGTCGCCGCCGCCCAGCACGGCGGGAATCGCCTGTGCCTGGATCGGGGTCGGCGTGGTATAGCCTTGTTCAGTGACGGCGCGAACAATCGCGTCGGACAAACCGAGAGTAGAAAATGACATGAATTCTTTATATAAAAGTGGGCCCACCGCTAGCCTCAGCGCCAGTCCAGGAAAATCGGATTAGTCATTGCAGGCGGGACGCAGTGGATACCGCGGGAACGCCGGACGCTGCCACACCTGAAGATTCAAGCGTAGTCAGCCGGGATTATAGAGAAGTTATTTCTCAGTGGAAAGTTTCTGACCGGGACTTTCCGTCCGGTGAAGCGGGGCGATGCAGGCAAATACGGCGCACGCCCCAGAAGCACAGCTGGTATTTTACGCGAAAGGCGAGAGGAGCGGGATCATGGCGCCGAAAACCTTCGGGCCGGCCGCCACCACGTCGCCCTTGTGCAGGTAGTCCGACTCGCCGCTGAACTCGCCGACGATGCCGCCGGCTTCGGTCACGAGCAGGGCGCCGGCAGCGATGTCCCAGACTTTCAGGCCTTTTTCATAGAAGCCGTCGATGCGGCCGGCGGCCACGTTGGCCAGTTCCAGCGCGGCCGAGCCGCTGCTGCGTACGCCGTGGCAGCGCGAGGCCACGACTTCGTACATGCGCAGGTATTCTGCCAGCGCGCGCGGGTCGGGACCGTGGCCCGAGGACAGCAGGGCCTTGCCCAGGCGGTCGTGGTTGCGCACGCGGATGCGCTTGTCGTTCAGGTAGGCGCCGGCGCCCTTGGTGGCGGTGAACAGGTCGTTGCGCACCGGGTCGTAGACCAGGGCGTTGGTGGTCACGCCGCGCTCTTGCAGGGCGATGGAGATGCAATAGTTGGGATAGCCGTGCAGGAAGTTGGTGGTGCCGTCGATCGGGTCGATGATCCACACGAACTGGCTCTCGTCATTCAGGTTAGCCGACGCACCGCTTTCTTCCGCCAGGATGGCGTGGCCCGGATAGGCCTTCAGCAGCGTCTCCACGATGGCCTGCTCGGCCGCCTGGTCGATATCGGTGACGAAATCGTTGTGTTGTTTTTCAGAAACGGTAATGCGGTCGATATCGAAGGACGCCCGGTTGATGACGGTGGCGGCGCGGCGTGCGGCCTTGATGGCCGTATTGAGCATTGGATGCATGGAGGCTTTCCGAGAAAAACGCGAACGCCCACCACGCAGGAAAGCGCCGTGAACGGTCAGCTAATTAGAGGATGACAAAGAGCAAAGCGGTGTCGAACCCGTTAAAATCCATGACTTGGTGTCCATGCATTCCATTTGTCCGCACCGCGCGATAGCGCTATTTTAAATGAACCCGACCGAAATCAACACGTCTCTTTTTAAACGCCTGCGTTTTGTGCTGGTCGAAACCAGCCGCGCCGGCAATGTCGGATCGGTCGCGCGGGCCATGAAGACGATGGGTTTCAGCGAGCTGGTGCTGGTCACGCCGCGCTGCGCGGACCCCTTGCACGACCCGGAAGCGGTGGCCTTTGCCAGTGGCGCGATCGACGTGCTTCAGGGCGCGCGCATCGTCGGCAGCATGCAGGAAGCCCTGGAGGGCTGCAATTTCGCGGCCGCCGTCTCGGCCCGCCTGCGTGAATTCTCGCCGCCGGTCTGGACCCCGCGCGCTTTCGCCGGCCACGTGGCCGGGCAGCAGGACCTGCGTCCCGCCCTCATCCTGGGCAACGAGCGCGTCGGCCTGCCCAACGAGATCGTCGAGGGCTGCAATGTCTTGATCAACATCCCGGCCAATCCCGATTACTCGTCGCTCAACCTGTCGCAGGCGGCCCAGGTGCTGGCCTACGAGTGCCGGATGGCGACCCTGGTCGACCCGGCCGGCGCGGTCGACGGGCGCGGCGTGGGCTTCCATGGCGACGCCGCCAGCCTGGCCCAGGTCGAGGGCATGTATGCGCACCTGGAGCAGGCGCTGGTGGCGATCGGCTTCCTCCATGCCGACAACCCGAAGAAGCTGATGCCGCGCCTGAAGCGCCTGTTCTCGCGCACCGGGCTGGAGACCGAAGAAGTCAACATCCTGCGCGGCGTCGCCAGTCACATCCTCAAGCGGCTGCCGCCTGCCTGAACGGGCATGGACCAGGCTTGCCCACTGTGCTAGGCGTCGATCCGGCGCGTGCCGTTTGCCGCCCCTTCCGCGGCCAGGATCGTCCTTGAAACGAATTCCATCAATGCCCGCGTTTTCGCCAGGACGTGCCGGCTCGGCGTCACGAGGCTGACGTCGATCGGCATGAACTCCCACTGCTTGCATACCTGTACGATGCTGCCGTTCGCGGCCAGGGAGTCGCTCAGGAATCCCGGCAGGATGCCGATTCCCGCACCGGCCAGCACGGCCTCCCTGACGAAGCCGATATTGTTCACCGAGAGGGCGCCCGTGACCGACACGGCCTGCTCGGTTTTTTTGCCGATGAAGCGCCATTCGGCGTGATCGGCGATGCGTGGAAACAGAATGCAGCGGTGCCGGGCCAGGTCCGCGGGCTTGCGCGCCAGGCCATGTGCGGCGATATAGTCCTTGCTCGCAAAGGCGCGTCGCGCAATGCTGCAGATGCGGCGCACGACCACCTGCTGGTCGCGGACGGCGCCCATGCGCACGGCGAGGTCGAATCCTTCACCGCTCAAGTCGACGTTCCTGCTATCGAGATCGAGATGAATGCTGACCGCCGGATGCAAGGCGAGAAACGCTTCGATGGCCGGTCCGATGACATGTACCGCCAGCTCGACGGGGGCGCTCACGCGGATCGTGCCGCTCACCCGCGTCTGCAGCGACATCACTTCGGCGTTGGCGGTTTCGAGTCCAGCCAGCACCTCGCGGCAGCGTTCGAAATAGGCGCGTCCCGCTTCGGTCAGGATGAGCTTGCGGGTGGTCGCGCTGATCAATTTCGATCCCAGCTGGAGTTCGAGCTCGCGTACCTGGTTGCTGACCGTCGACTTGGCCATGCCCAGGGCCTGCGCGGCCTTGGTGATGCTCGCGTAGTGGGCCACCGTGACGAAGATGCGGATATGGTCGAGCTGGAAGTGCAGGGGACTGGTGGGCATTGTTCGCCTGAGCGAACATGATGTTCGTTCAGCGTAAGTTTGATCGAACAAGCATAGCATGACGGCTCCCTTATCCGAACGGACGCCATCATGAGCAACTTCAGTACCTCCACCTGCGCACTGATCCTGATCGACCACCAGGTCGGCACCATGGGTTTAATCCACAACCATTCGCTGGAGCTGGTCAGGCGCAATACGCTTGCACTGGCGCGCATGGCGCGCATCCTCGACATCCCGACCGTGCTCACCACGTCGCAGGAAAAGCAGTTCCAGGGCCCCCTCATGCCCGAACTGGAAGCGATCCTGCCCGCGGCACATGCCGCGCGCATCAAGCGCAGCGGCCTGGTCAACGCCTGGGACGACGCGGCATTTGCCGGCGCCGTGCGCGCGACGGGCCGGCGCCAGCTGATCCTGGCCGGCGTCACCACCGATGTCTGCCTGGTGTTTCCTGCCATTAGCGCTGTGCAGGAAGGCTTCGAGGTGCAGGCAGTGCTGGACGCCTCCGGCTCCCCGTTCGCCTTGTCGGAACAGACCGCCCGCCAGCGCATGGAAAACGCGGGCGTGGTCCTGACCGCCACCATCACGGTGTTCGCGGAACTGGCGCATGACTGGAGCGGAAAGGAGGGCGGTGCGCTGCAGAAGCTGCTGTTCGAGGACGTGCTGGCAGGCGTGGCCGGATGATGGCGCCGCGGACCGATACCGGACCGGCGCTGCGGCCGCTGCGCGGCGCCAGCCTGCCTGCACGGCATGCGATGGGGGACGGCCTGAGCATCGCCAAGCTGCATCCCGCCACGCTGGGCTGGGAGCTCGATCCGGTGCTGCAGATCGACTGGTTCAAGATGAGCAAGCCCTTTTTCCCTCCGCATCCCCATGCCGGATTTTCCGCGGTCACGCTCATGCTGCCCGATTCGGCCGGCGGCTTCCTGAACCGTGACAGCCAGGCGAACGCCTCGCGCATCGATCCCGGCACGATGCACTGGACCGAAGCGGCGCGCGGCCTGCTGCACGAAGAAGTCCCGCAAGTCGATGGCGTCGAATGCCATGGCCTGCAAATCTTCGTCAACCTGCCCGCGGCGTTCAAGCTCGCCGCCCCGCAGGTCTACCATGTCGAGCGCGCACAGATCGATCCGGTTGTGCTCGAGGGCGCGCGAGTTCACTGCTACGTCGGCGATTTCGCAGGCGTGCGGCGCGGCGCGGCGCGTCCGCGTACCGAGATGGCGCTGTGGACCATCGAACTCGATGCCGGCGCCCGGCTGGACCTTCCATTGCCGGCCGATTGGAATGCCAGCCTGCTGGTCACCGGCGGACAGGTGGGCGTCGAAGGCGACGGGCATCCCCTGGGTTCGGTGCTGGGCTTCGGCCACGGCGACCTGTTGCGTATCGAGGCGGGCGGAACGCCGGCCACGGCCGTCCTGCTGGCCGGTCCTGCGCTGCTCGAGCCGATCGCCGTGTCCGGGCCGTTCGTGATGAACGACCGCGAGCAGCTGATCGATGCTAAGCGCCGTTTTGCGGCGGGCGAGATGGGACAGCTGTCCCCGTCGCGCCCTGATGGAAGTGACGGAGGAATGCGATGAACGACACGACATGCAGGCTGTTGCTGGTGTACACCACCGATACCAATTCGACCCGGCAGATGGCGCAGAGCGTGGCGGCCGGCGCCCGCTCGGTCGATGGGATCGACCTGACGGTCACGCTGCTGGAAACGGGCGAGGACCTGACCCCGGCCGACATGGCGCCTTTCGACGGGCTCATCCTTGGCACGCCGACGCGTCACCGCAATATGCACCACCGGGTCAAGCTCTTCATCGAACGCGTGATCGAATCTTTGTGGCTCACCGATTCGATGGTGGGCATGGTCGGCGGCGTATTCTCGGTAGGAGGCGGGCATGGCGGCACCGGCGCCGGCGCCGAGCAATGCCAGCTCGGCATGCTCGCGGCCATGGCCGCGAATGGGATGATCATTGTTCCCCTGCCCAAGACCACGCCCGGCGCCGATGTCGCCGGATGCCACTGGGGTCCGGTTGGCCGGAGCGCCGGCCTCAAGCTCGAGCCGCTCTGGCTGACCGATGAGGCGCTGGCGGCCGGCTACCACCACGGCGCCAACGTGGCGCGCGTGACCCGTGCGCTCGCCCCGCACAGGCAGGCGCTGTTCGCCAGGGGGAACGAAGCGCCGGCCGCCGCATTGCTGCCGGCCTTCCTGGCCCAACCCAATCCCCTCGAGGCCTTGCGTCCTCCGCCGGCAGACGCCAATCCTCTTTACCGCAGCCAACCCGGCTGATCGCACGGCGCTGCGAACCCCCGTCATTGCACCGGCCGCCCCGTTTTCTCTTTGTTGTACACTAAAAGAAACACACGGGGCAACGACATGGGGACAACGCGCCGGACCTTCCTGAGCGCTACGGGAGCTGCCGCGCTGGCGCTGGCCGCCGCCGGTGCATGGTACCGGGCTGGGCACACAGCCAGTCCGCACCGCTTCGCACTCGATGGCGAAGCGCGCGCCGCGCTGCATGCGATCGTTCCCGCGATCCTGGCCGGCGCCTTGCCGCAGGACGCCGGCCGCGCGGCCGCCCTGTCGGCCACGATCGAGGGCGTGCACGCCGCCATCCTCGGCCTGCCCCCGGGCACCCAGGCCGAGATCCAGGACCTCTTCGGGCTGCTTGCGCTGGCGCCGGCGCGGCGCCTCCTGACCGGGATCGCCGGCGGCTGGGAAGGCGCCCGCACCGAGGACGTCGGCGCCTTCCTGCAGGACTGGCGCCTGCATCGCCTGGGCCTGTTGCGCACTGCCTACCACGCGCTGCACGACCTGGTGCTGGGCGCCTGGTATGCGCAGCCGTCCAGCTGGGCGGCGACCGGCTATCCGGGACCGATGAAGGAACTCGCATGAGTGCACCGATCATCCCCGATCCGATCCGTGAAGGCCTGGCCAAAGGCTGGAAGATCGTCGATGCTTCCACCATCGCCAGCGACCGCACCCTGGAAGCGGACGTCGTCATCGTCGGCAGCGGCGCCGGCGGCGGCGTCACCGCCGAGATCCTGGCGCGTTCGGGCCTGTCGGTCATCGTCGTGGAAGAGGGCGCGCTGAAGTCCTCCAGCGATTTCAAGATGCGCGAGGCCGACGCCTATCCTTCGCTGTACCAGGAATCGGCCGCGCGCAAGACGGCGGACAAGGGCATCAACATCCTGCAGGGCCGTACCGTGGGCGGTTCCACCACCGTCAACTGGACCTCGAGTTTCCGCACGCCGCCCGTCACGCTGGACTGGTGGCGCCGGCGCCATGCGCTGCCCGAGGCCACGCCGGAAGCGCTCGCGCCATGGTTCGCCATGATGGAAGCGCGGCTGCACATCGGGGACTGGGCCGGCGCGCCCAACGAAAACAACGACGTTCTGCGCCGCGGCGCACGGCAGCTCGGCATCGATACTGGCCTGATCCGCCGCAACGTCAAGGGCTGCTGGAACCTCGGCTACTGCGGCATGGGTTGCCCCACCAATGCCAAGCAGTCGATGCTGGTCACGACCATCCCGGCCGCGCTGGAGCACGGCGCCACGCTGGTCACGCGCGCCCGCGCCCACCAACTCGTATTCAAAGGCGAGCGAGCCGATATGCTGCTCTGCCATGCGCTCGACGCGGCCGGCATCGTCCCGAACGGCCGCACGCTGGCCTTGCGCGCCCGCCATTACGTGGTCGCGGGCGGCGCCATCAATTCGCCCGCGCTGCTGCTGCGCTCCAAGGCGCCGGACCCCAGCGGGCAACTGGGAAGACGCACCTTCCTCCATCCCACCCTGATCTCGGCCGCCTTCTTCCCGCAGCGCGTCGAAGCCTGGGCCGGCGCGCCGCAGACCGTCTATTCCGACCACTTCCTGCAGGGCAGCCCGGACGGCCCGATCGGCTACAAGCTGGAAGCGCCGCCCCTGCACCCGCTGCTGCTGGCCACCACCATGAACGGCTTCGGGGCGCAGCATGCGCATGTGATGCGCAAATTCCCGCACTTGCAGGGCATGCTGGCGCTGCTGCGCGACGGCTTCCATGACGATGCGGCCGGCGGCGCGGTGCGCCTGCGCTCCGACGGCAGCCCGGAGCTCGACTACCCGCTGACCGATTACCTGTGGGACGGCGCCCGGCGCGCCCTGCTGTCCATGGCCGAGATCCAGTTCGCGGCCGGCGCGCGCGAGGTGCTGCCGGCGCACGAGATGGCGGGACGCTACCGCTCCTGGAAAGAAGCGAAGACGGCAATCGCCGCGCTGCCGCAGCAGGTGCATCTGACGCGCGTGGCCTCGGCCCACGTCATGGGCGGCTGCGCGATGTCGGGCGACGAAGCACTCGGCGTGACTGCTTCGGACGGCCGCTACCGGGGCCTGTCCAACGTCTCGGTGCACGACGGTTCGCTGTTCCCGACCTCGCTCGGCGCCAACCCGCAACTGTCGATCTACGCGTTGACGGCCAAGCTGGCAAGCGGCCTGGCCACCGAGCTCACCGGCCGCCCGGCCGCGCGGCTCGCATGAAGGCCTTGAGCGCGCGCTCGCTGCTGCGCCTGATCCTGGTGCTGCAGGCCCTGGCGGCCCTCGGCATCGGCGCTGCCGCCATCGAAGTCTTCGGCGCCACGCGCTGGCAGGCCTGTGCCGCGGGCCTGGGCAGCGTGCTGCTGGTGCGCTTGCTCATCAACGCCAACAACTTCCTGATGAGCGCGCGCTACGCCAGCCCGACGCCGAGCCAGCACCGGCTCGGCATGGCTGCGCGCCTGCGCATGTTCGCCGAAGAATTCGCGTCGAGCATGCTGCAGTCCTCGTGGACCATGCCGCGCGCGCGGCCCTGCACGCGCATCCATCCGGACTCCAGGGCGGCGCCCGTGCTGCTGCTGCACGGCTACGGCTGCAACAGCGGCTACTGGTCGCGCCTGATGCCCTTGCTGGACGCGGCCCGCATCAGCCATGCCGCGGTCGACCTGGAGCCGCTCACCGCCGACATCGATGCCTATGCGCCCCTGGTCGAGCGGGCAGTCGATGCGCTGCGCGCAGCCACCGGTGCCGACCGGGTGGTGATCGTCGCCCACAGCATGGGCGGCCTGGTGGCGCGCGCCTGGATGCGCGCCTGCGGCACCAGCAAGGCGGCGCGCGTCATCACGCTCGGCACGCCCCACCACGGCACTTGCCTGGCCGCTTTCGGCATCGGCCTGAACGCCGCGCAGATGCGCCGTGCATATCCCGGCGACCCTGCCGGGCTGCCCGAATGCGACTGGCTGCGGGCCCTGGCGGCCAGCGAACACCCGGCCACGCGGGCGGTGGTCACGTCGATCTATACCCACCACGACAACATCATTTCGCCCCAGACCTCGAGCGAACTGCCGGGTGCGCACAACATCGCCTTCGGCGGCGTCGGCCACGTGGCCCTGGGACGCAACCGGCGCGTGCTCGAGGCCCTCATGCGGGAGCTCTCTCCTATGCGCAGCGGGTAGCGCTGGCCGTATTTACGAAGGCCATGCTACAGTAGCCACAACGCGTACTGGGAGCGCCGTCTTGGCCCGCATCCTCATCATCGAAGACAATCCAGCGAACGTCGAGCTGATGACGTTCCTGCTGACCGCTTACGGCCACGCGGCGCTGTCCGCACCGGATGGCCCGCGCGGCATCGCCCTGGCCAGGGCCGAACCGCCCGACCTGGTTGCCTGCGACGTCAACCTGCCGGGCATGAACGGTTTCGCCGTGCTGGCCGCGCTCAAGGCCGAGCCGGCGCTGTCCGGGGTGCCGGTGCTGGCCGTGACCGCGCTGGCGATGGCGGGCGACCGCGAAAAGGTGCTGGCGGCCGGCTTCGACGGCTATATCAGCAAACCCATCGAGCCCGACAGCTTCGTCGCCGAGCTCGAAGCCTTCCTGCTGCCAGGCGACACGGTGCCCGCGGCAGCCCCGGCCACCGTCCTGCTGGTGGACGACGACCCCTTCATGCTGGCCGTGCTGGCAGAAATGCTCGAGGCCGAACCCTGGCGCGTGCTCACCGCCGCTTCCGGCGCCGAGGCGCTGGCCGTGCTGGCGCGCGAGCCGGTCGAGGTGATCCTGTGCGACCAGTCGATGCCGGGCATGAGCGGCACCGAGGTGCTGGCCCAGGTAGCCGAGCGCTATCCGCGCACGGCGCGCCTGATGCTCACCGGCCAGCAAGACCTGGCCGCGATCGACGCGGCACTGCGCGCCGGCATCGCCGATGCCCATTACGCCAAGCCGGTGTCGGCCCAGGGCCTGCGCCTGAGCATCCGCGAGGCCGTCGCGCTGCAGCAGCGGCGCGCAGCCACCTGAAGGGCCGGCGCCAGCCCCTTTAGAAGCCGGTTTCTACTGTGCGTGCCTACAATGGCGGGACCCGCTCCAGGAGGCCTTCGCCATGACCAAGAAACTCCCCGCACCCGACGACGACGAGGCGCTCGCGCGCGCCGTGCGCGACTCCGCCCAGCAGATCTGGCAGGCTGGCCTGGGCGCCTTTGCCAAGGCCCAGGAAGAGGGCGGCCGCTCCTTCACCCGCCTGGTGCGCGACGGCAGCGCGTTGCAAAAGCGTGCACGCGAAGTGGAAGAAGCCACCGGCACCGTGGCCCGCGCCGCCGAACGCGCCAGCCGCCGCAGCGGGGGCTCCTGGGGCAAGCTGGAACAGGTGTTCGAAGAGCGCGTGGCGCGGGCCCTGGCCACCATCGGCGTGCCGGCCGCCAGCGAGGTCGAGGCATTGCGCCGGCGCGTCGACGAACTCGAGAGCATGCTGGCCGGCCTGGCCTCGCAACTGCAGACACCGGCCCCCAGACCGCGCCCCCGCCGCGGCCAAAAAGGCACGATCGTGCAGGAAGATGGCGACGGGGCCTGAAACGGGGCCTCCCGCGCTGTCGCAATGGCATCATTTGGTGTTATTCTCCGGGCTGGCACCATAAACTTCGCCCTTCATGCAACAAAAAGCTCCGCGCCGGACCCGTGAACGCATCCTCGAGCTCTCGCTCAGGCTGTTCAACGAATTCGGCGAGCCGAACATCACGACGACCGTCATTGCCGAGGAGATGAATATCTCGCCCGGCAACCTCTACTATCACTTCCGTAACAAGGACGACATCGTCAATTCGATCTTTGTCCAGTTCGAGGCGGAGATCGAGCGCATCCTCACCGTGCCGGCCGGACGCCGCTCGAACATGGAAGACGTCTGGCTCTACCTGCACCTGATGTTCGAGCTGATCTGGCGCTACCGCTTCTTCTACCGCGACCTGAACGACCTGCTCTCGCGCAACCGCAAGCTCGAGCTGCACTTCAAGGCCATCCTCGCCCACAAGATCAAGGTCGCGCGCCAGCTGTGCGAAGACCTGCGCAGCGAAGGCTCGCTCGACGCGGGCGACCAGCAGATCGGCGCCATGGCCACCAACATGGTGGTGGTGGCGACCTATTGGCTGTCCTACGAATACGTGCGCAACCCGCGCAAGTACAGCGAGCAGCAGGCCATCGCCGATGCGCTCGCGCGCGGCTGCTACCAGGTGCTGTCGATGCTGGGGCCCTACCTGCGCGGCGACACCCGCCTGCTGTTCGAAAAGCTGTCCGAGGAATACCTCAAGAAGCTCTCCGCCGAGGCCAGGCCCGGCGCCGATTTCCTGTAACCCTACTGCGCTCACGATGAAGACACTGGCCGTGTATTGCGGCGCCGCCCACGGCGCCAATTCCCTCTATGCCGACGCGGCGCGCCTGCTGGCGGCAGCGCTGGTCGAGCACAACATCGGCCTGGTCTACGGCGGCGGCAAGGTCGGCCTGATGGGCGTGATCGCCGACGAGGTGCTGCGCCTGGGCGGCGAAGCCACCGGCGTGATCCCCAAGGCCCTGGTCGAGCGCGAGGTCGGCCACGCCGGCCTGACCCGCCTGTTCGTGGTCAAGGACATGCACGAGCGCAAAGCCATGATGGCCGACCTGTCGGAAGGCTTCATCGCCATGCCCGGCGGGATGGGCACGCTGGAAGAACTGTTCGAGATGGTGACCTGGGCCCAGCTGGGGATCCACGCCAAGCCGATCGGGCTGTACAACCCGAACGGCTTCTGGGACGGCCTGGTGAATTTCGTGCGCCACCAGAGCGAGGAGGGCTTCGTCAGGCCGGAGCACCTGGGGCTGATGCAGGTGGATGCGGATGCCGGGTCCTTGATCCGGCGCCTGCGGGCGGCGTCGCCGGCTTGAGGGGCCGGGCGGCGCTTCAGGCCAGCACGATCCGGTCGCGACCGGCCTCCTTGGCCTGGTAGAGCGCCTTGTCGGCGCGGCTGATGGCGTCGGCGAAGGGTTCGCCCACGCAGCGCGTGGCCAGGCCCGCCGAGAAGCTGATGCGGCGTTCGTCCAGGCCCGGCACCAGCATCGTGTGCACGCGCTCGGCCATGCGTTCGAGCACGGCGCGCGCGTCGGCTGGCTGAGCGTTGGGCAGCAGCAGCAGGAATTCCTCGCCGCCCCAGCGCGCCAGCACGTCGCCTTCGCGCAGGCAGGCGCGTGCGGCGCTTGAGAAGCAGCGCAGCACGGCGTCGCCGACGGCGTGGCCGTGGCGGTCGTTGACCTGCTTGAAGAAGTCGATGTCGAGCAGGGCGATGCAGGTGGCGGCGCCCGCGGCATGGCGCCGCTCTTCCGCTTCCAGCACTTCGTTCATGTGGCGGCGGTTGACCAGCGAAGTGAGCTCGTCGACGGTGGCCAGCACGCGGATGGTGCCAAGCGCTTCGGTCAGCTCGCGCTTCTGGCGCTTCAGGCGCGAGCGCAGCTTGCTCATCTCGCCGCTCAGCAGCGCCGTCGAGACCAGCGCGCCTGCCAGGTAGCCGAAGGTCAGCGCTTCGTTCGCCGGCGGGAAGCGCAGCGGGTCGTGCGCCTGCAGCCACCACATGGTGGCGCCCATGCCGGCAATGGCCGCGCCCGTGAGCACCAGGGTCTGGCGCGGGCGCAGGGCGAACATGCAGAACACGATGATCACCACCGTCATGATCAGCATGGCCGCGCGCAGTGGGCCCGAGATCGCATAGGCCCAGCAGCCGCACACCAGCGAGAACACGGCCTGGGCGACGGCCAGCTGGTCGGCCGCGAGCTGGACCCGGGCATTGGCGCGAATGAGCAGGTAGAACAGGAAGGCGCCGCAGCCGCCGAAGACGATCAGGCCGTTCGCCGCGGCAGGGCGGCTCAGTCCCAGCTCGACCTGCACCAGCAGCAGGCCGATGCAGGCGACGTAGAGGACGCAGGTGGCGGCCCAGTATTTGAGCATGCGGCGCATCCCCGGATCGCTACCGCACAGCAGGAGGGTGAAACGGTGCAGCAGGGTCAAGGAGACTCCTCGCAAGTCGTCGGGGCGGCCAGCATCTCCGCAATGCGCTCGGCAGGCACCGGGCGGCTGAACAGGTAGCCCTGCATCTCGTCGCAGTCATTGGCGCGCAGGAAGTCGCGCTGCTGCGCGGTCTCGACGCCTTCGGCGATCACGCGCAGGTTCAATTTGTGGCCGAGCGAGATTACCGCCATCGCGATGGCCTGGTCGTCCAGGCTCTCGGCCAGGTCGCTGACAAAACTCTTGTCGATCTTCAGGCGGCTGATCGGGAAGGATTTCAGCGCCGACAGGCTGGAGTAACCCGTGCCGAAATCGTCGATCGAGAGCGACACGCCCATCGCCTCGAGCTCGCGCATCTTGTCCACCGAGCGCGCCAGGTCGCGCATGATCGAGCTTTCGGTGACTTCGACTTCGAGCGCCTGCGGCGGCAGGCCGCTGTCGCGCAGGGCGCCGGCGATGCGCTCGACCAGGCGCTTTTCCTCGAACTGCCTGGCCGAGACGTTGACCGACACCGCCAGCGGCGGCAGGCCGGCGGCGCGCCAGGCCTGGGCCTGGAAACAGGCGGTGCGCACCACCCATTCGCCCAGCGCCACGATCATGCCGCTTTCCTCGGCCAGGCCGATGAAGCGCAGCGGCGAGATCAGGCCGTGTTCGGGGTGGTTCCAGCGGATCAGCGCCTCGACGCCGAACACCTGGCCGGTACGCAGGTCGACCTTGGGCTGGTACAGCAGCTGGAACTGGCAGGACGGGCCGGCGCAGGTTTCCAGCGCGGTGCGCATTCCTTCGAGCAGCACCAGCTTTTCCTCGACGCTGGCATTCATCTCGCTGGCGTAGAACTGGAAGCTGTTCTTGTGTTCCTTGGCGCGGTACATGGCCGCATCGGCGTTCATCATCAGCGCATTGGCATCGAGCCCGTCGCGCGGGTAGAGCACCACGCCCATGCTGCAGCTGACCTGTACTTCCTGGCCTTCCAGCTCGACCGGCTCGGTCACGGCCTGGCGCACCTTTTCCAGCAACGGGGTGATGGCCAGCGGGTCGCCCGACAGCTCGGGCAGCAGGATCACGAATTCGTCGCCGCCGAAGCGCGCCAGCGTGTCGTTGCGGCGCAGGCAGCGGCCCATGCGCGCGCCCACCACCTTGAGCAGCTCGTCGCCGGCATTGTGGCCGAGGCCATCGTTGACCAGCTTGAAGCCGTCAAGGTCGATGAAGGCCAGGCCCACGCTGCCGCCCTTGCGCTCGGCGTCGCGGATGGCCTGGCCGAGGCGGTCGCGCAGCAGGCTGCGGTTGGGCAGGCCGGTGAGCTCGTCGTGGTGGGCCAGGTGGCGGATGCGCTGCTCTGCGAGCTTGCGCTCGGTGATGTCGCGCACGATGACGACCACGCCGCCTTCGACCGGCACCACCTGGCGGTGCAGCCAGCAGGCCGGGTTGTGCGGCAGTTCGGCCAGCCACTCGGCTTCGCGCGCGACGCCGTCGGTGGCCACCGCCGCCAGGTCGCCGAAGATCCCCTCGCCGATGTGGGCCGGGAGCATGACCGACATCGGCCGGCCTTCCATCTTCGCCTTGGGCAGCGCGGTGAGCTGCTCCGCGCGGGTATTGGTGGTCTCGATGATGAAGTCGGCCACCGCGCCGCAGGCGCCCGGCAGCGTGCGCAGCACGAAGAAGGCATCCAGGCTGGCCTCGGAGGCGGCGGCATAGGTTTCCTGCGCCAGGCGCTCGCGCCGGCGCGCCTTGGCCAGCTGCCAGGACCAGGCGCTGACCAGCAGGACCACCACCGCCAGCAGCGCGCTGCCGGCGCTGGCGCCCAGCAGCAAGGCGCGGCGCTGCTGGTGGAAATCGGCCATCTGCTCGGCCTCGGACAGGCCCACCATCGCCACCAGCGGGAAGCCGTTCAGGGGGCGCACGCTGCGATAGCGTGGTTCGCCGTCGAGCGGACTGGGGCCCAGCAGCACCTGGTCCGGCTTGCCGGCGGCGATGCGCTGGCCCCATCCGACCTGCTCGCCGGTGCGTACGGCGCGCACCACGCCGTCGCGTCCGGCCACGCCGAGCAGGCCGCGCTGGCCCTGGCGCGAGTATTCGTAGGAACTGGTGAAATACGCCGGGTCCACGGCCAGGGTGGCGACGCCGGCGAAACGGCCGTCGGCGTCGTCGATGCGGCGCGAGAAGACCACGTGCGGCTCGTCCCGCCCGATGGTCTCGCTGACGAAAGGCGTATCGCTGTCGCGGTCGCGGTGGAAAGTGAACCAGGGGGCGCGCGAGACGTCGCCGCCGATGGTGGTGCCCGGATTGCTGGCCAGGACGCGGCCGGCGTCGTTGGTGATCGCCACCTGGAACACCAGCCCCGGCGGCAGCAGGCCCTTGGCGCTCATCGCGCCCAGCGCCTGGTTCGGGCCGTTCATGGCGACCGCGTACTGCATCACGCGCAGGGTCTGGTCGATGCTGCTCAGGCTGCGCGCCATCTGCGCTTCATAGGTGTCGACCAGCTCGCGGGTGGCGTTGCGGGCGGCCTCGCGCGCGGCGGTTTCATCGGCCCGGATCACCTGCAGGGTCGCGATCCACAGGGCCACGATCAGCACCAGTGCGAACAGCGGCAGCGAGATATGGGTTTCCAACCCGCGCCCGAGCAGGCGCGCGAAGGCCGTGCGGCGCGCGGCAGGCGGCGCCGGGCGCGGAAGCGGGTGTTCGGCCAGGACGGCTTTCATCGCCTCAGCGCAGCACCAGGACCGGGCGCACGCTGCCGTCCAGGGCGGAGCGGTCGATATAGCCGATCAGGGACGGATTGTCGGCCACCATGCGCCGCACCGCGCTGCTGTCGGCGGCTTCGCGCGGCGGCTGGCCGCGGCCGGTGAAGACCATTTTCGACCAGTGCGCCTTGAGCAGGGCCGGGGTCTTGCCGGCGACCTGCTGGTAGAAATGGTTGCGTTCGATCGAGCCGATACGCTGGTCCAGCGCCATGACCTCGGCGCCGTCGGGGAAGCGACCGGCCTGGCCGAGGAAGATCGCGGCGACCTGGTCGCCCGAGAGCGCCGGGGCCGGGCTGCGCGCCGACACGATGACCACCAGTTCGGCCGCGGCGTTGCTAGAGACGGCCAGCAGCAGCGCGGCGGTGGCGAGCAGGGAGTGGAGTGGGATACCCATGCGCCGCCTCAGAACACGAAGTCGAGCGCGACGCTCGCGACATGAACCGTCTCGCCGGAGCGGAAATCGGCCTGCCGGTTGATCAGGGTGCCGCGCGAGCCGCCGGTGGGGCGCACCCGGTCGTACTGGGCCTTGAACGCGACATTGTCGACCGCATCCCAGCGCAGGCCGGCGCTCAGGGTGCTCTGCACCGGGATAGTCGCCAGGTAGGAGTTTAGGCCGGCGTTGACCAGGGCCGCGGTGGGCCGCAAGCGCGGCGGCAGGGCGGCCAGCGGCAAGCCCGGATCGCTGACGGCGCCGTGGGCCCGCACCTTGGCGTAGCCAAGGTAGGGCGTCAGCGCGTCGAAGCGGTAACCCCCGCCGAGGTACATCGAGGTGGTCCGCCCGAGCAGTGTCCGGGTGTAGTTGCTGCCGACTTCCGCGCTGACGAACCACTGGCCCGGGTCGTAATTCAGGCCGGCGCTGACCATGGCCACGCGCTTGTCGTCGATTGCGTAGCGTTCCGCGATCGCGGCGCCCTGGGGGCCGAAGGCGCGCAGGGCGCTGAACACCTCGCCCGCGACCCCGGTGGTCAGCTTGCCGCTCAGGAGCGAGGCACGCGCGCTCAGGGCGCCGCGTTCGATGCTGTGCGAGAGCCCGGCAATACCGCGCGCGCGCAGGCGGTTGTTGTCGAACAGTTCGGTGTCGGTGCGGCCGTAGAACGCCTGGGTGGCATGGCGCACGTCGCCCGTGCTCCAGCGCCAGGTGGCGTCGACGCCGTCGCTGCTCGACAGCGGCAGGGCGCCGTAGACTTCCACCGGGGTGCGCACCCAGGGCAGGGTGTAGCCGACCTTGCGGTAGTCGGCGGCCAGGAACACCGGCAGCGCGATGCGGCCGACGCGCACGGCGACGTCCGGGGTGAGCTGGTATTTCACGTTGGCCCATTCGATGCGCGGGCGGTAGCTGCCGGTCATGCTTTGCTCGCTCACCAGCTGCACCACGCCCGACCAGCTGCCCCGGGACACGTCGAGCTGGGCGCCGAGGCGGCTGTCCACGTCCGGGCTCCAGCGCTCGCTGGCGCCGGCGCCGGTGGCGCGCAGGATGGTCGAGGTGTAGTCGGCAGTGCGGGTGCTGGCGTGCACGGCGCCGAGGGTGCCGAAACCGGAGAACTTCCAGGCCGTGGCGTCGGCCGCCTGTGCGCCGGCGCCCAGCAGGCTGCAGCCGAGGATGCCAGCGCGCAGCACGGCCGGCAGGTAGGCGGCGTCATGAAGAATTGTGTACGTCATCGTGTTTAATATTGCGGCCGGGCGGCACGGGAGCTGAGGGATGCGCGACCGGAGAACGCGACGCCTCAGACTTTACCCAAGGGACATGGGAAAGTCGAGATCTTTACATGTGGCAATGAATCAGTCTGACAAGCTTTGTTGTGAGATGGCAACGCGCTCTTCGCCCGCCATCCACAGGCGGTTTCCGCCGAGGTCCAGCCAGGTGAGGTAGAGCCGCAGGTCGAATTCGAGCTGGTGGTATGCCGGCTCCATCCAGCAGCACAACTTGTAGAAGGCCTTGTCGTGGTCTTTTTCCTTCAGGTGCGCCAGCTCGTGTACCGCGATCATGCGCAGGAAGGGCAGCGGGGCGTCGCGGAACACGCTGGCCACGCGGATCTCGTGCTTGGCCTTGAGACGGCTGCCCTGCACCCGCGAGATGGCCGTGTGCAGCCCGAGCGCATGCTGCACCACGTGGATCTTGCTGTCGAAGGCGACCTTGGCGACCGGCTCGGCCTGGCGCAGGTAGTTGTCCTTGAGGTCCTGCACGTAGGCGTAGAGCGCCTTGTCGGTGCGGATGCCGTGGGCCGCGGGATAGCGCTGCAGGAGCACTTCGCCGAGCCGCCCGGCGTCGACCAGCGCGGCGACCTGGGTGCGCAGCGCGTCGGGATAGGCCGTGAGGTAGGGAAGCTTGTGCATAGGGGCCGCAATGTAACACAGCGTGCGCTTGCGGTCCCGAGGGCCACGGCGCCGGGCTGCGCGCCGTGGTGTGGCATCGGCGGTCAGGGAGAAAGACCGCATGGGGATGGGATTGCGCCGTGGGCCTAGCCTTCCTTGCCGCCCTGGCGGTTGCCGGCATTCTTCGCTGCCGCCGCGGCGCGCTGTGCGGATTGCCGGCTTTCGCCGCCCTTGCGCCCGATGTCGGCCATGTGGGCGCGGTTGCGGCTTACTGCCTCGCCGCCTTTCTGACCGGCGCGGCGTGCTTCTTCGGAATCGAACTCGTGGGCGGTGCCTTTCTGGTGTGCCGCCTGGCCGCCCTTGCTGGCGATTTCACGCTGCTGGTTCTGGTCCATCGCCGCGAAACCGCGCTTGGCCGGGGTGCCGCTGCCGCTGCCGGCTTTCTGTACGCTGCCGGACTGGCTGCCCGCGCCCTTGCCGTTCTCTTTACTCGTCGCCATGTCGCTCTCCTTGTCTGCCTGTGTGCTGTCGAAGTGGGAACCCGCGAACGCCTGTATGGCTGCGCTCGTGCCGTTTAGAGGCACGCCTTGGGCGTTAGTTCCGTCGGACTGAACCTGCGCGGGCCGGCGCTAGCGCGGCCGCGCGCGCCGCTCGCGCAGCTGGCCCAGGGCGCCGCGCAGCAGCCCGCGCGGTTCGGCGCCGTCGATGGCCGGCGGCGGCGAGGCGGCGTCCATCTGCAGCTGCAGGCGCCGCGCGCGCAGGCGCTGGCCGAGCGCGACCTGGTCGACGCCGGCGCGCGCCAGGGCAGGGAACAGCAGGGTTTCTTCCTGCGCGACGTGGTGCGCCACTTCTTCGGCCAGCACGGCGACGGTGGCGTCGAAAAAGTCGTCTTCGGGGAACAGGGTCTCGAGCTGCGCGATGAGCTCGCGCGCGCTGTCGTGCTCGAGCTCCGCGTTGTCGAGTAGGCTGTCGTCGACCACGGCGCGCAGCGCCGGGTAGAACAGCTCTTCTTCGAGCGTGGCATGCAGCGTGAGCTCGTCGCACAGGTCGTCGACCAGGCGCTCGCGCCGCTCTTCTTCCTCGCCATCGAGCATGGCGAATTCGTGGAACATGGCGCGCACGCGCGCATGGTCGGCGCGCAGTTGGGCCAGGATGCCGTCGGGCGGCTCGGGCGCGTCTAGCGGATGCATGGCGCCTCCCGGCCGGCGCCTGGCCCGCGGACGGGTTCGGGGAATGGAATCATGGTCTCCTCGCATCAGGAATTTGGCGCGCCGCGCCAAAGCGATATAGACGCGCCTTAGGAGAACAAGTTTAGTCCATCCATCCTGAATATGCGATGGATCAAAAGGAACGCCAGTTGAGCTTGCAAACCGGCCTTCCTGTATCAATCGGCAGGCGCTCAGGCGTCGGCCACCTTCAGCACCAGCTTGCCCAGGTTCTTGCCTTCGAAAAGCATGAGCAGCGCTTCCGGGAAGCGCTCGAAGCCTTCGGTCACATGTTCATGGCTCTTGACGCTGCCTTCCTGCATCCAGCCTGCGAGCGCCGCGACGCCTTCGGCATAGCGCGGCGCGTAGTCGAACACCACCATGCCTTCCATGCGCGCCCGGTTCACCAGCAGCGACAGGTAGTTGGCCGGGCCCTTGACCTGGGCGGTCGCGTTGTACTGCGAGATGGCGCCGCAAATGACGATGCGCGCCTTCATGTTGATGCGGGTGAGCACCGCGTCCAGGATGTCGCCGCCGACGTTGTCGAAATAGACGTCCACGCCCTGCGGGCAGTGCTGCTTCAGTCCTGCGTGGACCGGGCCGGCCTTGTAGTCGATGCAGGCGTCGAAACCGAGCTGCTCGACTACGTAGCGGCATTTGTCTTCGCCCCCGGCGATGCCGACCACGCGGCAACCCATCTTTTTCGCCACCTGGCCGACCGTCATGCCGACCGCGCCGGCCGCGCCCGAGACCACCACGGTCTCCCCGGCCTTGGGCTGGCCGACTTCGCGCAGGCCGAAGTAGGCCGTCATGCCGGGCGTGCCCAGGGTGTTGAGCCAGGCCGTGAGCGGGGCAAGGGTGGGGTCGATCCTCGTGAACGCGGCGGTCTTGTCGTCGGCCGGGCCGGACCAGTAGCGCTGCACGCCGGTGCCGCCGACCACATGGTCGCCCACGGCGAAGCGCGGGGACCTCGATGCGACCACGATCCCGAGGCCGCCGGCGCGCATGACTTCGCCGATGGCCACCGGGCGGATATAGGATTTACCTTCGTTCATCCAGCCGCGCATGGCCGGGTCCAGCGACAGGTAGAGCACCTTGACGACGATCCCGCCGTCGCCCGGTTCCGCCACGGCTTCTTCGTGGAACAGCCAGTCTTCGCTGCGCGGCATGCCGAGCGGGCGGGCGGCAAGGCGGAACTGCTGGTTCGGCGGGAATGCGTTGGTCATGCTGGTCTCCTGGTCAATGTTGGCAACGAGACTATACCTCCAAGGTCGCGCCGGCGTGCGGCGCATGCGACAATAGCGGGTTAATCCAGACCCGCTACCCCACTCACCAGGCACCATGGCTATCAAAGCAACCATCTACAAGGCCGACCTGTCGATTGCCGACATGGACCGCAACTACTACGGCGACCACACCCTGACCATCGCGCGCCACCCGTCGGAAACCGACGAGCGCGTGATGATCCGCGTGCTGGCCTTTGCGCTGCACGCCGACCCGGCCCTGGCGTTCACCAAGGACCTGTTCGACGTCGAGGAGCCGGCCCTGTGGCTGAAGGACCTGACCGGCGCGATCCAGACCTGGATCGAAGTCGGCCAGCCGGACGAGAAGCGCATCCTGAAGGCGGCCGGGCGTTCCGACAAGGTCGTGGTGTACAGCTACAGCGCCACCAGCGACATCTGGTTCAAGGGGATCGCCAACAAGATCGACCGCGCGCGCAACGTCTCGGTGATCAACATCCCGAGCGAGACCAGCAGCCAGCTCGAGAAGATGGCCAAGCGCAACATGCAGCTGCAGTGCACGATCCAGGACAGCCAGATCTGGCTGACCGACGGCGCCGACACGGTGCTGGTCGAGCGCGAATACCTGCGCGGCTCGCTATAATTTAATTCCCCTTCCATGACTACCTGGTGCCGCACATGACCCGACAGCTTCTCGCCCTGCTTGCAGGCAGCCTGATTTCCGCTTCCGCCCTCGCCCAGGTGAGCGTGCTCGATCCCTGGATCCGCGCCACGGTGCCGCAGCAGAAGGTGACCGGCGCCTTCATGCGGGTGCAGTCGGCCCAGCCGATGCGCCTGGTGGGCGTGCAGGCCGAGGTGGCCGGCCGCGCCGAGCTGCACGAGATGGCGATGGACGGCCAGACCATGCGCATGCGCCGCGTCGAGGCCATCGAGCTGCCGGCGGGGAAAGCGGTGAACCTGGCCAGCGGCGGCTACCATGTCATGCTGATGGACCTGAAGCGCCAGGTGAAGGAGGGCGAGACGGTCGCCTTGACCCTGAGCGTGCAGGATGCAGCCGGCAAGCGCCAGGACGTGACGGTCAAGGTGCCGGTCAAGCCGCTGACGCACAGCGCCCACGCGGGGCACTGATCTCAAAAAAAATGGCCGGCATCTGCCGGCCATGTTCGTTGCGCGCCCGCTTAGCGCGGCGCCGCCGCGATCCGGCGCGCATCGCCCGAGCCGATGACCGACTTGCTCACGCGCGGGTCGCCGTAGTAATTGACGTCGCCCGAGCCGGCGATGGTCATGCTCAGTTCATGCCGCGCCCAGACGGTGGCTTCGCCGGAGCCGGCTACGCTGATGCTGGCGCTGTCGGACTGCACCCGCCCCATGTCCACCGTGCCCGAGCCGCCGATCGACACCGACAGCTTGCGCGCATTGCCGCCGGCGGCCTTGAAGTCGCCGCTGCCGCCCAGGCTCACCGCCACGGCCTCGCTTTCCAGGCTGCGCACGTTGATTTCGCCCGAGCCGCCCAGGTCGATGTCCAGGCGCGGCGCGCGCAGCACGTCGGCATCGACCGAACCGGAGCCGCCCAGCGCCAGGCGCTCGATCTGGCGCGCCTGCACCACGATCTTGAGGTTGCGGGTCTTCAGGTTCATGTTGCGCTTGGAAGGACGGATCTTCAGGGTGCCGTTCTCCACCACGGTTTCGACCAGCGGCAACAGGTTGTCGTCGGTTTCGATGGTGACCGATTCCGTGTCGCCCAGGCGCAGTTCGAGCTTGCCCGGCACTTCGAAGGCCAGGCCGGTGAAATGCGAGACCTGGCGCTGCTGGCGCTTGATGCTGCCGCTGCCTTGCACCTGTTCGCCGCCCCACGGCCACTCCCCGGCGTAGGTCGGGGTGGCGGCGCAGGCGATGGCGGCCACGAGGGCGGTGGCCAGGGCGACGGCGCGCAGGCCGGTGGCGGACGAGGTGGTCTTGTTCATGGTGGTCTCCGTTAAAAGCGTTTGTCGATGAAGCCATCCTAGGCAAATGCCGGGCCTGGCGCATGCCCCATGCGCGAATTGCACAGCTTACGGCCCAGAATGCGCCGTGGCGGGACAGGCTGCAGCCTGGGCATGCGCACGGCATCCCTATCCGGAACGGCCGGTTTGCACTAGAATCGTGCGCTTTTTGCCCCGGTTCCATGCCGGAGGAAGCAAGCATGAACGTAATCCTGTTAGTGATGGCCTTCTGCGTCGGCGTCGCGATGTCGGTCCAGGCGGCCGTCAATACCCAGCTGGCCTCGTCGATCGGCGCCAATTCCGTGGTCGCCGCCTTCGTGTCCTTTGCCTGCGGCACCATCGTGCTCGGTGGCATGGCGATCTCGCGCGGCGGGCTGGGCCCGACCTTAGCGGCTCTGGCCGTCCAGCCTGCGTGGAAGTTCGCAGGAGGCTTCCTGGGCGCGGCCTTTGTCTTCGGCACGGTGTTCCTGGCGCCGCGGATCGGGCTGCTGAGCCTGATCGTGCTGGTGATCGCCGGCCAGCTGGTGACTTCGATGGCGATCGACCACTTCGGGCTGATCCACATGGCCGCGAGGAAGGTGTCGGGCATTCGCATGCTGGGCGCCGGCGTGGTGGCGCTGGGCGTGGCGGTGACCCTGTTCGGCGAGCGCATCGTTGCGAGTTTGGGACGCTGACGGCCGCGCCGAAATTATTCTTTCAGTTTTGCAATCTTTCGGCGAAGCATGGTTCTATAATATCCGGCACCAGTTAACCTTTTCCTAAGTGCCGGCCAGATGGAACATCACCAGTCCTCGCAGATCCCCACCCTGTCGTATATCGAGAACGAAGACCATCCGGTATTCGGCACCCTGGTCGAGCAGATCCTCCACCTGCTCAATTCGCGCCTGGTGTTCTCGGACATCATCATTCACCAGAACAGCCCGCTGATGCTGCGCCAGCCGAAAGGGCTGGTGGCGGTGACCGATTCGCCGATCACCAAGGAAGAGCTGGAAGAATTCTTCGACGTGATCGAGCCGAACTGGAACGAGCGCATCCAGGTGCGCGCATTCGACCGCTCGATCGACCTGCACACGGCGCGCATCCGCGCCAACTGCTTCTCGTTCCAGGGCAAGAAGCGCCTGGGCTGCGTGATCCGCCGCTTCCCGAAGGAGCCGGTGGCGCTGTCCGAGCTGGGCCTGTGGAAGGACGAGCAGGAATTCGCCCGCCTCAACAGCGGCCTGGTCTTGATCATCGGCGACACCTGCCAGGGCAAGTCGACCACCATCGCCTCGATGATCGACGAGATCAACAAGCACCGCTCGGGCCACATCATCACCATCGAAGACCCGGTCGAGACCCTGATCCCGCAGCGCAAATGCATCATCACCCAGCGCGAGGTGGGCGTGGACGGCGACGTCGAAAGCTACTACCTCGGCGCCCTCGACGCCCTGCGCGAGCGCCCGGACGTGATCGTCATCGGCGAGATCCGCGACGCCGAAACGGCCCAGGAAGCGCTGGCCCTGGCCGAATCGGGCCCGCTGGTGCTGGCCACCTTGCATGCACGCTCGACGGAACTGGGCCTGCAGAAGATGCTGCGCCTGCTGGGTAATTCCGAAGCCCAGGCCCAGGCGCTGGCCCACGCGCTGCGCGGCGTGCTGTGCCAGGCGCTGCTGCCATCCGTCGAAGGCAACCGCTATCACCTGGCCACCGAATGCCTGACCCCGAGCCCGGCGATCATGCGCATGCTGGAAAGCGGCGACGTGGGCGGCATCCGCGCCCACATGAATGCCGGGCGCGACGCCGGCTGCCACACGATGAATGCGTCGCTCGAGCAGCTGCTGGCCTCGCACAAGGTGCGGGTCGAAGATGCGCGCAATGCCACGACCGACCGGGTGTCGTTCGCGGACATGGTCTAGCCGGCCGGCTTACAGCGCCTGTTCCTACATCAGGCGCCACACCGGCCGCAGGCGGTAGAGCGTGGTCCGGCCCAGCGCGCGCTCGCCCTCGACCAGCAGCCGCTCGCTGTAGTCGCGCTGCAGCAGGTTCGAGACCGACAGCCGCAGCCGCGACCCGCCGGGGCGCTTCCACAAGGCGTACAGGTCGAGCTGGCGGTCCGCGGCCTTGTCGCTGAAGAAGAGGGCGTTCGAGCGCTGCGCGACCCGGCCGCGGTAGCTGAAGTTGCCGCCCAGGTCGACGCCGGCCGCCGGCGCGGTGTAGTCCACTCCAAGATTGCCGCTGAAGGCGGCCTGGCCCTCGATGCGGTTATCCGGCCCCGGCACGCTGTCCACGCGCGACCAGTTGCGCGCCAGGTTGATGCGGCCCGCCAGCGCCCCGCGCGTGGCGCGGCCCTCCAACTCGATCCCGCTCACGGTGGCGTCGCCCGCATTGACCGGCGTCGCGGTCCATATTCCCTGCTTCTGCTCGACCCGCGTGAGCGTGATGTCGCCGATGCGCTTGTGGAAGGCGCTGACGCTCACCATGTCGCTTTTGCCGAAATAGCGTTCCCAGGCCAGGTCGATCCCCAGCGCCAGTTCCGGACGCAAGCCTGGATTGCCCTGCTGGTCGGGGTTGGTGGCGCTGTTGTTGTTGTCGACCGTGTAGCGGCGCGGCATCAGCTGGACGATGTTCGGCGCCTTGTAGGTGCGGCTCGCGGCCAGGCGGAATTGGTCGCGCGGCCCGGTGTCGGTGTCTGGCCGGGCAGGCTTGAACAGCGCCTGGAACACCGGGCTCCAGGCGCCCGCGTCCACGTCCACCGGGGCGTCGGCATTGCCTTCGCCGCTGGTATGCAGGTCTTCGCGGCGCAGGCCGGCATAGGCGGACCAGCTGCTGCCGATATCCCATTCGTCCTGGATGAAGAAGGCGCTGCGCGCCACGGTGGCGCGGTAGGACTCGTCGCTGAAGAGCAACTGGGCGCCGCCAGGGTCGAGGTGGCGCTCGCGCCGGTATTCGCTGCGGCCCTTGCGCCCGACTTGCCAGCCCGCGGCCAGCGCATGGCTGCCCCACAGTGGGCGGCGCCAGCTGCCGCTGAAGCTCAGGTCGCGCTCGATGGGACCGGAGGCGACCAGGTGGGATTCGAGCAGGCGGTCCTGCAGGTCCTGTCCGCGGTACGCGAATGCGGCGTCGCGCTTCGTGTAGAAGCCCGACAGGGTCATGGCCAGCCTGGCGCCGGCGTCCAGCCTGCGGGTCCAGGCCAGGTCGGCATAGGCGTTGAGCGGGCGGGTTTCGTAGCGATGGTCGGCGTGCGGGAAGGCCGTCGGCGCGCCGATCTCGGTGCTTTCTTCTTCGCGCTTGGCGTTGTCGATATGGCGCGTGCGCAGGTAGCCGCTGGCGGTGACGGTGTCGGCCGCCGTCGCCTGCCAGGACAGGCGCGGCGCCAGTTCCAGCAGGTCTTCGACCTGGCGGTCGGTCCATTGCGTGCGGCGCAGCAGGGCCGGATTGCCGCCCTGCTCCAGGGTGAGGGCGGCAACCGGGTTCACCTGGCGCCGCAAGGTGGCGCTGCCTGAATAGGCGAGCGACCCGGCGCGGCCGCCGTGCTGGACCACCAGTTGCGGGGCCAGGCGCCCTGAGTTCATCGCGCCGCCGGCCTTGAGTTCGTTGGCGCTGGCGCCGCGCGGCGTGGCGGCGCGGCGCAGGATCACGTTGATGGTGCCCGCCATCGCCTGGCTGCTCGTCTCGGCGGTGGCAACACGCTTGACCTCGATGCGCTCGACCAGGTCGGGGCTGATCGATTCGAGCGAGAAGCCGCTGGGCGCGGGCAGGCCACCCAGCAGGATCGCCACATGACCCGCGCCCATGCCGCGCATGCGCACTTCCGGCGCCTTGCCGGCGCCGGCGTCGATGGTGATACCGGGCTGGCGCTTCAGGACGTCGGCCAGGCTGGTGTCGCCCTGGCGCAGCAGTTCGTCGCGCCCGACGACGATGCTGGTGGTGGTCGACTGCGCGCGCCCGTTGGCGGCGTCGGCCGTGACGACGACCTGCTGGATCGGGATGGACTGGGCGCAGGCACAGGCGTGCGCCGCCAGCAGCAGCGCGCAGGCGCTGCCGGTTCGAATGGTGTGCATGGTGATTTAAGGAGTGGGTGTGGAAGAGCCCGGTGCAGCCGGGCTGCAGTGTTCGAGCTTCGTGTCGAACCAGCCGGCGGGACGGCAGGTGCCGGCGACCAGGGCGCGTACCCGGGCCACGCGGGTGTCGTAGGCGCCAGGGTGCTTGAGCGGATGGAAGGCGTTGGGCGCCTTGATCATGGCGACCAGGCCGATGAATTCGTCCGTCGTCGTGGCGTCCAGCGGCTTGCCCAGGTAGCTTTCGGCGGCCTGGGGCAGGCCCCGGATCTGGCGGCCTTCGTGGGTGCCCATGTAGACCTGGGACACGTACAGCGCCAGCTGCTGCTCCTTGGGCAGTCTGGCGTCGAGCACCATGGCCATCACGTCGCGTCCGAAATCGATCTTCCTGCAGCAATCGAAGACGCCGCGGTAGAGCCCCTGCAATGCGCCGGCGCCGCCGGTGAAGGGTGCGCCGTACAGGTAGACGTCGCGCGCCACGGCCGAGGAGATCGTGGCCAGGCCCTGGCCCGGCGCCAGGCTCACGCCCCGATGGCTGAAGAAGCTGGGATCTTCCACCATGGTCAGGATCGCGGTCTGCCGCGCCGAGAGCTGGCCGGCCGCCGGGGCGCCTGCGCCGGCCATGGCCTGGTCGAAGCTGGCCCAGGCCCAGCAGGCGACAAGGGCGAGGTAGGCCGCCAGGGCCGCCGGCAGCGCCAGCAGCAGTCGTTTCTTGGTTGTGCGAAGCATCGGTATCCAGTCCAGGGATCAGTCGGGAGCGCTGCCGAGCAAGGCTTGCGGATCGATGTTGGCGCCGTGGCGCGCGACCTCGAAATGCAGGTGGGGACCGGTCACCTTGCCGGTGGCGCCGGTGCGCGCGATTTGCTGGCCGGCGCGCACCATGTCGCCCGCCTGCACCAGGCGGGCGTCGAGGTGGGCATACAGGCTGCTGGTGCCGTCCCCGTGCTCGAGCACGACGACCTTGCCGTAGCGCGCGCCGCCCGAGTAGCGGTCGGTCGAGGCCGCGACCCTGCCGGCGGCCGGCGCCACGACGGGCGTACCGCGGGCAGCGCCCAGGTCCATGCCGCCATGCGGCTTGCCGCCGGGACGGTTGACGGAGCCGAAGGGGCTGGTCACGCGCAGCGTGGCCAGCGGCGCCTGCCATGTTGCTGCGCTTGCCTGCGCTGGCGTGCCGACAGCCATCGAGGGCGTGGCAGGCGCCGCCTGGTTCCACGCGAACTGCGGCTGCAGCAGCACGCTGGCGCCGCACAGGCCGGGCAGGAGCAGCAGGGCGGCCGTGCCGGCCCAGGGTGCATGCGCCGCCGCCCTGGCGTCGCGGATCAGGCCGATGCGTTGGGCCACGGCCTCGCCGCCGCGCAGTCCGAAGGCAGGGCCGGGGCCCGCGCGGACCTGCACGCCCAGTTGCGCCAGCAGGGCAGCGGCGTAGTGGCGGCGCTCGCCGGCCGAACGGCCGGCCAGCACGGCGCGGTCGCAGCCCAGTTCCAGCGACCACTGCAGGCGGCGCCGCAAGCCGTGGGCGGCCGGGACGAACCACAGCGCCGCCTGCAGCAAACCGGCGACGTGCTGCCACAGGTGATCGCGGCGGCGCAGGTGCGCCAGTTCGTGGGCCACGACCAGTTCCTGCTGCGCCGGCGGCAAGCTGCGCACATGGCGCGGCAGCAGCAGGACAGGGTGGAGCAGGCCCGCCAGCATCGGCGACACCGGCGCATCGATTTCCAGCACCGGCGGAAGCAGGCCGCGATGGCGGGCGAAGGCGGGATGGGCCGACAGGGCCGGGCCGTCCAGGCGGTCGGCCAGGCCGAGCAGCGCAGTCAGTTTGCGCCGCACCCGCCGCCAGCGCCATGCCTGCCAGGCGCCGCCGGCCAGGTAGATAGCCAGCCAGAACCAGGCCAGCGTGCTCACGCTGTCGTCGGCGGCCAGGTCGTCGGCGCCGCCCGGCAGCAGGTCCATGACCGCCAGCGCCGGATTGGCCGAAGCCGGCCCCGCGCTGGAAGACTGCGGCGCGGCCGCGAACAGGCTCAGTTGCGCGGCGCCGGGCAGCAGCACCAGCGCGAGGACGCCGGCCAGCAGCGCGGCCAGCCAGGGGCTGCGCCGGGCGTCCAGGCCCGGCCAGTGCCGGCGCGCCAGCTGCAGCAGCGCCCAGGCCAGGCTGGACGCGAGCAGGGTAGTCAGGCTCGCCTGCAGGAACAGCAAGGGGAAGTTCGACAAGCTCATGTTCACTCCTTGGCCTCGGGCCAGTCTTGCAGCAGCTGTTCGAGCTCGGCCAGCTCGGTATGGTTGACCAGCTTCGAACCGGTGAACATGTTGACCGGCAGCGGCGCGTCCATCTCCATCACGCGGCGCCCGAAATCGCGGGTGAAGGCGGCCAGGGTTTCGATCTTGTCCAGCGCCGCCGTATAGACGTTGACGCCATGCCTGGTGGCCAGGATGACCATCTGCTTTTCCACCATCCGCTCGAGCGTCTTGCGGGTGGAAGAATACGACCACTGCAGCTCGGGCTCGGCCTGCTCGTGCAGCTCGCGGGCGGACAGGGGGTGCTGGCGCCACAGGCATTTCAGCAGCGTCAGTTCGGTAACGGAAGGGATGGACATGATAGCCTCCTTTGTGACTGGTGACGCAATCATACGACAACTGTCACATCAGGGCAAGCTCCGGAGCAAAGGCGGCGGAAATCCGCTGCCAGGTGACGGCAGCTGCCACCTGGCGGGCGCCTCAGTCCAGCGGCACGCTGCGGTAGCGGTTCACGTCCGGCGTGGCCACCGGCGGCGCCGCATTGCCCCAGCTGGCGCGCACATAGGTCAGCACCGCCGCCACCTGGGCGTCGTTCAGCTCGTGGCTGTAGGGCGGCATGCCATAGGGACGTGGATTGCCTTTCGTGCCAGGCGGGAAGCCGCCATTGAGCACGATCCGGATCGCGTTCACGGCCGGCGTGAGCGTGACCGCGCGGTTGCCCGCCAGCGGCGGGTAGGCCGGCGCCTTGCCCTTGCCGTCGGCCCCGTGGCAGTCCACGCAATGGCTGCCGTAGAGCCGCTTGCCCTCGGCCAGCAGCGCTTCGCCCGGCCGCTGCACCTCGCTTGGCGCCGGCGCTTCCTGCGCAGGCAGCGACTGCAGGTAGCTGGCCATCGCGCCCACGTCCTGGGTCGACAAGTGCTGCAGGCTGCGCGCCACCACTTCGGCCATCGGGCCGGTGGCGGTGCCGCGCGGCGAGACGCCGGTCTGCAGCAGCGCCACGATGTGCTCCTTGTCCCAGTCTTTCAGTCCCGCTTCCCCGCCGGAGGTCAAGGAGGGCGCATACCAGCCGATGGTCGGAATCAGGCCGCCCGACAGCGTGTCGCCCGCGGCGCCCAGGCGGTTGCGGGTGCTGTGGCATGCGCTGCAGTGGCCCAGCCCCTCGACCAGGTAGGCGCCGCGGTTCCATTCGGCGCCGCGCGTGGGCAGGGGCGTGAAGCCGGCCGGCTTGAAATAGAGCAGGCGCCAGCCGGCCAGCATGGCTTGCTGGTTGTAGGGGAAGTCCAGTTCGTGCGGGGTGTTGGGCCGGCGGCTTGGCGGCAGGCTGCGGAAATAGGCGAACAGCGCGTCCGAATCGGGGCGCGAGACCTTCGTGTAGTTCGTGTAGGGGAAGGCCGGGTAGAGCAGGCGGCCGTCGCGCGACTTACCGTTGTGCAGGGCGCTCCAGAAGTCGTCGGCGCTCCAGTTGCCGATGCCGGTCTCGCGGTCCGGCGTCAGGTTGGGGCCGTACAGGCGGCCGAAGGGCGTATCGAGCGCGCGCCCGCCGGCATACGCGGGGCCGCCGCGCACGGTGTGGCAGGCGACGCAATCGCCGGCGCGCGCCAGATAGGCGCCGCGCGCGATGTTGTCGGGCGTCGCGGCCCAGGCCGCGGGCGAGGTCGAGGCGATGAATTCGTCGCGCGGCCAGGCGATGGCCAGCGCGGCGGCGGCCATCGCGGCAAGCACCAGGGATGCAATGCGTTTCTTCATGGCGCCTCCGGGGCGCTGCCGCAGGCGATCGGCAGTGGGCGCGCGATCGAGGACGCAGGGCGCGGGTCGCCCGGCACCGGCTGGGCGGCGAGCCAGCCGGAGACCGCGGCGACGTCCTCGAGCGAGAGGCGGGCGGTGATGGTGGCCATGCAGTCCGGCGCGTGGGCGCGGCGCGCCTTGTTGCGCCAGGCGCCGAACTGCGCGTTGACATAATCGCGCGGCAGGCCGAGCAGGCCGGGGATGCCTGGCTCGACGCCCAGCAGGCGCTGGCCGTGGCAGGCCACGCAGGCCGGCAGCTTGCGCGCGGCGTCGCCGTCGAAGACCAGCTGGCGGCCGCGCTCGGCCGCTTGCGGGGTGAGGTTCGAGGCCGCGGCGGCGTGCGCGCTCGGGGCCTGGGCCGCGTAGAAGCCGGCGATCTCGCGCAGGTAGGCGTCGGGCAGGTGGTCGACCAGGTAGGTCATGAGCGGGTACTGGCGCCGGCCTTCGCGGAAATTCAGCAGCTGGTTGTACAGGTAGCCGGCCGGCTTGCCGCCGATGCGCGGGAAGTAGCTGTCGTTGACCGGCTTGCCTGCGGCGTCGACGCGCGCATGGCAGCTGGTGCAGGCGACCAGGCGCTGGGCCAGGGTGTCCGGCACTGCCTGGGGCGCGGCCTGGGCTGCGCAGGCAAGGAAGGACAGGAAGGCGGCAACGCGCATGCGGGAAGCACTCATGGATGCACCGATTGTGGGGATGCTGTGATGATAACGCGGATCAAGGCCGGCGGGGCTTGCCCTTGCTATAATCGCCCCCCTTTGGGCCACTGGGGTGCGGCATGGGCGTGAGCTATACGGAAGGTGTCTTCAGGGACAAGAATCCCATCAAGCGCTGGCTGCAGCGCCAGCGCCTGGTCAGCGCCCTGGGTTTTACGCAGAAACAGCGCGAGGCGGTTCGTTGCGTGCTCGATTTCGGCGCCGGCAGCGGGGAGCTGTGCAAGCACCTGGTCCAGGCCTACCCGAACGCCACCATCATCTGCTACGAGCCCTGTTCGGACCTGCTGGAAGAAGCAAGGCGCGAGCTGGCCGGCCTGCCGCGCATCGCCTTCCACGCGTCCTACGACGCGCTGCCGAAAGGGCAGGTCGACGTCCTGTTCTGCCTCGAGGTCTTCGAGCACATCCCGCTGGCCATGCGCGCCAGGTCGCTGGGCGAAGTCGACGCGCTCTTGCGGCCGGATGCGGAAGTCGTGTTCGGGGTGCCGGTCGAAGTGGGCCTGCCGGCGCTGTACAAGGGCATGTTCCGCATGAGCCGGCGCTATGGCGCCTTCGATGCGCGGCCGAAAAACGTGCTGCTGGCGGCGCTGGGCATGCCGCCGAAAGAGCGCCCGGTCGGGATCCTGCCGCCGGACGTCCAGGTGCACAACGAGCACATGGGGTTCGACCACCGGGTATTCCGCAAGGCGATCGCGGAGCGGTTCTCGCTGGTCAAGGCCAGCGCCAGCCCGTTCCCGCTGCTGGGGACGATGGCCAATCCGGAAGCCTATTTCGTGGCGAGGAAACGCAGCGTGTGAGCGCAGCCGGGCTTATTGCTCGGGACTGGCTTTCCACAGGCGGTACACCCGCAGCGCCACGTGTCCGTCGTCGGCAGCGTACAGCACCTGCTTGTCGCTCAGCTGGGGCAGGGCCCAGTTGGTGGTGGTGATGCGTTTCGACTTCTGGAGCTTTTGCCCGAAGAAGCGCGCCACGGCCGTCTTGGCGCCCAGGGTATTGCGCTCGCCGCGGCGGCGCATGGCCGTGGACAGGTCGAGCACATTGCGGGTGTCGATGCCGAGCTTGGCGCGCAGGCGCTTGAGGTCGTCCCCCAGGCCGAATCCGACTTTTAAGATAGCCTCCGATTCCAGCACCGGTTTGAGCACGGCGAGGGCGGTCTGCGCGCTGGCCGCGCTGCCGATCTGGAACAGGTAGGCCAGTTCGTCGGTCGCCAGCTGCACCAGGTGCGGACCGGTCGAGACTTCGCCCTTGGCGAAGGTGGGCTTGGATTCGGTGTCGAAGCCGATCGTGTCGGCAGCGGACAAGGCCGCCAGGGCGGCGGCGGCGTCCAGCGGCGTGCGCACCAGGCGCACGTCCGCCAGCCGGATGCCGTCGTAGGGCGGCAGCAGCTCCGGGTCGACGTTCACCGGCGCCGGATCAATTCTTGGAGAACTTGGAAGCAAGGGCTTTGAGCTTTTCCTGGCGTTGGCGGTTCGCTTCTTCTTCGGCAGCCGCTTCGCGCTCGGCCTTCTTGCGGTCGGCCTCCTTCTTGAAGCGCTGCTGCAGCAGTTCTTTCGCGTGCAGGCGGTGGGTGTCGGTCACTTCGGCGCCGGCAGCGCCGTCGAGGTCGAAGCGCACCTTGGCTTTTTCCATTGCGCGCAGGTAGCGCATCGAGCCGGTGTGGATGCCCAGGGCGGCACGCATGGTCTTGCGGTCCAGGCCCGGCATGCGCGCCAGCAGCTGCTTGTCGATGCCGATCGCCAGCGGCAGGCAGTCGCGGAAGGCCGGGAAGGCTTGCTGAAGCTGCTTGAGCAGGGCGCGGGCCGAACCCGGCTGGCCGCTTGCGGGGGCGGCGGCAGCGGGAGCGGCAGCGTCGGTGGAAACGGCCTCGGCCACCGGTGCGGCGCCAGTCCCGTCGGCCGAACCGGCTTCGTCCGCGACATCGGCGGCCGGAGCGGCGGATGGCGAGCTGGCCTCGGCAGGCAGGTCAGGGGTGGCGGGGGCGTTGGTATCGACGGACTCTGCTGCAGTAATGGTATTCATTGACTTCATGGTAAGAACGGGAATGCGAAGGATAGCACGGCGCCCGTGCGCCAGCGCGGCCGTATTGTACTTCTTCTATTAATCTTGCGAGCCCAGCCACAGCCGCGCGGCGTGCTGGCGGAAAAACGTGTATGATCCGCCTCTTGCCTTGCGCACGGCTTGCGCCGTCGCAGACCTGCCGGGAAGTCGACAGGCGGTGTCATATTCAACACGGTGATATCCATTATGGGATATATCAATTATCACCAATTCTTGCAATACGGCATAATCTCGCTTCCCTCTATGTTCCCTGAACTATAGAAGCAAGCCCGTTAGATCCGAACGGGCTTTTTTTCGTTTCGACATGCATACCGTGATTTTAGACACCATACCTGCCTTGCCTGCCTGCTGCCACGTCCGATCGAATGCGGGCGGCTTGAGGAAATGCGTGCTTGAAGTCCGCCTGCCTGCCCTCAGCTAGGGCCACTTCCGTTCCCCGTATCCGACCCGCACGCGGGTCCCGCTGGATTATTGACCTCGCAGGCCTTCCACCGGCCTCGACTGGAGAGAGTTTGACTATGAAAAACACCGCCAAGACACTGACACTGACCGCCAAGAAAACGCCCGCCAAGGCAACGGCCCAGCTGGCAGTGCCGAAAACCGCGACCTCCTACTTCCTCGAAACGGAAGCGGCGGCCAAGGTCACGGTGGTGAAAACCCGCTCGCGCCTGGCCTCGGTCAAGCCCCAGCAGGACGAGGCGGTGGAAGAAGTCGTGGCGCAGGTGGAAGCCGTCGAAGCGGTGCAGGCCGCTCCCGAGCCGGTCTTGGCCAGCGATGCGGCCGGCGACGACCAGCCGGCCGCGGCCGCCACGCCGGCTGCGCCGCCCGTAATCGTGCGCAAGCGCGCCTCGAAGCTGGCTGCCCTGAAAGCCGCTTCCGAGCCCGCCTCGGACTCGGCCCAGGCCGAAGCGGCGCCGGCGCCTGAAGCCGTCGCGGCGCCGGTCGCCGTTGCAGACACCGCGGAAGACGCGCCGAAGGCCGTGCGCGCCCGCCGCCGCACCGATGCGCCGGTCGCCGCGGCTCCTGCCACGGCAGTGGGCACGGTCAGCTCGACCACCGACGCGGCCAAGCTGGCCGCGATCGACACCACCGGTTACCTGCTGCCGCAGGTCAAGGTCCCGGGCCGCCGCGGGCGCAAGCCGAGCGAGTTCGTGCCGGAGAACGACGAAGTCGCGGCGCTGAACACCATCGAGCGTTCGGAACTGAAGGCCGCATCGAAGCTGCGCGAGCGCCGCGCCAAGGGCTTGCCGGGCGCGACCGCCGCCAATTTCTCTGCCGAGGAACTGGAAAAGCGCCGCACCCAGCTGAAGAACCTGATCAACATGGGCAAGGAGCGCGGCTACCTGACCCACGCCCAGATCAACGACCAGCTGCCGGAAAACATCGTCGATCCGGAAGCGATCGAGGGCATCATCGCGACCTTCAACGACATGGGCATCGCGATCTACGAGCGCGCCCCGGAAGCGGAAATGATGCTGCTGTCGGACAACGTGCCGACCGCGACCAGCGAAGACGAAGTGGAAGCGGCCGCCGCGACCGCGCTGTCGACCGTGGATTCGGACTTCGGCCGCACCACCGACCCGGTCCGCATGTACATGCGTGAAATGGGCGCGGTGTCGCTGCTCACCCGCGAAGGCGAGATCGAGATCGCCAAGCGCATCGAAGACGGCCTGAAGGACATGGTGCAGGCAATTTCGGCCTGCCCGACCACGATCTCGGAAATCATCGCGCTGTCGCACAAGATCGCCGCCGACGACATGAAGATCGACGACGTGGTGGACGGCTTCGTCGACCATAACGCCTCGGCCCCGGCCCCGGTGGCGGCGCCGGCCAGCACGCGCGCCGGCGACGACGAGGAAGAGGAAGAGGAAGAAGTCGAGGAAGAGGAAGAAGACGGCGCCGTCGGCGGCGGCGCGGCCGGCTATTCGACCGAGCAGCTGGCGCAACTGCGCAAGAGCGCGCTGGAAAAGTTCGCGCTGATCGAAACCCAGTTCGACCGCATGGGCCACGCCTTCAAGACCGTCGGCTACGGCTCGGACGAGTATGAAGAGGCGCAGGCCATCATCTCGAACGAACTGCTGGGCATCCGCTTCACCGCCAAGATCGTGGAAAAGCTGTGCGACACGCTGCGCCACCAGATGGACGAAGTGCGCGCCATCGAGCGCGCCGTGCTGGACATCTGCGTGAACCGCTGCGGCATGCCGCGCGCCCACTTCATCAAGGTCTTCCCGGGCAACGAAACCGACCTGCAATGGGGCGACCGCGAAGTCGATTGCGCCTACGCCTACAGCGCCGTGCTCAGCCGTAACCTGCCGGCCATCAAGGAACTGCAGCAGCGCATGATCGACCTGCAGGCGCGCGTGGCGCTGCCGCTGGCCGACCTGCGCCGCATCAACAAGCAGATGGCGGCGGGCGAGAAGCGCGCCCGCCAGGCCAAGCGCGAGATGACCGTGGCCAACCTGCGCCTGGTGATCTCGATCGCCAAGAAATACATCAACCGCGGCCTGCAGTTCCTCGACCTGATCCAGGAAGGCAATATCGGCCTGCTCAAGGCCGTGGACAAGTTCGAATACCGCCGCGGCTACAAGTTCTCGACCTATGCGACCTGGTGGATCCGCCAGGCGATCACGCGTTCGATCGCCGACATGGCGCGGACCATCCGCGTGCCGGTGCACATGATCGAGACCATCAACAAGATGAACCGCATCTCGCGCCAGATCATGCAGGAAACCGGCAGCGAGCCGGACCTGCCGACCCTGGCCCTGAAGATGGAAATGCCAGAGAACAAGGTTCGCGAGATCATGAAGATCGCGAAAGAGCCGATTTCGATGGAAACCCCGATGGGCGAGGACGGCGATTCGCAGCTGGGCGACTTCATCGAGGACAACACCACGCTGGCGCCGCTGGACGCCGCGCTGCACGCCTCGATGCGCAACGTCATCAAGGAAGTGCTGGACTCCCTGACCCCGCGCGAAGCCAAGGTGCTGCGCATGCGCTACGGCGTCGAGATGTCGAACGACCACACGCTGGAAGAAGTCGGCAAGCAGTTCGACGTCACCCGCGAGCGCATCCGCCAGATCGAAGCCAAGGCGATGAGCAAGCTGCGCCAGCCGTCGCGCTCGGACAAGCTCAAGACCTTCCTGCACAATCACTAAAAAAGTTTTGCCAGTTGGTAAAAAAAACCGCGCGGTCGACGACCGGGCGGTTTTTTTTCGCCTGATGCAGCCCAGCAGCAACGCTTCGTTTGTTGTTTGCAAACGATGTGGCATGCATATGTTGACGCGGGTGGAATAAACAACCGATTATTCTTCAATGCAACTTTTGTCGCTCCCCGGCAAACCGTTCGCGCCCCCGTCTATTTGGAAGCCCATGAAGCACTTCGCCCTCATCACCACGCTCGCCCTGTGCGCCGCCCCGGCAGTCCACGCCCAGGACGAGATCGCCACTGACCGTCCCGATTTCGTCGAGTCCAGCAACGTCGTAGGACACGGCCGCCTGCAGGTCGAAACCAGCCTGCTGCTCGAGCGCGACCGCAGCGGCGCAGCGCGCGACCGCTCCGTGTCCACGCCGACCCTGCTGCGCTATGGCATCGGCGAAACCTTCGAGCTGCGCGCCGAGACCGATGGACGCATCAACGCCCGCCATACCGAAGGCGGCCTGCGCACGACCGACAAGGGTTATGCCGACACCTCGCTCGGCGTGAAATGGCATGCCATGGATGCGGCCGGCAACCTGCCGTCGGTCGGCGTGCTGCTGCACGCGGACCTCGACAGCGGCTCGCGCGCCTATCGCGGCCAGGGCCTGCGCCCGTCGCTGCGCGTGGTCGGCGAGTGGGACCTGCCGAACGACATGTCGCTGGGCGTGATGCCGGGCGTCGGCATCGAGCGTGGCGACGCCGGCCGCTACCGCTACGCCATCCTCGGCGTGGTGCTGGGCAAATCGATCAACGAGCGCCTGCGCGGTTTCGTCGAAGTAGCGATGCCGCAGATCGCGCGCAGCGTCGACGGCGGCACCCAGGCCAGCTTCGACCTGGGCGGCGCCTACCTGCTGTCCAACACTGTCCAGCTCGACGCGATGGTCTCGCGCGGCCTGAACAGCCGTACCCCCGACCTGGCCTTTACCCTCGGCCTGTCGTTCAAACTTTAAGAGTCAGCGATGAAACTGAGCATCAAGCACCAGCTGCGCCTGTCCTACCTCGTCACGCTGGTCTTCTGCAGCGTGGTCGGCCTGATCGGCTACCTGTCCGTGCAGTCGCTGGACCGCTCGATGGATGCGATCAGCGTCAATGGCGCGGCGCTGCGCGACCAGATGCAGGCCGACATGATGCACGACGCGCTGCGCGCCGACGTGCTGGCCGCGCTGATGGCGGCCACGCCGGAGGAACACACCGCGGCCAGGCGCGACGCCGACGAGCATGCCGCCATCTTCCGCAAGACGCTGGCCGCGCTCGACGCCCAGGCCACCAACGCCGCCGTCAAGGCCGCGGTCGACAAGGTGCGTCCGGACGTCGACGCCTACCTGAAAAGCGCCGCCGCCATCGTGGCCCAGGCCGGCGCCGACCAGCCCGCGGCACGCCAGGCATTCGGCGGCTTCATGGATGGCTTTCGCAAGCTCGAAGACACGATGGGCGCCTTGAGCGAATTGATCGAACAGGATTCCGACGCCGTGCGCGCCGATGGCGACGCCGTGGTGGGCTCGGCCTTGCTGCGCATCGAGCTGACCGCGCTGGCGGCCATGATCGCCACCATCGCGATGGGTTACTTCCTGATCCGCGGCATCGTGCGTCCGCTCGAGCAGGCGGTGCTCTTTGCCGACCGTATCGCCGGCGGCGACCTGTCCGGTGCTGGCGCATCCGTGGACCAAGCCGATCAGACCGAAACCGGACGCCTGCGCCGCGCGCTGGAGGCGATGCGCGCGAGCCTGCACGGGATCGTCAGCGCCGTGCGCGACGGCACCGACTCGATCGGCACCGCCTCGCAGGAAATCGCGGCCGGCAACCACGACCTGTCGCGCCGCACCGAAACCCAGGCCGGCTCGCTGGAAGAAACCGCGTCCTCGATGGAAGAACTGACCGCCACCGTGCGCCAGAACGCCGACAACGCGCGCCAGGCCAGCCAGCTGGCCGCCTCGGCCACCGAAGTCGCCACCCGGGGCGGGGTCGTGGTCAACCAGGTGGTGCAGACCATGGGCGCGATCGACGAAGCCTCGCGCAAGATCGGCGACATCATCGGCGTCATCGAGGGCATCGCCTTCCAGACCAATATCCTGGCCCTGAACGCCGCCGTCGAAGCGGCGCGCGCGGGCGAGCAGGGCAGGGGCTTCGCGGTGGTGGCCAGCGAGGTGCGTGCGCTGGCGCAGCGCTCCAATTCCGCCGCCAAGGAAATCAAGGTGCTGATCGACTCCACCACCGGCACCGTGGGCGAGGGCAACCGCCTGGTCGGCCAGGCCGGCGGCACGATGCACGACGTCGTGGCCGGCGTGCAGCGCGTGAGCGACATTATGTCCGAGATCAGCGCCGCCAGCCGCGAACAGGAAGCGGGGATCGGCCAGGTCAACCAGGCCATCGGCGAGATCGACGCGGCCACGCAGCAGAACGCGGCGTTGGTGGAAGAGGCCGCGGCAGCGGCGGAGTCGCTCCAGATGCAGGCCGAAAAGCTGGCCGAGCTGGTGGGCGTGTTCAAGCTGGGCGCTGCCGACACCGTGGCCGCGCACCGTCCGGTGGCGTCGCACGCGCCGGTACTCGCGCTGCACTGAGGTTTTCCAGCAACACCACGCTGTACCTGTCCTTCGCCCGGCAATGGCTGGCCGGATGCCGCCATGCATCCGGGTTATGCCGCACAGCCTGAAATTCATTGGTTGTCAAAATTGCTCGGGCGTACCCTTTTTTGCGGATGGCAATGCACCGGTGCTTGGAGAGGCGCCCGCATTGCCACCGGCGCGCTGCTGCCTGGGCGTTCACTCAACCCGCAAAAAATCCACAACATGAATAAACTTTTGCTTGCCGCGGCCGCCGCGCTGCTCGTCGCTTCCCATTCCCCCGCCGATGCCCAGGGCATCAGTCCCAAGCGCGAATTGCGCGGCGTGTGGATCAGCACCCACCTGAGCCTGGACTGGCCGAACCGCACCCAGACCCCGCCCCAGCAGCAGGCCGCGCTCAGGGCCATCCTCGACCACAACAAGGCCACCGGCATGAACGCCGCCTTCCTGCAGGTGCGCAGCCAGGCCGACGCCATGTACCCGAGCAGCTACGAGCCCTGGTCCTATTACCTGACCAATAACCAGGGCAGCGCGCCGTCGCCGGCCTGGGATCCGCTGGACTATGCGATTCTTGAAACCCGCAAGCGCGGCCTGGAATTCCACGCCTGGATCAATCCCTACCGCGCGGTGGCCACCGTCGCCAACCAGGGCAATACGGCGCAGTACGCGGCCACCCACGTCTCGCGCACCCGCCCGGAGTGGATGCTGACGGTGGGCACGGTGAAGATCCTGAATCCGGGCCTGCCGGCCGTGCGCGACCACGTGGTGAACGTGATCATGGAAATCGTCAACCGCTACGACGTCGACGGCATCCACTTCGACGACTATTTCTACCCGGCCGGCACCATCCTCGACGACGAAGCCTACAACGCCGATCCGCGCGGCTTCCCGAACACCGCGGCCGGCCGCGCCGACTGGCGGCGCGACAACGTCAACATGCTGATCGCGCGCGTGAACGACAGCATCCGCGCCGTGAAACCCTGGGTGAAGTTCGGCGTCTCGCCTTCGGGCATCTACCGCAGCAGTCCCGACCCGGCGATCGGCTCGCCGACCTCGAGCGGCGCCTCGCAGCACTACAGCAGCATGTTCGCCGACAGCCGCAAGTGGATCGAGCAGGGCTGGGTCGATTACCTGATTCCCCAGGTCTACTGGTATATCGGCCAGGCCGGTTCGGACTACAAGCTGCTGGTACCGTGGTGGAACGACAATGCCTACGAGCGCCACATGTACATCGGCCTGGCCGACTACAAGATGAATACCGCCGGCTGGCTTGACCCCAACCAGATCAACAACCAGATCGCGCTGAACCGCGCGCAGTCGAAGGTCTCGGGCCAGGTCCACTTCCGCCACGCCTTCCTGCAGGGCGACCTGCTGGGCTACCGCACCTCGCTGAAGAACAGCACCTATGCGCGCCCGGCGCTGCTGCCGGTGATGGGCTGGAAGGGCTTGCAGGCGCCGGGCGCGCCGTCGAACCTTGCCGCGAGCAGCAGCAACGGCGCGGTGCAGCTGGCCTGGACGCCGGCGCCAGCCAGCGCGGACGAATTCGAGAAGCCCCGCAAGTACGCCATCTACCGCTCGCAGCAGCGCGAGATGGACCTGGAATCGGCGGCCAACCTGCTGGGCGTGACCGATACCGCCACCACCGGCTTCGTCGACGCCGCCACCAACGGCCAGTATTACTACTACACGGTGACGAGCCTGAACCGCTTGAGCGTGGAGGGCCCGCGCGCCAACACGGTCAGCAACGACTTCGAGGCGCCCGTCGTGCGCACCCGCGACGTGGCCGTCACGCTGGCCGGCGGCGCGGCCGCGGTCACGCCGGCCCAGCTCGATGGCGGCACGAGCGACAACTGGGGCGTGGAGTCGCTGGCCGCCTCGCGCAGCAGTTTCTCGTGCGCGGACATCGGCGCCCGGAAGGTGCTGCTCACGGCTGTCGACAAGGGCGGCAACAGCGCCAGCGCCGAGGCATTGGTGACGGTGGCGGGCCATGTGCCGCAGCCGTCGATCGCCGCGCTGCCGGCGGCAGGCGAGGCGACCGGCTTGCCGGCCACGACGATCACGCTGGGCTACGGGCCGCAGAGCGTGCAGCTCACGGCCAGCGATGCGGCGGGGACGTCGAGCTTTACCTGGAGCCCGGCGGCTGGCCTGTCGGCGACGACGGGCGCGGTGACCAGCTTTGCGCCGACTGGTGCCGGCGTGTTCAGCTTCACTGCGCAGGCGGCCAGCCCGGAAGGCTGCTTCGCTGCCGCCACCGTGACGGTGAACGTGGTGGACGCCAGCTGCGGCGAGGGCAAGGTCGCGGTGTGCCACAAGACGGGCAGCGAAAGCAATCCATCGACCCAGGTCTGCGTAGCGCCGAGCGCGGTGAAGGCCTTGTTGAAGAAGGGGAGCGTGCTGGGGGCGTGTGCAGGTTGAGTTGACCTGGCAACGTTTTTTATTGTTAGCGTGAAAACGGTCGCCCCGGCGAAGGCCGGGGCCCAAGTTCCACGCGTACCGCTAGCGTGACATGCAAGCCTTCCTCACCCCGTATTACGCAAGCCCGCCGCCACCCCATTGATCGACAGATGAATTCCCCGGTGCACCCGCGGGTCTTCGTTGTCGCCCAGCGACCTGCGGCGGTGGATCAGCTCCACCTGCAGGTGGTTCAGCGGATCGAGATAGGCAAACCGGTTCTGGATCGAGCGCGCCAGCAGCGGATTGCCGGCCAGCCGTTCGCTCGCGCCCGTGATCGACACCAGGCAGCGCAGCGTTTCCCCATGCTCGGCCGTGATGCGGCGGAAGATCCGCTCGCGCAGTTCCACGTCCGCCACCAGCTCGGCATAGCGCGAGGCGATCGCCAGGTCGGTCTTGGCCAGCACCATGTCCATGTTCGACAGCAGGGTCGCGAAGAAGGGCCACTCGCGGTACATGGTTTGCAGCTGCTCCAGGCGCGCGGCGCGCAGGTCGGGGTCGCCATCGGCCAGCCAGCCGCTCACGGCCGTGCCGAAACCGTACCAGCCCGGCAGCAGCAGGCGGCACTGGCCCCAGGAGAAGCCCCAGGGAATCGCGCGCAGGTCTTCGATGCGGCGGGTCGACTTGCGCGACGCCGGGCGCGAACCCAGGTTCAGCTCCGCGATCTCGGCAATCGGGGTGGCCGCGAAGAAGTAGTCGGTAAAGCCCGGGGTCTCGTAGACCAGGTTGCGGTAGGCGCGGTAGGCGCGTTCGGACAGCCCGGCCATCACCGCTTCGAACTGTGAAAGGCGCGCATTGGTCGCGTCGTCCGCGGCGCGCGGGCTCAGGCTCGCTTCCAGCGTGGCGGCCACCAGCAGCTCGAGGTTGCGCCGGCCGATCTCGGCGTTCGAGAATTTCGAGGCGATGATCTCGCCCTGTTCGGTCAGGCGGATCTGGCCATTGACGGTGCCGGGCGGCTGGGCGCGGATCGCGTCGTAGCTCGGGCCGCCGCCGCGCCCGACCGTGCCGCCGCGGCCGTGGAACAGGCGCAGCTTGACGTTCCTGGCCGCGAACACGTCGACCAGCTTCAGCTCGGCCTGGTACAGCTCCCAGTTCGAGGTCAGGAAGCCGCCATCCTTGTTCGAATCCGAATAGCCCAGCATGACTTCCTGCAGGCGGCCCTGCTGCTCGATCACCTTGTCGACGAGCGGCAGCGACATCCATTCGTCCATGATGCCGGCGGCCCTCTGCAGGTCGGGGATGGTCTCGAACAGGGGGATCACCATCACGTCGCAGCCGCCGGTGGAGGCGCGCAGCAGGCCGGTTTCCTTTTGCAGCAGCAGCACTTCCAGCAGGTCGGAGACGGTTTCGGTATGCGAGATGATGTAGTTGCGGATCGCGCGGCTGCCGTAGCGCAGGCGGATCTCGCGCGCGGTGCGCAGGATCGCCAGCTCGGAATTGGTCTCTTCCGAATAGGCTTCGAAGGCCGAGTACAGGGGGCGCGGCTGGGTCAGTTCGGCCAGCAGCAGCGCGATCTTGCCTTCCTCGGGCAGGGCCGCGTAGTCGCTTTCCGCCCCGGCCCGCGCGAACAGCTCGGCCAGCACGCGCTCGTGCACGTCCGAGCTCTGGCGCATGTCGAGCGAAGCCAGGTGGAAGCCGAAGATGCGCGCGGCGCGCATCAAGCCGGCCAGGCGCGGCTGGATCAGCACGGCGCCATGGTTGCTGCGCAGCGAATCGGCCAGCACTTCCAGGTCGGCCGCGAACAGGCCGGCATCGAGATAGGGCGGGGCGTGGCCGACTTCCTTGCGCAGGATGTGGTCGACGCCCAGCTCGCGCGCGGTGGCGGCCAGGCGCGCATAGATGCCGATCAGGGCGCGCCGGTAAGGCTCGTCGCTGCGGTGGGGCGAGGCGTCGGTGGACGAATCGGCCAGCGCCTGCATGCTCGGCGTGACTTCCACCATCAGGGTCGAGATCGACAGCTCCGCGCCCAGCGCGTGCACTTCATCGAGGTAGAAATCGAGGATGGTGGTCGACTGGCGCACCAGCGCGTGGCGCATGGTGTCGGCATTGACGTTCGGATTGCCGTCGCGGTCGCCGCCGATCCAGCTGCCCATCTGCAGGTAGAGGGACTCGCCCAGCCCGGACTTGCCGGTGCTTTCCCCGCCCTGGTACCGCGCGGCGATCTCGGCTTCGATGTCGTCGTACAGCGCCGGCACTTCGCGCAGAAAAGTAATGCGGTAATAGGACAGGGCGTTGTCGATCTCGTCGGCCACGGTCAGCTTCGAATAGCGCAGCATGCGGGTCTGCCACAGCGTGGCGATGCGCGCGTGCAGCAGCTGGCCGTTGCGCTGGAATTCCCTGGGCGTCAGGCCTCGGTCGCGTTCGGCCAGCAGGCGGGCGATGTCGTGCTCGGCGTCCAGGATGCTCTTGCGCTGCACCTCGGTTGGGTGGGCGGTGAGCACCGGCGAAATCAGGGCGTCCTTGAAAAAGCCCTCGACCAGGTCGCGCGGCACGCCGGCATCGACCAGCTTGCCGACCGCGAACCCCACGCTGCCCTGCTGGGCGCCCGAACCCTTGAGCATGTGGGCGCGGCGGCGGCGGATGTGGTGCTGGTCTTCGGCGATGTTGGCCAGGTGCGAGAAATACGAGAAGGCGCGCACCACCGAGATGGTCTGGTCGCGCGTGAGCTTGTGCAGCAGGGCGGTAAGTTCACGGCCGGCCTCGGCGTCGTCTTCGCGGCGGAAGCGCACGGCGGTCTGGCGGATGGTCTCGACCACCTCGAACACGTCATCGCCTTCCTGGTCGCGCAGCACGTCGCCGAGCAGGCGGCCGAGCAGGCGGATGTCTTCTTTCAGGGGCGCGTCCTTGTCAAGGGAAGACGCGCCGGGAGTAACTGATGCAGCAGGATTATCCATATCGACCACATGTAAATTGATTGTGCCATGGCGGTTGGCCATCGTCTGCAAGAGGGCCCATGCTAAAATTTATGATCTTATGCAAGGGCCAGGTACCGGCATCGTCCTGGTGGGTTAGATGACAGTGAAAGAATCCGTGTTGAATGCAACCCAATCGGCGCAGGGAGCGCCCGCGAAGCTGACGCCTCACAAGCTTATTATCGCATCCCGCGAGAGCCGCCTGGCCATGTGGCAGGCCGAGCACGTACGCGATCGTCTCGCCCAATTATATCCGCAGTGTAGTGTTGAAATTCTCGGAATGACAACACGCGGCGACCAGATCCTGGACCGCGCGCTGTCCAAGGTCGGCGGCAAGGGCCTGTTCGTGAAAGAGCTCGAAGTGGCAATGGCCGAAGGCCGCGCCGACCTGGCCGTGCATTCGCTCAAGGACGTGCCGATGGACCTGCCCGAAGGCTTCGAGCTGGCCGCGGTGCTCGAGCGCGAAGACCCGCGCGACGCCTTTGTGTCGAACGACTACGCCAGCCTGGCCGACCTGCCGGCGGGCAGCGTGGTCGGCACCAGCAGCCTGCGCCGCCAGGCCCTGATCGCGGCGCGTTATCCGCAGCTCGTCATCAAGCCGCTGCGCGGCAACCTCGACACCCGCCTGGGCAAACTCGACCGCGGCGAATATGCCGCCATCATCCTGGCCGCCGCAGGTTTGATTCGCCTCGGCCTGCCCCAGCGCATCCGCGCCGTGCTCGAACCCGAAGACAGCCTGCCGGCAGCCGGGCAGGGCGCGATGGCGATCGAGATCCTCGGCGCGGCGCGCAGCGACGGCGTCGACCTGCGCGCGGTGCTGGCGCCGCTGAACCACGACGCCACGGCGCGCGCGGTCGCGGCCGAGCGCAAGGTCTCGAAGATCTTCGGCGGCAGCTGCCAGATCCCGCTGGCCGCCTTCGCCACCGTCGAGGGCAGCACCATGCGCCTGCGCGCGATGGTCGCCACCCCGGACGGCCTGCGCAGCGCCCATGGCGAAGTGGCCGGCTCGTGGGAGCATCCGGAATTCCTCGGCGAGCAGGTGGCGATCCTGCTCGAAGACCAGGACGCACACGCGATCCTGGCAGCCTGCAAGCAGGACGCCGCGGACGCCAACGCCGCCCCGGCCACCAGCCAGGATGCCTGAGCGGCTGGTCGTCATCACCCGCCCGCGCGCCCAGGCCGACGCGCTGGCGCAGGGCGTCGCCGGCATCGGCCGCAGGCCGGTCGTGCTGCCGCTGCTGGAGATCGCGCCATTGGAAGACCAGTCCGCGCTGCGCGCCGCGCTGGCCCACCTGGCCGATTACGCGCTGGTCGCCTTTGTCTCGCCCAACGCGGTCGACGCCGCCTTTGCCCACCTCGAGGCCTGGCCGGCCGGGGTGGCGATCGGCATCGTCGGCGAAGGCAGCCGCGCGGCGCTGGCGCGCCACGGCGTCACGCTGGAGAACGCCGTCATTCATTGCCCGCCTGATCCCGCCAACAGCGATTCCGAACACCTGCTGGCCAGCCTCGACCTGGCGCGGCTGGCGGGCCGGCGCGTGCTGATCGTGCGCGGCGAGAGCGGGCGCGAGCTGATGGCCGATACCCTGCGCGCCGCCGGAGCGCGGGTCGAGACGGTCGCCGCCTACCGCCGCACCGTGCCGGCGCTTGACGATCTGCTTGCCGGGCAGTTGTCCGTCTTGCTGGCCGGGCCAAACGACTGGATAATCACGAGTTCGGAAGCATTGCGCGGGCTGGCCGCGCTGGTACGGGAGCTCGACCCGCAGGGCGGCATGGCGCGCCTGCACGCGCAGCACCTGGTCGTGCCCCATGCCCGCATTGCCGACACCGCGCGCGCGTTGGGGTTCGAACGCATCACGCTCACCGGATCTGGCGACGCACGCCTACTTGCCGCGATACAATCATAAGAATGAACGAAATACCAGACAACCAAGAACACCTCCCGCCGGCTGCCACTGCGGTCCAAAAGGCGCCGCTGCGCCCGTCGCAGGCCCAGGGCCTGCTGCAGACCCTGCAGCGTCCGCTGCCGGCGGCGGTCGCCGTCCTGGCCGTGCTGCTGGCCCTGCAGACCTGGAGTTCGCACAGCCGCATCAATTCGCTGCGCCGCGACATGGCGCAGAGCCTGCAAAAAGGCAACGCCATGAATGCCGAGACCGCGCTGCTGGCGCGCGACGTGGCCGACACCGCGAAAGAATTGCAGGTCAAGGTCGGCGTGCTGGAAAGCCGGCAGTCCGAAGCCCAGACCCAGACCCTGGCGCTCGAGCAGCTCTACCAGGACCTGTCGAAGAACCGCGACGAGTGGGCGCTGGCCGAGATCGAACAGGTGCTCACCACTGCCAGCCAGCAGCTGCAGCTGGCCGGGAACGTGCAGGGCGCCCTGATCGCGCTGCAGAACGCCGAGCGCTCGCTGTCGCGCTCGGACAAGCCGCAATTCCTGAACATCCGCCGCGCCATCGGCGCCGACATCGAGCGCCTGAAGGCGATGCCGGCGGTCGACCTGGCCGGCGTGGCCCTGCGCCTGGACAGCGTGATCGCCCACGTCGACACGCTGCCGATGCTGTCGGACGAAAAGCCGCTGTTGCCGGCCGCCCCGGTGCGCAACACGCGCAGGAAGGATGCGCCGCTCGAGTCGCTCAGCCTGGGCGAGCGCGTGACCCAGACCTGGCGCAACTGGAGCCAGGAGATGTGGGACGACGTGCGCCAGCTGGTGCGCGTGCGCAGCGTCGACACGCCGGAAGCGCTGATGCTCTCGCCGAGCGAAGCCTTCTTCGTGCGCGAAAACCTGAAACTGCGCCTGCTCAACGCCCGCCTGGCCCTGCTGTCGCGTAACGAAGTGGCCTTCCGCGATGACCTCAACAGCGCGCAGGACATCATGCTCAAGTATTTCGATACCCGCGCCCGGGTCACCCAGTCGGCGCAAAGCGCGCTGCGCCAGGTGCAGGCCAACAACCTGACCATCGAGATGCCGACCCTGTCGGAAAGCCTGAACGCGGTGCGCAACTACAAGGCGAAGGGCTGAGATGCGGCTTCTTCTCTGGTTAGTCGCCCTGATGGCCACCGCCATCGGCATCGCCGTGACGGCGCGCTTCAATCCGGGCAACGTGGTGCTGTTCTACCCGCCGCACCGGCTCGACATGTCGCTCAACCTGTTCGTGGTGCTGCTCGCGCTGCTGTTCCTGGTCATGTACGGCCTGGTGCGCGCGCTCAACGCCACCCGCAAGATGCCGCAGCGCGTGGCCGCCTACCGCCAGCGCAAGCGCGAGCGCGAAGGCAACAAGGGCTTGCGCGATGCGCTCAAGGCCTTGTTCGAGGGCCGCTTCGGCCATGCCGAAAAGGCCGCGATGCGCGCCGCCGAGCTGCCCGAGAACACCGGGCTGGCCGCGCTGATCGGCGCCCGGGCCGCGCACCGCATGCGCGAACCCGCCCGGCGCGATGCCTGGCTGGCCGGCGTGGTCCACGACAACAGCCTGAAGGTCGCGCGCCTGATGACGGTCACCGAACTGCTGGTCGACGACCACCAGCCGGAAGCTGCACTCGAAGCCGTGGCCGAACTCAATGCCAGCGGCCAGCGCCACATCCACGCGCTGCAATGGTCGATGAAGGCCAACCAGCAGGCCCGCAACTGGCCGGAAGTGCTGCGCCTGGTGCGCATCCTGGACAAGCGCAAGGCCCTGCACCCGGCGCTGTCCACGCGCCTGCGCGAACTGGCCTACGATGCGCTGCTCGGCGCCGAGGGCCACGACCCCGAATCGATCCGCCGCGTCTGGGCCGGCGTGCCGTCGCAGGACCGCACCGTGCCCTACATCGCGGCGCGCGCGGCCGGCGCCTTCAATGCGCGCGGCCTGCACGACGAGGCGCGTGCGATCGCCGAGGACGCGCTGCGCGCCAACTGGGACGACCGCGTGGTGCGCGCCTACCGCGAAGCGGCGGGTCCGGCCGGCTCGCCGACCCTGCTCACCCAGATCGAGCATTGCGAAGCCTGGCTCAAGGAGCGTCCGCGCGACGCCGGGCTGGCCCTGACGCTGGGCTCGCTATGCCTGAAGCAGAAACTGTGGGGCAAGGCCCAGCGCCACCTGGAAGGCGCGCTGTCGGACGCCACCGAGGCGCCGATGGTGCGCGAGGCGCACCTGAAGCTGGCGCAGATGCATGAGGCGCTGGGACAGGAAGCCGAAGCGGCCAATCATTATCGCCAGTGCGCACTGGCCAGCATCCTCTGATCCGTCGATCATCGTAGGGTGGGCAGATTCTGCCCACGCGTCCAACCAGCTCGAGAATGGCCGCGCGGCTGTTCATCCTCCGGTTGAACGCGTGGGCAAAAAACCTGCCCACCTACGGTGTATCGCAGCACGCCCTCCCCACGCGCCATTCCGATGTCCCTTTCGCTATAATGTCAAACTTTCACCGAATCCCAGCAACCAAGGAACATCCATGAGCCTGAATAACGTCCCAGCCGGCAAAGACGTGCCGAACGACTTCAACGTCATCATCGAAATCCCGATGAACGCCGACCCGGTCAAGTACGAGGTCGACAAGGACAGCGGCGCGATCTTCGTCGACCGCTTCATGGGTACCGCCATGCATTACCCGTGCAACTACGGCTACGTGCCGCAGACCATCGCCGACGACGGCGACCCGTGCGACGTGCTGGTCATCACACCGTTCCCGCTGCCGCCAGGCGTCGTGGTGCGCTGCCGCGCGCTGGGCGTGCTGAAGATGACCGACGACGGCGGCGGTGACGCCAAGGTGATCGCGGTGCCGGTCGAGAAGGTCCTGCCGATGTACAAGAAGATCCAGTCGCTGGACGACGTGGAAGAGCTGCGCCTGCAGCAGATCCAGCACTTCTTCGAGCACTATAAAGACCTGGAGCCGGGCAAGTGGGTCAAGATCGAAGGCTGGGCCGACAAGGAAGCCGCCCAGGCAGAGATCGTCGCCGGCGTGGCGGCATTCAAGAACAAGGCCCAGGCCTGATTGCCTGATCCTCAGCAAAAGCCGGCGCCCCTCGTGGGGACGCCGGCTTTTTTTTCGCCTGTTCGCCGGGTCAGCGTTACCAGCCGATGTCTTCCAGCAGCGGGAAAGTCAGGTCGCGCGGCGGCTTGACCTCGTGCTCCAGGTCGGAATTGATGGACGGTTCCATCAGCTGGTTCGGCTTGGCTTCGGTGGTGTAGTGCGACACCGAGGAGCCGGGCGAATAGATGCTGGGCGTGTACATCAGGATGCGCTGCCTTGCATCGGTGCCCGCCAGACGGGTCGGGTCCAGGCCCAGGGTCGCGATCACGCCGGATTTCGTGCGCGAACGCTGCTGCAGCGCGGCCTTGATCGCGACGCCGTCGGATCGGGTGATGCGCACCGCCGGAATCGTGATCGACGGATCGTCCCCGCTGAGCCCGATGACGTCGCCCGGCGCATTGTCCACCACCACCATGGCAATGGCGCCTGCGTCCTGCACATTGCGCGCCTTGGTCACGAAATCGCAGGCGCCGCGGTCGACCAGGGCGACGTTGTTGCGCACCGCCAGCGCGTTGACCGCATTCAGGGGCGTGCAGGCCAGGCCGGTGCCGTCGGGCTGGTCGACCACGGGCATGAGCTGGCCGCTCACAGGCGTGCTGCCCAGCGGCGGGCCGAAGCTCGCGTCGCCGACGTAGTAGTCGCCCCTGGCCGAGCCGGCGTTGGCCCCGCCGATGTCCAGGTTCGAGCGTGGCGCCAGCACCCGCGACACGTTCGCGTTCACGTTGGGGCCGTCCCAGGACACGCCGCGCCAGGTGACGGCCGAGGCCGCGCGCTGGGCATTGGTGAGCGCCGCCCAGGGAATGTTGCGGCGGTTGTCAACGAGGTGGTAGTCCCAGACCGAAGGGATGCCCAGGAAGAGCTCCCCGGTTTCCTCGTCGGTGAGCGAGAGGAAGCCGAGCCCGTGCGCGATTTCATGCAGCAGCACCGCGACCAGGTCGATCTGGTCGCCGGCCCGGTTGTCCAGCCCCAGGTAGAAGGGGGAGCCGGGCAGGCAGTCGGGAAACAGGCCGAGCCGCGAATTGAAGCGCGCGATGATATGCGGGTCGCTTGGGGCGGTCAGGTCTTCGCCGGCCAGCTTGGAGGCCAGCGCATTCACGTACCAGGTGCCGGCGCGCGGCGCGTTGGGGAAATCGGTCCATACTTCGGTCGGGCCGGCCGACCCGAGTACGGCGCCGGTGGCGTTGCAGGACAGCGGCACGAAGGCGGCGCCGACCCGGATCGTCACGCTGCTGTCGAGCGTTGCGCCCCAGATGCCGGCGGCATGGCGGAACGCGGTCAAGCGCTGCTCGCCCAGCGTGGTGCCGGCATTGCCGCCCACCGGCGCGGCCGGGGTCGGGTCGTTGAAGCCCACGCCCGGCTCGTTCAGGTTGACGATGACGATATTGGCCGCGGCCTGGGCGGCGCCGATGCCGGCCAGCGTGAAGGCCAGCGCTGCCGCCAGGCTGCGGCACAGGGTCTTAACGGCTTTCATGGCGGTGCTCCTCTGGCTTGGTGGCGGGGGCCGGCTTGGCCAGCGTGCTCTCGGCGGCCTGCTCACCGTGGACGCAGGCTTCGGTCAGCTTGCCGCTGCCGTCGCGGGTCACAACCGAATACACCATGTGGCGCTCGCCCAGGCGTACCGAGCGCCGGCCGCCGGGGCCGACCACTACCTTGGGCGGGGCCGCCGCGGCCGCCGCGGCGCTGCGGCGTGGCTGCAGGGCGCGTGCTTCGAGCGGGGTGGCGGCGCGCAACTGGCCGGTGTCGGCATCGCGCACGACGACCATTCCCTGTTGGCCAGATGCGGCCGGTGCCGCAGGGGCGGCCTGCCCGCCGGCCTTGGCCGGCAAGGCCAGCGCGGCGAGCGGGAGGAGGAGCATCAGTTTCAGGTTGGGCATGGCATTCTCCTGAGGGCGGTTATTTGCGCAGGCGGCGGGCGGTCGCCCCGACCGCGCCGAGGCCGGCCAGCAGCATCAGCCAGGACGAGGGTTCCGGCACCGCGGTCACGACCCGGACGGCATCGATGCCGACATAGTCGAGCGTGGCGGCCTCGCCCAGGTAGCGGAAGGCAAAGCGGCCTTCTCCTTGGACATCGAGGTTGGTGGTCCATCGCGCCCAGTCGCTGGGAAAAGTGGCGTCGCCGCCGATGGTGAGCAGCAGCGTGTCGAAGCCGTCGGCACTGGTGTTGCTGCCCAGGCCGAAGCGCACCTCGAGCTGGTCGAAGAAGCCCGGCTCGCCGCTGCGGTTGGTCAAGAAGGACAGCGTGGTCAGGCCACCCAGCGTAAGGGTCGGGGTGATCAGCCAGTTGTCGACCGTGCCCATGCCGTTCTGGGCATTGAGGTAGTTGGCGGCGATATAGGCGTTGTCCGGCCCGTTGTACGAGGTGAAGACGTCGGGATTGCCCTGGAACCAGCCGGTCCCGGGCGGGACGCTGCGGTTGATTTGCGCCCAGTCCGACAGGTTGGCGACATTGCGGAAGCCTTCGTTGAGTACGACGATGTCGGCGGCGTGGCTGGGCAGCGGCGCCACGGCAGCCGCGGCAAGCAGCGCCGCGCCGGAGAGCGAGGTAAGTCGGTTCATGATTCCCCTTTCAAGCTAGCCAGAAGGATGGCGGTCCGCTCGCGCTGGCTGACGACGAGGCCATAGTTGTTTTTATGGTAAGAGCAAGAAGATTAGAAATATTGACGTATGTTCAATATCTGGAGACGAGCGCTGAGCACGGCGCAAGGGAGGAAGAGGGTGGAAATCTTGGGGGAAATAAAACGGCCTCCGCGAAGGGAGGCCGTGGGGTCTTGCATGCGCGCTTCGATCAGCGATCGACTATTTTTTTTGCCGCGCCATGTAAGCACGCAAGCGCATCTTCCCCACGATCCCGATCGGGAAGAAGTAGATCGACAGGATGAACAGCACGCCCAGCCACAGCATCCAGCGGTCCGGATGCAGGGCCGCCGCCAGGATCGGCGCGCCCTCCAGGGCGCTCGAGCCGGCGCCCATCAGCTCCTTCAGGTAGTTCTGCGCAATGATGAACAGCGCCGCGCCGACCACCGCGCCGTACATGGTGCCCATGCCGCCGATGACGACGATGAGCAAAATGTCGGTCATCACCTCGAAGCCCAGCGAGGTCTTGGGGCCCACGTAGCGCAGCCACAGCGCCATCAGCGCGCCGGCCAGCGCCGCCACCAGCGCGGCCAGGCAGTTGGCCCAGATGCGGTAGACCACGGTGCGGTAGCCCAGCGCCTCGGCGCGGAACTCGTTCTCGCGGATCGCCTGCAGCACCCGCCCGAAAGGCGAGTTCACCAGGCGCAGCAGGAACAGGAAGAGCAGCAGGCAGCCAAAGAACACCAGGTAGTAGCTGAGCAGCTTGCCGTCCATCGAGCGCCCGAAGACCTCGTTTTCCATGAAGGTATAGCCGGGGGTGAGTACTTCCGGCACGCTGAAGGTCACGCCGTCTTCGCCGCCGGTGAAGTCCGACAATTGCGAGGCCAGCACCGCGAACGAGGACGCCACGGCCAGCGTGATCATGGCGTAGAAGATGGCGCGTACCCGCAGCGCGAACAGGCCGACCACCAGGGCGAGGGCCAGCGCCAGCACCAGGGCGATGGCAAGGCCGCCGAGGGCCGCGCCCCAGGTCGCGTCGTCGACCCGCGCCAGCCCCAGGCCGATGCCGTAGGCGCCGATCCCGTAGAACATCGTGTGGGCGAACGAGACGATGCCGGTGTACCCCAGCAGCAGGTCGTAGGACGCCACCAGCACGATGTAGATGCAGATGGTGGCGGCGGTGTTGAGTGGGCGGGCGCCGGTGGTCAGGAAGGGCGCGAACGCCAGTCCCAGCAAAATCAGGAGCAGGACGCCGGTGAGGACGCGGCTGCGCGGCAGGTCGCCGGAAAGAAGTCGATGCAGCATGGGGTCAGCTCCGCATTTTCGAGTACAGGCCGGCCGGGCGCCACAGCAGGATCGCGATCATCAGGATGATGTTCGAGACCAGCGCGACCTTCGGGGCCAGGAAACCGGCATAGTTGGCCACCAGCGCCATGAGCAGGGCGCCGATGAAGCAGCCGCCCACCGAGCCCAGGCCGCCGATGATGATGACGATGAAGATCATTACCATGATCTCGCCGCCCATCGCCGCCGTCAGCGTCTCCTTGTATAGGCCCCAGAGCACGCCGCCCAGGCCCGCCAGCGCGGACCCTGCAGCGAACACCGCCACGAACAGGCGGCCGATGCGGTAGCCCAGGCTCTCGACCATCTCGCCGTTCTCCACGCCGGCACGAATGAGCAGGCCGATCTTGGTGCGGTTCAGGGTCAGGAACATCCCGACGAACACCACCAGCCCGACCACGACCGCCACCAGGCGGTATTTCTCGATGGCGGCGTCGCCCAGGAAGATCGCGCCGCGCAGCGCGGTCGGCAGCGGCAGCGCGATGGTCTCGGCGCCCCAGATCACGTGGATCAGCTGTTCGGCCACGATCATGCCGCCCATGGTGATCAGGATCTGCTTGAGGTGCTGGCCGTAGACCGGCTTGATGATGATGCGTTCAAAAGCCCAGCCCATCAGGCCGGTGACCAGCATCGCCAAGGTAACCGCCAGCGCCAGCACGCCCAGGTTGATCAACAGCGAATCCATTTCGAGCCAGCCGCGCATCGGGATCAGGACCATGGTCGCGGCAAAGGCGCCGACCGACACGAAGGCGCCGTGGCCGAAGTTCAGCACGCTCATCAGGCCGAAGACGAGGGTCAGGCCGCTGGCCATGATGAAGATCATCATGCCCATCGCCAGGCCGGCGACGGTGAGGGTGATCCAGGTAGGGAAGCTGCCGACCAGCGGCAGCGTCAAGAGCATCAAGGCGGGCACCAGCAGCAGCGGCGCCAGGTCGCGCGGCGCGCTGGGCAGCGGCGTGTCCTGGACTGCCAGGGGTAGGGTTGCGCTCATAGTCGTTCCTATTGGTGTGAATCCAGCGACAGCCCGAGCAGGCGCTGTTGCAGCTCTTCGTTGTTCGCCAGTTCATCCATCGAGCCGGCATGCACGACGCGCCCGTCGTCCATCACGCTGACGGTGTCGCCCAGCGAGCGGACGAAATTGAAGTTCTGCTCGACCAGCAAGATGGTGGTGTCGGTTTCCTTCAGTTCGCGGAAGGCCGCGATCAGGCTCTGGATGATGGCCGGCGCCAGGCCCTTGGTCGGCTCGTCCACCAGCAGCAGCTTGCGTGGCTCGACGATCGCGCGGGCGATCGCCACCATCTGCTTCTGGCCGCCCGAGAGGTTCCCTGCCGGGTAGTTCCAGAACTTGCGCAAGGCCGGGAAGAAGCCGCAGATCCAGTCGACGCGCGCCTGGTCCAGCGGCCCGCTGCGCGCGGCGAGGTACAGGTTTTCGCGCACGGTCAGGTCGGAGAACACGGCCATGCTTTCCGGGACATAGGCAATGCCCAGCCGGGCGATGTCGGGCGTGGCCATCTTCGTGATGTCGCGGCCGTCGAAGGTGATGGACCCGGCGCTGGCCTTCCACAGGCCCATGATGGTGCGCAGCGTCGTGGTCTTGCCGGCGCCGTTACGGCCCAGCAGCACCGACAGGCCGCCGCGCGGCACCGCCAGGTCCACGCCCTGCAGGATGTGGTACTGGCCGATGTGAGTGTGCACGCCGGACATCGCGAGCAGCGGGCTCGCCGCGTTCTGCGGTTCAAGCATGTTCGGTTTCGGGTGTTCCAAGATAGGCTTCCTGTACGATCTTCGATTGCATGACTTGCGCCGGATTGCCGTCGGCGACCAGGGTGCCGTTGTGCAGCACGATGATGCGGTCGGCCAGCGCGCGCACCACGTCCATCTTGTGCTCGACCAGCAGCACGGTCTTGTTGCGCTCCGCCTTGACCGACTGGATCAGGTCGAGCACCACCGGCACCTCGTCCACGCTCATGCCGGCCGTGGGTTCGTCGAACATCATGATGGACGGCTCCAGCGCCAACAAGATCGCCACTTCCAGCTTGCGCTGGTCGCCGTGCGAGAGGGTGCCAACAAGGGCATCGCGGCGGCCGGCCAGCGACACGCGCTCCAGGTAATGCCCGGCGCGCTCGATCAGCTCCTTGTGGCTGGACCAGATCGAGAAGAAGTTCAGGCCCATGCCGGCGCGGATTTGCACCGCCAGGCGCACGTTCTCGACCACGGTCAGGTTGGGGAACAGGTTGGTGAGCTGGAAGGCGCGTCCCACGCCCAGGCGGGTACGCCTGGCGGCGCCCGCGCGGGTGATGTCGTGGCCGTCGACCAGCACCTGGCCCGAGGTGGCGGGCAGCTGGCCGGACACCAGGTTGAAATAGGTCGTCTTGCCGGCGCCGTTCGGGCCGACGATGACCGTGAGGGTGCCCGGATAGAAGTCGGCCGTGACCGCGTTCACCGCGACGTGGCCGCCGAAGCGGATCGTCAGGTCGCGGGTCGACAGGGACGGCTGTTGCGTCGTGGAGCCCTGCATGTCAGCGCGTGTTCCGTACCGGCAGCGGCAGTTCGGCTGCCGGGATCTCGCGCACCAGCTCCAGCAGGTCCCATTCGCTCTTCTGGTCCTTCTTGATGCGGAAGTGGTACATCGGCTGGATCGCCTGGTGGTCTTCCTTGCGGAAGCTCATCTTGCCCTTCGGGGTATCGAAGCTCAAGCCTTCCATCGCCGCCACCATCTCGTCGCCGTTCTTCGCGTTCGGGGCTTTCAGCAGGGCCGCGTGGACGGCGCCGGCCGCCGCCATGCCGCCGGCGGTGAACATATCGGGTGGCATCTTGTAGCGCTTGGTGTGCTCGGCCACCAGCCAGTCGTTCATCTTGTTCTTCGGGAAGCTGTAGTAGTAATAGATGGTGCCCTGGGTGCCCGCGTACTGCTTCCAGGTCTTCATCACCGGCAGGATGTTGCCGCCTGGGGCGAGCGTGATCCCGTAGCGTTCCGGCTTCATGTCGGCGATCTTGTTCAGCGGGTTCGGGCCGGCCCAGACGATCTGCAGGATGCGCGGCTGCGGCTTGTCCTTCAGGGCGTCGAACAGGCGCTGGGCCGAGGCGGTGAAATCGGTGGTGGTGGCCGGTGCGTATTCCTCGTGGATCACCCGCGCCTTGCTGCCGGTGGTGACCAAGGCTTCCTTGCCGGCCTTGATGGCGTCGCGGCCAAAGGCGTAATCCTGGGCCAGGAAGCCCACGCTGCCGCTTTTCAGGGTGCTGGCCGCGGCCAGCGCATCCTGCATCGAGCTGCGCGCAGTACGGAAGATGTACTTGTTCCACTTTTCCTGGGTGATCGCGTCGGCCACGGCCGGCTCCACGATCAGCACCTTCTTGTATTCCTTTGCGACCGGCAGCATGGCGATCGCCGAGCCGGAGGACGAGGTGCCCACAGCGATGTCGACCTTGTCGTCGCCATAGGCTTCGGCCAGCAGGGTGCGGCCCAGGTCAGGCTTGCTCTGGTCGTCCTTGACGATGACCTTGATCTTCCGGCCGTTGACGGTCATGGTGCCGCCGGTCAGGTATTCGAGGCCCATCATGAAACCCGTCTCGGTTTCCTTGGCATAGGCTTCGAGCGGGCCGGTCTTGCCCGCGATGAGGGCGATCTTCAGGTCCTTGCCCTGGGCCAGGGCGTTCGGTGCCGCGAGCGCCGCGAAAGCGGCCAGCATGGCGGCGGAAAGGGGTTTGATCAGGTGTGTCATGTAGTCTCCTTCTATGTTCCTCAGGGTACCCTGGCCAGGAATTGGCGGATGGCGTCCAGTGCGGCAGGCTCGGTGAGCATGGGCGCGTGGCCGACGTCGGGTACTTCGGCATACTGCAATTCGGGGGCCGCCTTGCGCATCCAGCTGGCCTGTTCGGGTTCGACCAGGTCGGACAGCGCACCGCGCACCAACAGGGTAGGGCGGCGCCGTGCCAGGCGGCGGAACGCCATGCGCGCCGCCAGCGAGGTCGGGCGCAGCTTGCCCGTCTGGATCGCCGTGGCGATATTCGGATCGTAACGCAGGGCCAGCTGGCCGTCATCCTTCTGTTCAAACGCGCGGCGCGCCCACTTGCCCCATTCTTCGTCGCTGTTGGCGGGGAAGGCGCAGGCATTGATGTCGCGCAGGTAGGCCGCGGCCTCGTCCCAGGAGGCGAGCGGGCCGCAGCGGCCCGCATAGCCGGCGATGCGGGCCAGGCCCCGCAGCGACATGACCGGGCCGATGTCGTTGATGATGGCGGCCGCGATCAGGTCGAGGTGGCGCGCCGCCAGGGTCATGGTAATCAGGCCGCCCATCGAAGTGCCCACGAAGACGGCCCGGGCGATCCCGAGGTCGTTCATCAGCTTGACGATGTCGCCGGCATAGACCACCGGGTTGTAGTTCTCGGGATGCGGGTCGCGCGCCGAATTGCCGCGCCCGCGCACGTCGACCGCGATGACGCGGCGGCCCATGCCGGCCAGCTCGGGGGCCAGCTCGTCGAAATCGGCGGAATTGCGGGTCAGGCCGTGGATGCAGATGACCGGCAGCCGCGCAGGCCCCTTCGCGGCCGGATAGTCGCGCGCATACAGCGCCAGCCCGTCGCTGCTGGTGTAGCTGATTGGTGTGAAGGTGGACACGCTGGCTTATCCTGTGGGTCGGTCTAGATAGGGTGGTTCAGGAAAAACAGGCTGCAACCGGCCCGGCCGGCGACTTTTCGGGCGAAAAGGCGCCAGCCAGGCGGTGCTGCCTGGTGAAACGAAACGCTTAGAAGCGGTACTCGAGCGTGGCCGAAACCTGGCGTGGGTTGCCGTAGAAGGCGGTCAGCGTACCTTCGTTGCCCAGGGTCGGGAACAGGTAGCCGCCGGTCTTGTAGTGCTTGTCGCCCAGGTTCTTGCCGTGCAGGCCGGCGCGGACCTTGCCGTCGGCGCGGGTCCAGACGATCGAGGCGTCATACAGCTTGTACGATTCCTGGTCGATCAGCGATGCGGTTTCGAACTGCGCGGTGGCGCCCTTGTGCGAAGCGCTGCCGATCAGCGAGAGCTTGCCGTCGCGGCCCATGATCGGCAGCGGGATGTCGTAGTTCACGCGCAGGTTGGCCGAGTTCTTCGGGGTGTTCTGGAACTTGCGCGCGCCGGCCACGTTCACGCCTGCGGCGAAGTATTCCTTGTACTCGGCATCGATGTAGCTGTACATGCCGGCGACCATGAAGTTCGGGGTGATGTTCGCCACCGCTTCCAGTTCCGCGCCCTTGATCTTGGCCTTGCCGGCATTGGTGGTCACGCCGGCGAAGCTGTCGTCCTTGCCGTCGCCGTTGGTGTCGATCGCCACCGAGCCCGGGATCTGCACGTCCTGGTAGTCGCTGTAGAACACCGCGGCATTGGTGGTGATGCGGTTGCCGGCGAAGGCGGACTTGAGGCCCAGCTCATAGGTCTCGATGGTTTCCGGCGCATAGCCGGCGCGCGCGACCGCCAGCGGGATGCGGGTGCCGACCACGTTCAGGCGCGGATCGAAGCCGCCGCCCTTGAAGCCTTCCGAATACGAGGCGTAGATGTTGTGGTCCTGGTTGAACTTGTAGTTCAGGGCCACGCGCGGGGTGAACTTCTTGTCCTCGCGGCTCAGGACGCCGCCACGCAGGTCGGTATCGGTGCGGAACAGCACCGCGCCGGCATTGCCCAGGCCTGGCGAGCCGTTGGCGCCCAGGTAGATCTGGCGCAGCACTTCGGCGTCGCGCTGGTCGACGGTGTAGCGTCCGCCCAGCGACAGGCTCAGGGCATCGGTAATGCTATAGCTGCCGTCGGCGTAGATCGCCCAGGCCTTGGTGTCGATGTCGCCGCTGGTAAAGGTCGAGGTCGGAACCGCGCCGGCCAGGATGGTGTCGAACTTGTTGAAGGCGTTGGCATCGATGTAGTAGATGCCGGCCACGCCCTGCAGGCGGTCGCCCGAGTAGGTCAGGTTGAATTCCTGGCTGAACTGCTTGTTGGTGTACAGGGCCGGCACTTCCATGTCGGTCACCGCCAGCGAGTCGAAGTCGATCGGTGCGTACGACTTGTCCTTGCGCGAAGCGGTGATCGACTTGATCGACCACTGGTTGTTGATGGTGTATTCGACGGTGGCCGAGACGCCGTGCGCCTTGACTTCCTGGTCCTGGCCCAGGGCCTTCATCAGGTTGGCGCGGGTGTCGAAGACGTTGCCCAGGATCGGGGCGCCGCTGGTGCGGCCGACGATCAGGCGGTGGCCGTTCTTCGGGCTGGAATCGTCCTGGGTGGCGTCGCCGGCGATGCGGATGAACAGGTCGGGGGTCGGGGTGAATTCGGCCGACAGGCGCGCTGCCGTCACGTCCTTGTCGTAGTTCTCGCCGCCGGTGGTCAGGTTCTTGCCGAAGCCGTCGCGCTTGAAGCGGGCGAAGGTGCCGCCGATGCGGGCGGTCTCCGACACCGGGGTGCTGGCGGTAGCGACGATTTCCTTCTGGCCGTACTGGCCGATAGTGGCGCGCAGGCGGGCGTCGGTCTGCGGGGCCAGCTTGCGGGTGACGTACTTGACGGCGCCGCCGATGGTGTTGCGGCCGTACAGCGTGCCCTGCGGGCCGCGCAGCACTTCGATACGCTCGACGTCGTAGATGTCGGCCACGGCGGCTTGCGGGCGGGCCAGGTAGATGTCATCGATATAAATGCCCACGCCCGCTTCGAAGCCGGCCAGCGGATCGGCCTGGCCGACGCCGCGGATGAACGCCGTCAAGGTCGAATTGGTGGCGCGCGAGGCCTTCAGGGTGGTATTCGGCAGGGCGGTGGCCAGGGCGGTGATGTCCGGCGTGGCCACTTTCGAGAGCTGGTCGGCGCTGAAGGCGGTGACCGAGACCGGCACGTCCTGCAGGGTTTCCTCGCGGCGGCGGGCGGTCACGACCACCTTGTTGACCCCGCCTTCGGAGGCATTGGCCACAGGCGCGGCGCCGCCGGTTTCCTGGGCGTGGACAGTGGCACCGCCCGACAGGACGAGTACCGCGATCGCGGATTGAATGGCAGGGTTCAGCAGCTTCATTTTGTTCTTGGTCAGACGCATCGTTGTCTCCTAATTTTTGATAGCGGCATGCGTTCAGGTTGTCGCATGCCGAGCAGTGTGCCTCGGTTGAGTTTGGTTAGATAGTCAACAATCGCCCACCCCTTTGTGCAAAAATGCACAGGCGCCTGCACCAGCGCTGTGCGTTCATGCTCCTGTCATTCACGGAGCGGGCAGCAGACGGGAGCGGCAGGTGGCGCACGAAGAATGCGCAGCGGCGCGCGCGATGCGACAAATGATTGCAGGGGGAATGTGCACTGGTGCACAATATGAAGTCTTGATAATGAACAAGTGATCCGATGAATACGCTGCCCGAGTGGACCGACCTGCGTTTCTTCCTGGAGCTGGCGCGCGCCGGCACCTTGTCCGGGGCCTCGCGCCGGCTGGAAGTGGAGCACACCACGGTGGCGCGCCGCATCGACCGGCTCGAGTCGCAGCTGGAAACCACCTTGTTCGACCGCTCGCGCGAAGGCTATGAGCTGACCGAGGTCGGCCAGGCGCTGCTGCCGCATGCCGAGGCAATGGAAGGCGCGGCCCTGGCAGCGGCCGAGCAGATCGGCGGCGCCGAGGTCGCGGCCCACGGCGTGGTGCGGCTGGGGGTGCCGGAAGTGTTCGGGGTGCGGGTGGTCGCGCCCCTGCTGGCGCGGCTGCTGGAGCAGAATCCCGACCTGTCGATCGACCTGCTGGCGCTGCCCAGCTTCGCCAACCTGGCCAACCGCGAGGCGGATCTCGGCGTCATGATGGACGCGCCCACCACCGGCCGCTACATGGTCACGCGCCTGGCGTCCTTTCATTTCTATTTGTACGCCTCGCCGATCTACCTGGCCAAGCACCCGCCGATCCGCACCCAGGCCGACCTGGCCGGCCACGACTTCGTCGACTATGTGCAGGACCGGCTGGCCAGCCGCGAGCTGTCCTACCTGAACGAGCTGGGCTTCACGCCGCGCCGGCGCATGTGCTGCTCGGGCATGACCGCCCAGCTCGAGGCAGCCTCGCTGGGCATGGGCCTGATGATGGCGCCGCCTTATGCGGTGCCGGAGAACGGCCGGCTGGTGCGGGTGCTGCCCGGCTTCCAGGCCGAGCGCTCGTTCTGGCTGGCGGCGCCGACCGACCTGTACCGGCTGCGCCGGGTGAAGGTGGTGTGGGACCTGCTGCGCGAGTGCGCGGAGAGTCATCCGGACCTGTTCGTGCAGGGCATTGGCGCCCGCGCCTAGCACGGGCCTGCCTCCTTACCCGACTTCATTCCGAGGACATCCATGCGCAGCCGGATCAGCGACGACATCACCTTCCGCAAACTCGAGGTCCTGCTGGCCTATATGGAAGGCGGCAACCTGAACGCCGCGGCGCGCCTGCTCGACATCAGCGCGGTGAGCGTGCACCGGGCCCTGCATTCGCTGGAAGACGCGATGAGCTGCCAGCTGTTCAGCCTGCAGGGCCGCAACCTGATCCCGAACGAAGCCGCGCAGGTGCTGGCCGACGTCAGCCGCGACGTGATCCGCTTGATGGCCGACGGCATCGCCGCGACCCGCTCGGCGGCCGGCTATTCGGCCGACCACCTCAAGATCGGCTCGCTGTATTCGCTCACCACCGGCGTCATCCCCAAGGTCCTCATCGGCATCAAGCTGCGCAAACCCGAACTCGAGACCGAGCTGGTGCTGGGCTCGAACGACGAGCTGCTGCACAAGCTCAGGCAGAACGCGGTCGACGCCGCCCTGATGGCGCTGCCCGAGCTCGATCCGGACGTCGAATCGATTGCGCTGTTCGAGGACGAGGTGTTCTTTGCCGCGCCCGCGGGCTCGCCCTATGCCGGCCTGGACGAAGTCGACCTGCGCGACTGCGCGGCCGAGAAGTTCGTCTGCCTGCGCGACGGCTTCGTCACCTTCAGCGGCTTCCAGGAAGCCTTCCGCATCGCCGGCTTCGCGCCCACCATCGTGACCCGGGTGGGCGACATCTTTTCGCTGATGAACCTGGTGGGGGCGGGGATCGGCTACACCCTGCTGCCGGGGCGGGTGCGCCATGCCTTCGGCGACAAGGTCCAGCTCATCCCGCTCAAGCACGACTACCGGATGCGCCAGACCATCGGGCTGAGCTTCCTGCGGGTGCGCGAGCGCGACCCCAATCTGCTGGCCCTTGCCGCGGTCTGCCGCATGCTCAAGCACGAGTCTGCCTAAGTAGATGTATCAGGTTTGGCCCGAATAGTTCCGCTGAAAGTAAACGTCAAGCCCCGAGCCTAATTGATCGCGGCAGCATTCGACGCTACCTTTACCTCACAAAATAGCATAACAAAAGTGCATGCCCGACCTTCGCCAGCCTGTTCGGTGGCGAGTGGAGCCGGGGATGCTTTGGAGACGTATCACCAGCGGAGACGGTTGGCGCCGGCATCCGCGCGTTGAAGGAGCACTGCCGTGTCCTCTCACATGATTGCAATCTGCGTGCTGGCCCTGATGTTCGTGCTGGCCACCGCGCTGCCCATCAACATGGGCGTCATCGCCTTTGTCGGGGCCTTCCTGGTCGGCACGGTCGTCGCCGGCATGCAAACCAAGGCCATCATGGCCGGTTTCCCGGCCGAACTCTTCCTGACCCTGGTCGGCATCACCTTCCTGTTCGCCCAGGCCCAGAACAACGGCACCATCGACTGGCTAGTGCGGCTGGCCGTGCGTGCGGTGGGCGGGCGCATCGCGGCTATCCCGTGGGTGATGTTCGCCATCACCGCGCTGCTCACCTCGGTGGGCGCGGTCAGCCCGGCGGCGGTGGCGATCATCGCCCCGATCGCGCTCGGATTCGCCGCCAAGTACAACATCAACCCGCTCATGATGGGCCTGATGGTCATCCACGGCGCCCAGGGCGGCGGCTTCTCGCCGATCAGCATCTACGGCGGCATCACCAACAAGGTGGTGCTCGAAGCCGGCCTGCCGATTTCCCCCTTGACCACGGCCTTCACCAGCCTGGGCGTGAACCTGGCCGTGTCGGTGCTGCTGTTCTTCGCCTTCGGCGGCCTGAAGCTGATGAAGCAGCAGGTGCCCAAATCGGGCCTGGGCCTGCCGGGCGGGCCCTTCGGCACCAATGTGGCGGTGGCCGCGCAGGGACCGCAGATCTACGGCGACGCCGAGAGCGAAGCGGCAAGCGAAGAAAAACTCACCCAGCAGGGGTCTGGCAAGGCGGTCGGCGCGATGGGGAGCAGCATGGGCGGCGCGGGCGGCGCCATGGGCGCGGCGGCAGGGGGCGCTGCTACCGGTACCCTGGGCGGCGCGATGGGTAGCAGCATGGCCGCGGGCGCCAGGGCCAGCGGCGCCGCGGCCGCCGAAGGCCCGACCTTCCACCAGATCGTCACGGTGGTGGGCCTGGTCGCGCTGGCCGTGCTGACCCTGATGTACAAGCTCGACATCGGCTTCGTGGCCATCTCGATCGGCCTGCTGATCTCGATCCTGTCGCCGCAGGTGCAAAAACGCGCCATCGGCCAGGTGTCCTGGCCCGAGATCATGCTGATCGTCGGCGTGTCCACCTATGTCGGCGTGATGCAGAAGATGGGCACCATCACCTGGGTCGGCGACAGCGTCGCCAGCCTGACTTCGCCCCTGACCGTGGCGCTGCTGCTGCTGTTCGTGGGCGCCATCGTCTCGGCCTTTGCCTCGTCGACCGCGGTGCTCGGCTCGCTCATCCCTCTGGCCGTGCCTTTCTTGGCCTCGGGCACCGGGGTCGACCCGATCGGCTTCATCGCCGCCATGGCGGTAGCCTCCACCATCGTCGACGTCAGCCCGTTCTCGACCAATGGCGCCCTGGTACTGGCCAGTGCCCAGCACGTCGACCGCGACGTCTTCCTGCGCCAGCTGATGATTTATGGCGGTATCGTGACGCTGGTCGCGCCGGTCGTCGTCTGGCTGCTGTTCGTGGTGTTCTGATCGTCGGGCACCCCGGCAACCTGGCGCCATCACTTTTCGGGAAACACCATGAACCATGCTGAAGGCCGCTGGACCAGCCAGCAAAGCAACCGCAGCGACCGCCTGGGACGGGCCCGGGCGGCGCTGGGCGATGCGCTGGACGGCAAGATCGTCGCGTCCTCGCACATCGTCGAGCTGCTGCACCAGGTGCTCGAGCCGGGCGACCGCGTCTGCCTGGAAGGCAACAACCAGAAGCAGGCCGACTTCCTCGGCAAGGCGCTCACGCGGCTCGATCCGGGCCGTATCAACAACCTGCACATGCTGCTGTCGGTGCTGTCGCTGCCCGAGCACCTCGACGTGTTCGAAAAGGGCATCGGCTCGCGCCTGGACTTCTCGTTCTCGGGACCGCAGGCCGCGCGCCTGGCCAAGCTGGCCGGTTCCGGCAAGCTCAACATCGGCGCGATCCACACCTACCTGGAACTGTTCGCCCGCTATTTCGTCGACCTGACCCCGCGCGTGGCGCTGGTGGCGGCCGAGATGGCCGACCGCGAGGGCAACCTCTACACCGGCCCGAATACCGAGGACACCCCGGCCATCGTCGAAGCCACCGCGTTTAAAAGCGGCATCGTGATCGCGCAGGTGAACAAGATCGTCGACCAGCTGCCGCGGGTCGATATTCCCTCCGGCTGGGTCGAGTACGTGGTGCAGTCGCCCACGCCTTACTACATCGAGCCCTTGTTCACGCGCGATCCGGCCCAGATCTCCGAGATCCAGGTGCTCATGGCGATGATGGCGATCAAGGGCATCTATGCCGAATACCAGGTCGAGCGCCTGAACCACGGCATCGGCTTCGATACCGCGGCGATCGAACTGCTGCTGCCCACCTATGCAATGGACCTCGGCCTGAAGGGCAAGATCGCCCGCCACTGGGCCCTGAACCCGCATCCGGCATTGATTCCCGCAATCGAAGCGGGCTTCGTGGAGTCGGTGCATTCCTTCGGCTCCGAGCTGGGCATGGAAAACTACATCCGCGCACGGCCCGACGTCTTTTTCGTCGGCCCGGACGGCTCGATGCGCAGCAACCGCGCGTTTTCGCAGGCGGCCGGGCACTACGCCTGCGACATGTTCATCGGCTCGACCCTGCAGATCGATTTACAAGGCAATTCCTCGACCGCCACCCTGGGCCGCATCTCGGGCTTCGGCGGCGCGCCCAACATGGGCGCGGATGCGCGCGGCCGGCGCCATCCCAGCAGCGCCTGGCTGAAAGCCGGCCAGCAGGCGCGGGCAGGGCGCAACACCATCCCGCGCGGGCAGAAGCTGGTGGTGCAGATGGTCGAAACCTTCCGCGAGCACATGGCCCCCGCCTTTGTCGAGCGCCTCGACGCCTGGCAGCTGGCCGAGCAGACCGGCATGGCGATTCCCCCGGTAATGATCTATGGCGACGACGTCACCCACATCCTCACCGAAGAGGGCATCGCCAACCTGCTGCTGTGCCGCACCGATGAGGAACGCGAGCAGGCCATCCGCGGCGTGGCCGGCTACACTCCCGTGGGCATGGGTCGCGACAAGCGCATGGTGGAGAACCTGCGCGACCGCGGCATCATCCAGCGCGCCGAAGACCTCGGCATCGACAAGCGCCTGGCCACCCGCGACCTGCTGGCCGCCAAGAACATGAAAGGCCTGGTGCGCGCATCGGGCGGCCTGTACGAACCGCCCAAGCGCTTCAGGAACTGGTAAGGACCTTGATATGGAAACGCTACAATTCCGATTCGAGCAGGGCACCCGTTCGCTGGCCGGCATGCCGCAGCTGGTCGGCGTGGTCGGCTCGGGCAACCTCGAGGTGCTGATCGAGCCGGCGCCCTTGCAAGGCGCCTGCGAGATCGAAGTGCGCACCGCCGCCATGGGCTTCGGCGCCACCTGGCAGGCCGTCATGGCCGACTTCCACGCGCGCTGGGGCCTGGCCGACGCGCGCATCTGCATCAACGACATGGGCGCCACGCCGGCCGTGGTCAGCCTGCGGCTGGACCAGGCGGTCGAATCCCTCACCGGAGGCGTGCCATGAGCAGCTATATGGAACTGACCGCGCGCCAGCGCATCCCGGCCATCTTCGATCCCGGCAGTTTCGAGGAATTCCTGCCGCCAAGCAGCCGCGTCATCAGCCCGCACCTGGCCCAGCTCGATGCGCCCGTCTCGTTCGACGACGGCATGGTGGTCGGGCGAGGTTTATTGGGTGGACAGCTCGTGTTCGGGGCGGCCCAGGAGGGCGGCTTCATGGGCGGCGCAGTCGGCGAAGTGCACGGCGCCAAGCTGGTGGGCATGCTGCGCCGCGCCGTCGATGAGAACGCGCATGCGGTGCTGCTATTGCTGGAGTCGGGCGGGGTGCGCCTGCACGAAGCCAATGCCGGCCTGATCGCCGTGTCCGAAGTCATGCGCGCCATGCTCGATGCGCGCGAGGCCGGCATTCCCGTGGTCGCCGTCATCGGCGGCTCGAACGGCTGTTTCGGCGGCATGGGCATCTCGGCGCGCTGCGCCAATACCGTCGTCATGTCGGAAGAAGGGAGGCTGGCCATGTCCGGCCCCGAGGTCATCGAAACGGCCAACGGCGTCGAAGAGTTCGACTCGCGCGACCGCGCCCTTGTCTGGCGCACCACCGGCGGCAAGCATCGCTACCTGCTGGGCGACTGCCAGGTGCTGGTGCCGGACGATACGGCGGCCTTCCGCGCCGCCGCGCTGCAGGCGATCGCCGAGGTGCGCGCCGGCGGCGCGCAGCTGACGCTGGACGACCTGCTGGCCGAACAAGCCATGCTGGCCCGGCGCCTGATCGACACCGAAGGCCTGGTCGAGCCGATGGACGTGTGGAAGGAGCTCGGCGTGCCCGATCCGGCGAGCGTGCCGATGCTCGACGCCGACGCTTTCCTGCTGCTGGCCGCGCAGCACCGTCTTGATTACCGCCTGCCGCCGCAGGCGCCAAGCAAGGGAGAACAATGATGGACTGGCAGACTTTGGCAAGACAATTATTCCCCGGCGGCTTCGATATCGACGAGCGCGACAACTTCCTGTCGGGCAGCGGACAGGTCGACGACCAAACGGTCGACGTGATCGGCACCACCGGCCACGTCCCGATCGGCATCGAGATCGCCCTGGCCCAGGCCCAGGCCATCCTCAAGACCGTGCAAGCCAGTCCCGGCCGACCGATCCTGATCCTGGTCGACACCCAGGGCCAGCGCCTGCGCCACCGCGACGAAATGTTGGGCATCAACAGTTACATGGCACATTTGGGCAAATGCATCGACCTGGCCCGGCGCAAGGGGCATACGGTCATTGGCCTGGTGTACGACCAGGCCCTGTCCGGCGGCTTCATCACGAGCGGCCTGATCGCCAGCGCCTGCTTCGCGCTGCCGCAGGCAACCATCCGCGTGATGGGCCTGCCGGCGATGGCGCGCATCACCAAGGTGCCGGAAGAACGCTTGACCGAACTGGCCAAGGACAACCCGGTGTTCGCGCCCGGCCCCGAGAACTACCTGCGCATGGGCGGCCTGCACGGCATCTGGGAGACCGACCTTGCCGGCCAGCTGGCGCGCGCGTTGCGCGAATGCGCTCTGGAGGACGAACGCATGGCCCTGGGCCACGCGCGCGGCGGGCGCATGCTGGCGCAGCCGGTCGCGCAGGCGGTCAGGACGGGCGGCGATGTTCGCCCGGCATGACCTGGTCTGGCTCACCAGCCGCGGCTGGGAGCGGGCGCTGGCCGGCGCCCCGGCTGCCTCGGTTGGCGCCCTCGGCGCCTGGCGCGATGCCGGCTGGCCGGCCGTCGTACGGCGGGCGGAAGACCCGCTGGCGCCGGGCGAGGTGGCGATCGGCTTTGCCATGCCGCCCCGTGCGGACGGCAGCGGCAAGCTGCGGGTCGGCTGCCGGGTGGAACTGGCCGACGTCCAGCGCCGTACCCGCGCCCTGGCCCTGGTCGGCGCCCTCGATGCCGTGCCGCCCCTCTGGCGCGTTACCCTCGCCGCGCTCGAGCGCGAGGCCGCCGACGCCGGCCTAGGCCTGGCCGTCTATGGTTCCGTGGCGCTGGAAGCGCTCACCGGCCAGGCCTATGTCACGCCCACCTCGGACATCGACCTGCTGCTGCGGCCCCTGAACCGCGCGCAACTGGCGCAGGGCCTGGACCTGCTCGCGCACTATGCGGCCAGCTTGCCGCTGGACGGAGAAATCGTCTTTCCCGACGGGCGTGCCGTGGCCTGGAAAGAGCTGCGTGCGGCATCGGCCAGCGCGCCGGGCACGCGCGTGCTGGCGAAAGCTCTGGAGCGGGTCGCGCTGGTGGCGCCAGACGAACTGCTGGCGACGCTGGAGGAGCAGGCATGGATCAATTGAGCAAAGCATCGCGCCCGATCAGCTCGGCACCCGCACCCGCACCTGCACCTGCAACTGCGCGCAGTGTCGTGTCCATCGTACTCCCGAACCTCGGCCGCCCGATCCTCAAGCCCTTGGCGCCGGGCGACTTGCCGATGCCGGCGCCGGGCCTGCCGCCGGCATCGGCTGGCGTCCATGCTCGCGCTGTTTGCCAGCAGGTCGCGCGCCTGGCCGTGCGCAGCCTGTATGCCGAGCTGGCGCTGTATCCCAAGCCCGGGCTGGTCTCGCTGGTCGACAACGGCAGCCACGAGGACATGACGGCCGCCACCTTCATGCGCAGCATGTTTGCGCTGCGCCGCTACTTTTTGCATATCACCAGGGCCGGCATGCAGGATGCGCCGTTTCACGTGCTCAAGCGCCTGGGCATCGAGGCCGAGGCACGCATGCTGCGCGCCACGCAGGGCATTAATACCCACCGCGGCGCGATCTTCTGCCTGGGCATGCTGTGCGCGGCCATCGGCCGCTGCCATGCGACCGGCACGGCCTTGGCGCCGGCGGCCATCCAGGGCGCTCTGCTGGCGAGCTGGGGCCAGGCCCTCGGCGCCCACAGCGGCGATACCGGCGCCGGCACTGGCACCGGCACCGACACGCCATCGCATGGCGTCCAAGCCTCGCAGCGCTATGCCGCCAGCGGCGCGCGCGAAGAGGGCGCATGCGGCTTCCCTTCGGTGTTCAAGGTAGGGTTGCCGGCCTTGCTGCGCACCCTGCGCGAGCGCCGCTGCATGCGCCTGGCGCGCGTCGATGCACTATTCGCCCTGATGGCCCACATCAGCGACACCAACGTCTATCACCGCGGCGGCATCGAAGGCGCGAGAACGGTGCGGCGCCAGGCGCGCGCCTTCGTTGCGCGCGGCGGCACCGCCGCGCCGGACTGGGAGGCGCACGCGCTGAGCTGCCACCACAGTTTTGTGGCCGCACGCCTGTCGCCCGGCGGCGCGGCCGATTTGTTGGGCGCCGCCTGCCTGCTGCATGCCGTGTGCGCGGGACCTGCGTCCGCATGAGCGGCCGGCTCGCGATCCTGTGTCCGGGCCAGGGCGCCCAGCACCCGGCCATGTTCGACATGGCGCGCACCGATCCGGCGGCCAGCCGCCTGCTCGACCGATGCTTCGACGACCCGGCACTGGGCGAGCCGCTGCGCGCCACCCTCGATGGCCGGGAAGCGTTCAACAACCGCGTGGCCCAGCCATCGATCGTGGCCGCGACGCTCGCCATGTGGACTGCACTGGAACCGTCCTTGCCGCAACCGGCGCTGGTCGCCGGCTACAGCATCGGCGAACTGGCTGCCTGGGCCGTGGCAGGCGCCCTCGATCCGCTCGATGCCGTCAAGCTGGCGCACGAGCGCGCGCAATTGATGGATGCCTGCATGGCCGTTGGGGCGCCCCAGGGCATGGTTGCGCTGTCGGCCATGCCGGATGGCAGCGTCGACGCGCTGCTGCGGCGCTTCGGTTTTCACGCCGCGATCGTGACCGGCGAAGACACGCTGGTGGCCGGCGGCCCCGCCGAAGCGCGCGACGCCTTGTGTGAAGCTGCCGCTGCGCTTGGCGGCCGCGGCACCGTGCTGCCGGTCGAAGTCGCCTCCCATACGCCCTTGATGCAGGCCGCGGCAGCCCCGTTCTCGGCGCTCCTGCTGGCCCAGCGCTGGTCGGCGCCGGCCTTTCCGGTCCTGTCGGGCATCTCGGCCGAGCCGCTCCAGGACGCCGGCCGGGCGGTGGACCACCTGGCGCGCCAGCTGGCCGAACCGATCCGCTGGAAGGACTGCATGGACGCCTGCGTCGAAGCGGCCGTGACGGTTGCGCTCGAGCTGGGGCCGGGCGCCGCGCTGTCGCGCATGTTGCAGGCGCGCCATCCGGATATCGCATGCCGCTCCGTTACCGAATTCCGCTCGCTGGGCGGCATATGCTCCTGGCTGGGGAAGCAATTCGAATAACATTCACAAAGCTGATGTCCGATATCGCAAATGGGAATTGGAAAATGGGCTGACTCGCCTATATAACGGTGGTATCGCATCGCAGTCGCGATCGCATCACCACCGTCCGCCGTGCTGTTTTCGGCGAGGCAAACAAGGAGTCGCACATGAAGAATTTCCTGAACAAGGCCATCGGCGTGCTGGTGGCCGCAGCCAATGGCCGCGCCCTGAACGTCCTGCGCAAGCAAGCTGAACTTGCCAAGCCTTTCCACGTCGAGTTCCGCGCCAACGCAGGCGGCTGGAAGTAAAGCAGTAGCATGCCGCCAGCCCTGGGGCGCAGGCAGCAGATCGAGAAGGGCCGGGTCCGCACCAACGCATCCGGCCCTTTTTTCGTCCAGGCTCGAAGCGCTTTATACTCGAGCGATGAACATTGCCATGCGCAGCTACCAGCCCTCCGACCGCGAAGCCGTCAACCGCGTCGCGCTCGCGGCCTTCGCCCAGTACGAACACGCCTACGATGACTGGGTCGCCTTCAGCGAGGGCATCAAGGGGATGGCGGACCTCGCCGCCCAGGCCGACCTGTTGGTAGCGGAACTGGACGGTCACATCGTCGGTGCGATCGTGCACGTCGGTCCTGGTCGGCCCCGCAGTGCGACCTTCCCGAATGACTGGTCGGTGATCCGCATGCTGGTGGTCGATCCGAGCCATCGCGGCCAGGGCATCGGGGCAATGCTGGTGGCGGCCTGCCTGCGCTGCGCCCTCCGCGACGGCGCGCCGGTAATCGGCCTGCATACCAGTCCCATCATGGCTTCGGCCCTGCGCCTCTACACCAGCCTCGGGTTCATCCGCGACCGCGACCTCGATCCGATCCGCGGCGTCCCCTACGGACGCTACGTCCTGCCCGCGTACCAGTTGCCGGCGGCGCTGGAGCTGCTGGCCCGCTAGCGAGCAGACGGTGGGGGAGTATATTTTTTCTTCAGGACGATTTTGGCATTTTCGTGCGAAATGTGCTTGAAGAAGGGCTTCCCGCTGCCATCGGAGATAAAGTAAAAATATTCGCCGTGGGCGTTGCGTGCGTAGCGGAACACGCGCAAAAGGGTGTATGCACCATTTTCGTCCGACACCCCTTCCTCTTCTTCCTTGACGATCTGCGCGGTGCGGCCGTCGAAGCAGCATTCGGGCTGCTCGCTGGCCACGACCAACTGGCGAAACTCCTCGTCCACTCGGGGCATGATGCTTGGCGTGCTGTCACCAAAAACGGACCGGACGGTTCGCCAGATGCGCCAGGCAACAAAGCTAAGGAAGAGGAAAAACAGAAGTTGGTTCATGTCGACCCAGGGCAGGCAGTGAATCGGGAGAAGCTGTGCATCGGGCCGCACGATAGCATGGGGCTACCCTCCGGATATGCATCGCTTCTCACGCGCCGCTTGAAGCGGGCCGGAACGGATTACGCTCGTTCAGTTCATCCATGTAGTCGTCGATCCCGCCGCTTTCCCGCTCCAGGAAGTTCTGGATCGCATTCGCAAACGATGGATGCGCCAGCCAGTGCGCCGACCAGGTGCGCGTCGGCAGGAAGCCGCGCGCCATCTTGTGCTCGCCCTGGGCGCCGCCCTCGAAGGCCTGGATCCCTTGCTCGATGCAGAACTCGAGCGGCTGGTAATAGGCCGCCTCGAAATGCAGGCAGGGCACGTGTTCCAGCTCGCCCCAGTAACGCCCGAACAGCGTGGTCTGGTTGTGAATGACCAGCGAAGCGGCGATATCGACCCCGTCGCGCTCGGCGATCACGAGCAGGATATTGTCCGGCATGGTGTCGCCGATACGCCGGAAAAAATCCAGGTTCAGATAAGGCGTCGAGTGGTGCGCCTGGTAGGTATGCCGGTAGCAGCGGTTGAACAGCACCCAGTCGGCGTCCTGCGCGTCGCGCCCGCGCACCCGGCGCATGGTCACGCCGGCCTCGCGCACCTTGCGCCGTTCTGCGCGGATGTTCTTGCGCTTCTTTTTCTCGAGCGTAGCCAGGAAGTCGTCGAAGCTCGCATAGCCCTGGTTCAGCCAGTGGAACTGCACGCCGCTGCGCAGCAGGAAACCTGCTTCCTGCAACTGGCGCGCATGCTGCTCGGGCGGGAACAGGATGTGAGTAGAAGAGACTTCGGTCGCGCGCTGGGTCGCCACCAGCACCTCGATCAGCGCCGCGCGCGCGGCGTCGTCCACCGCCAGCAGGCGCGGCCCGGCCACCGGCGTGAACGGGATCGCGGACAGAAGCTTCGGATAGTAATCCAGCCCGTTCCGGTGATAGGCGTCGGCCCAGGCCCAGTCGAACACGTATTCGCCGTAGGAGTGGTCCTTGACATACAGGGGCAGGGCCGCCGCCAGCTTCTCGCCGTCGAACAGCGCGAGGTACTGCGGCTGCCAACCGGTTTCCGGCGCCGCACTGCCTGACGCATGCAGCGCATGCAGGAAGGCATACGACAGGAAAGGGTTGGCATTGTCCTGCGCGGCCACCAGCGCGTCCCATTGGGACTGCCCCAGCTCGGACAGAGAAGAAACGATATGCGTGCGATAATTCAAAATGACTTCCGTAGCAAAACGAATGGATAGATTGCGACCCGGCAGGCAGCGCGCAGCAAGCAGCTCCCTGCCTGCCGGCACGCGAAAGACCCCACCATGACCCAGCGATTCTTCAACCTCTATACGCACCACTTTGCCCGCGTCGCCGTGGCCATCCCGCGCTGCCGCATCGCCGACCCGGCCTTCAACGTCGAGCAGACCCTGACGCTCGCGCGCCAGGCCGCGGACCAGGGCGCCGTGCTGGTGGCCTTTCCCGAACTCGGGCTGTCCGCCTACAGCTGCGACGATTTGTTCCACCAGCGCGCGCTGCTCGACGCCTGCCTCGACGGCCTGGCCAAGGTCATCGACGCCTCGAAGGCGCTGCCGCTGGCGCTGGTCGTCGGCCTGCCCTTGAAGGTGAATCACCAGCTCTTCAATTGCGCGGTGGTCGTGGCCGGCGGCCGCGTGCTCGGTGTGGTGCCCAAGAGTTTCCTGCCTAATTATGGCGAGTTTTACGAATCCCGGCAGTTCAGTGCGGCCGATTGTGCCGCCGTCGACCAGATCGACCTGTTCGGCGCGACCGTGCCCTTCGGCCCGGCGCTGCTGTTCGAGGTCGAGAACCTGCCCTTGTTCCGCTTCCACGTCGAGATCTGCGAGGACGTCTGGGTGCCGATCCCGCCGTCCTCGTTCGCCGCGATGGCCGGCGCCACGGTGCTGGTCAACCTGTCGGCCTCGAACGTCGTGGTGGGCAAGAGCGGCTATCGCCACCAATTGGTGAGCCAGCAGTCCGCGCGCTGCCTGGCGGCCTATCTCTACACGTCGGCCGGCAGGGGCGAGTCGACCACCGACATGGCCTGGGACGGCCAGTCGCTCATCTACGAGAAGGGCGATCTGCTGGCCGAGTCGGAACGCTTCTCCGACGACTCGCACGTGATCTTCGCCGACGTCGACCTCGACCGCCTGTCGAACGAGCGCATGCACGCCACCACGTTCGCGCAGTCGGTACGCCGCCATGCCGGGGAAGTAGCCAAGTTCCGCCTCGTGCAGTTCACGCTCGAGCTGCCGCTGCAGCAGGACATGCCGCTGGCGCGCACCGTCGAACGCTTCCCCTACGTGCCGGCCGACCAGGCGCGCCGCGACGAGCGCTGTACCGAGGTGTACAACATCCAGGTCCAGGCCCTTAGTCAGCGCCTGTCCTCGAGCGGCATCAAGAAGGTGGTCATCGGCGTGTCCGGTGGCCTGGATTCAACCCACGCGCTGCTGGTCTGCGCCCGCGCCATGGACCGCCTCGGGCTGCCGCGCACGAACATCCTGGCCTATACCATGCCGGGCTTCGCCACCAGCGAACGCACCCTGAAGCAGGCCAACGACCTGATGGCCGTGGTCGGCTGCAGCGCCCAGCTGATCGACATCCGTCCAAGCTGCATCCAGATGCTCAAGGACCTTGGCCACCCCTACAGCGAAGGCAAGGCGGACTACGACATCACGTTCGAGAACGTGCAGGCGGGCGAGCGCACCAACCACCTGTTCCGGCTGGCGAACTTCCACAACGCGATCGTGATCGGCACGGGTGATTTGTCCGAGCTGGCGCTGGGCTGGTGCACCTATGGCGTGGGCGACCACATGTCGCACTACAACGTCAACGCCAGCGTGCCCAAGACCCTGATCTCCTACCTGGTGCGCTGGGTCGCCGAGACCGGCGCCGTGGTGCAGGACGGCGCCGAGGTGCTGCTCAAGATCCTCGATACCGAGATCAGCCCCGAGCTGGTGCCGGGCGGCGCCAACGACGCCAAGCCGGCCCAGTCGACCCAGGACGTCATCGGCCCCTACGAGCTGCAGGACTTCAACCTGTACTACATCCTGCGCTTCGGCTTCAAGCCGAGCAAGGTCGCCTTCCTGTCGTGGAGTGCCTGGCATGACCGGGAGCAGGGCAGGTGGCCCAGCGCGTCATTGGCGCGCAACCAGTACGCGCTGGCCGAGATCAAGAAGAACCTGGGCATCTTCCTGTGGCGCTTCTTCAAGACCAGCCAGTTCAAGCGCTCGTGCGTGCCGAACGGGCCGAAGGTGGGCAATGGCGGCTCGCTGTCGCCGCGCGGCGACTGGCGCGCCCCGTCCGACTCCGAAGCCACCGTCTGGATGGATGACCTCAAGAATATCCCCGACTAAAACAAGGAAAAACCATGAAACAGATTACCTGCGTGATCAAACCCTTCAAGCTCGACGAAGTGCGCGAGGCGCTGGCCGAGGTCAACGTCACCGGCCTGACCGTAACCGAAGTCAAGGGCTTCGGCCGCCAGAAGGGCCATACCGAGCTCTACCGCGGGGCCGAATACGTGGTCGACTTCCTGCCGAAGGTGAAGATCGAAGTGGTGGTCGACGATGCGATGGTCGACGGCGTGGTCGACGCCATCATCAAGGCCGCCCGCACCGGCAAGATCGGCGACGGCAAGATCTTCGTGCAGAACGTCGAGCAGGTGATCCGGATTCGTACCGGCGAGACCGGCGCCGACGCGGTATGAGGCTGCCAGGGGCGTCGTGCTGTAACGCAGGCGGTGCTTGCGGACTGCGCCCGGCCGTGGCTAGCGCCCCATCCGCAGGTCGAACTTCCAGGTAATCAGGCGCAGCCCGCTGATGAACAGCGCGCTCGACCACAGCGCGAAATCGTGCTCGACGCCGTAGTTCCCCATCACCAGGAACAGCCAATTGCCGAGAAAAGCGCAGATCGCGTAGGGTTTGCCGTCGCGGAAGACCATCGGCACCTCGTTGCAGACGATGTCGCGCAGGACCCCGCCGAAGATCCCCGTGATCACCCCCATCATCGAGGCGATGAAGATCGGCATGTTGGCGTCCAGCGCCGCCGACACCCCGGCGATCGAGAACAGCCCCAGGCCGACCGCATCGGCAATCACGATCAGGCGCTCCGACACCATCTGGCGCAGGGTGCGGATCAGGGGCGAGGCGACCAGGGCCAGCACGAAGATCAGGATCGCGTATTCCTGGTGCGTGACCCAGAACAGGGGGCGCTTGTCCAGCAGGATGTCGCGCAGGGTGCCGCCGCCGAAAGCGGTGATGAAGGCCACCGTGAAGACCCCGACCAGGTCCATGCGCTTGCGCCGGGCTTCGATGAAACCGGAAAAGGCGCCGACCAGGATCGCCATGATTTCAATAAACTTGATGAGGGTCATGCGCAAAGGGTTAGCGGGAACTTTTATTAGACTACCATGCGGCTCTGCATTAACGTAAGGGCATTCGTCCGCGTACAGTGCCGTCATTGCCGCTGGAGCCACCATGGCCAAGACCCGTCCTTGCATCCTTCCCGCCGCCGCCCTCGCCGCCATGCTTGCCGCCCCCGCCTGCGGCGCGGCCCCGCTCCAGGTGCGGTACGAGCACCTCGACTGGGAACTGGCCTGCGATAACACCCGCACCTGCCATGCCGCCGGCTACCACGTGGAAGAGGGCGAACCGGCGGCGGCCTCGGTGCTGCTGGTGCGCAGGGCGGGTCCGGGCGCCCCGGTGACGGCGCGCTTCCAGGTCGGCACCTATGGCGAAGACGAAACCGCGGCGCGGCTGTCGAAATCGAATCTGCTCACCATGCGCATCAACGGGCGCGTGATCGGCACGGTGGCGGTCGACCGCGACACCATGATCGCGGACCTGAGCCGCAAGCAGACCGAGGCCCTGGTGGCGGCGCTGGCCGGCAAGGCCACGCTCGATTGGGAGGGCGGGGGCATGCACTGGGCCGTCTCCGGCAAGGGCGCGGCCGCGGTGCTGCTGAAGATGGACGAATTCCAGGGGCGGCTGGGCACCCCGGGCGCGCTGGTGCGCAAGGGGACGAGGCCGGAAACGCTGGTGCCGCCACCCGTGGCCGCGCCGGTCGTCGATGCCGCCCCGGTGCCGCCGGCCACGCCGCGCAAGCTGGCGCGCGAGCAGGTGCGCCTGCTGCTGGGCGAATTGCAGTCCGCCCCGGGCGGCGCCGAATGCGAAGACCTGGCCGACGTGGCCAAGGGCGGCAACGCGCTGACGGCGGTGCGCCTGTCGCACGACAAGCTGCTGGTGTCGGCACGCTGCTGGATGGGCGCCTATAACACCGGCAATGGTTACTGGGTGGTCAACGCCGCGCCGCCGTATGCGCCGCTGCTGGTCACGACCCTGGGCACCGATTACGACGAGGGCGTCATCAGCGCCTCGCACAAGGGACGGGGCCTGGGGGACTGCCGCTCGTCGGACGAATGGGTGTGGGACGGGAAGCGCTTCGTGCACACGGCGTCCAGCACCAGCGGCAAGTGCCGGCTGGTGGCGCCGGGCGGGGCCTGGCATTTGCCGGTGCTGGTGGCGGTGGTGCGCAAGGCGGGGGAATAGCCGGCGCGAGAACTGCACACTTCCGAATCGTCGAAACCCGTAGGGTGGGCAGATTCTGCCCACGCGTTCCCATCACGGCTGCTGCCCGCGCGGCTCTTCCAGATCTGACTATTACCGCGTGGACAGGGGCCTGCCCGCGCTACGGTGTTGGACGAATCGACCCTGGCGTCTCAAGCGCGCAAGGGAAGGCGCAACGCAAACACCACCCGCCCATCCTCGTGCCGGTACGTCAGCTCGCCCTGGTGCTCGCGCACGATCTGCTGCGCGATGTAGAGCCCCAGGCCCATCCCGGTGCGGTTGCGCGGATTGTTCAGCGAGGCGCGCTTGAAGGGATTGAACAGGGTTGCCGCGACGTCCGGCGCAATCGGCGCGCCGGCGTTGCTGACCTCGACCACGGCATCCTTGCCGCTGATCGACACGCACACGCCTACCTTCTCGCCCAGCTCGCCGTGGTGGCGCGCATTGCTCAGCAAATTCGACAGCACCTGGGCGATGCGTCCGCTGTCGGCGTCGACGGTGGCCGGCGCCGCGCATTCCAGCTCGAAGGCGATGTCGGGATAGGCCAGGCGCGCCTCGTCGATCAGGTCTTCGACCAGCGCGCTCAGGTCCACCGGTTCGGGCGCGACGCCCAGGCCGATGCCGCCGTCGATGCGGCTCATGTCCAGCACCTGCCCGATCATCTTCTGCATGCGGTTGGTCGAGGACTGGATGCGCCGTCCCAGCGTCGGCTGGCTGTTGCCCTGCTGGAGCACCATGCCGGCCATGTTGATCGAATGGAGCGGGTCGCGCAGGTCGTGGCCCAGCATGGCCAGCAACTGGGCGCGCGTGGCCTCGGTTTGCGCCCGGCGCGCATTCATCACGCGCACCAGTTCGGCCAGGGTCAGCCGGGCGTTGGCCAGCACGGTCTGCTCCCAGCCGATTGCCATCCCGCGCACGGTTTCATGCCAAGCGTCGAAGGAGCCGCGCGGCGTCAGGCGCGCGCCCAGCGGGCCGGTGGCGGTGCTCTTTTCCGGCTGGCCGGCCCAGGCCACCTGCTCGATCTGCTCGATCCGCAGCAGGATCAGCCAGCCGCCGGCCGCCGGGTCGTAGGGCAGGGCCAGCATGCCGACCCATTTGCCCAGCTGCGCATGCATGCTTGACGGCCAGTCGTGGAGCGATTCGCGCATTACCAGGTCGTGCCCACTGTCCGGCAGCGAGGCGACCACCGCTTCGGGCAGGCCCGCAGGAAGGCCGCCGCGCGCCAGCAGCTTGCCGTAGTGGCTCGCCACCAGGCCCTGGGAGGCGGAGGAGTCCATCAGCGCCTGCGCATGGCGTTTCACCACGTCGAGCGGCTCCTCGTCGAGCAGCAGGTCTTCGATCAGGGCGGTGCGGGTCGACGACGAACGTTCCACCAGTTCGGACTGCTGGCGCGCTTCGATGCTGTGGATGGTCGAGGCCATCACCTGGGCCAGCACGTCGGCCGACATGCGGATCGCGTAGGGTACGAGCTTGCTCGACATGTGGTGGCAGGCGATCAGGCCCCACAGGCGGCCGTTGATCACGATCGACACGCTCATCGATGCGGAAACGCCCATGTTCTTCAGGTATTCGATGTGCACCGGCGAAACGCTGCGCAGCACCGCATGGCTCATGTCCAGCGGTGCGGCGCCGGGTTCGCCCAGCAGCGGCACCGCGTTGTAGCCGATGTCGGCAATGACGCGCAGGGTATTGAGCGTGTACAGGCGGCGCGCCTGTGCCGGAATGTCCGAGGCAGGATAGCGCTGGCCCAGGTAAGGGACCAGGTCCTCGCGCCGGCTTTCGGCGACCACGTCGCCGCTGTCGTCGGCGCGGAAGCGGTAGGCCATGACGCGGTCGAAGCCGGTGAATTCGCGCACCTGCTGCACTGCGCTGGCCAGCAGGCCGTCGATGGTCTTCTGGCGGCGCAGGCGGTCGATCGAGCCGTGCGCCTTGACGGCGAACAGCGCCACATCGTGCGCGGCCACGTCGCGCCGTTCGAATTCGGCGATGACGCGGCCGTAGGCCGCGTGCACGATGCAGTCGTAGTCGGCGCCCTTGACCGACACCGGGACCACCGAGGGGGCGACATCGTCATCTTGGTGACCCGTGAATTCGCCCACCAGGTCGAGGGCGTCGGCCGGCAGGGCCAGCGTCGTGAACGGCGCCCCGAGCTGGGGTTCGATGCCCAGCAGTGCGGGCGCATTCGCGCTCCAGCCTTCAAGGATGCCGTCGGGAGTGAAGAAGAGCAGGGCGCCGTGGGGCTGGATCGAGCCGGGGATGTGGATGGGCTCGTCGGCGCAGGAAAGGAGGTCGACCTCGCGGCCGTGCTCCATGGGGATCACGGAAGTTCCGTTCAATTGCCTGCCTTTCCTTATCGTCAAATTCGGCAAATCGCCGTCTGCCGTATTTTACATGGAACGATTATTTCCAGACACACGCCACTGTTGTGTCTGTACAAATCTTGGACGCGATCAGCCCTCCAGTGCGGGGCGCAGCAGGACGATCAGTGCGCCGTGCCCGCCGTCCTTCTTGCCGGCCACGCAGAAGGCGACGACTTCGCCCATCTGCACCAGCCAGCTGTGCACGATCCCGCGCAGCACCGGTTCGCCCCGGGGGGAACCGTAGCCGATGCCGTGCACGATGCGCACGCAGCGCACCCCGCGCCGGTTGGCATGGTAGAGGAAGTCGACCACGGCGTCGCGCGCCTGGTCGCGGTTCATGCCGTGCAGGTCCAGTTCGTCCTGTACCGGCCAGTGGCGCTTGCGGAGTTTACGCACCACGTCCGGGCCGACGCCGTCCTGGGCGTAGCTCAGCGACGGGTCTTCGTCGAGCAGGCCGTCGACGTCGAAACCGTCCGAGAGCGACTCGCGCAGCACGGCTTCGGTTTCTTCTTCCTCGGTCAGGGGGCGGCGGTCCTGGAAGGCGCGCTCGGAGGCCACGTAGACCGGGCGGTAGACGTAGCGGTCCGATTCGGGGATCTTGTGCACGCCCTCCATCGCGCCGCGGAATTCCACGGCGCGTTCGCGCGCGATGCGTTCACGCTTCTCGCGTGCTGCCTGTTCGATGGCGCGCACGCGCTCGTCTTCCTTGAGCTTGTCGCGCAAGCCTTTTAGTTCGGAAAAGTCTTTCATGCCCGCCATCGTAAGCCGTTCCTTTATTTGGGATCGTCTTCCAGCGCCTCCAGGTAGCGCTGGGCGTCGAGCGCGGCCATGCAGCCGGTGCCCGAACTGGTGATCGCCTGGCGGTAGACGTGGTCCTGCACGTCGCCGGCGGCGAACACGCCCGGTGCGCTGGTGGCGGTGGCCATGCCTTCCAGGCCCGAACGGGTCTTGATATAGCCGTTGTGCATCTCGAGCTGGCCTTCGAAGATACCGGTGTTCGGCTTGTGGCCGATCGCCACGAACAGGCCGTGCACGCTCAGGTCCTTGGCCACGCCGGTTTGGGTGGACTTGATGCGCAGACCGGTCACGCCGCTCTGGTCGCCCAGGACTTCTTCCAGCGTGTGGTTATATTCCAACACGATCTTGCCTTCCGAAACCTTGTGCAGCAGGCGGTCGACCAGGATCGGCTCGGCGCGGAACTTGTCGCGGCGATGGATCAGCGTGACCTTGTTGGCAATGCCCGACAGGTAGAGGGCTTCCTCGACCGCGGTGTTGCCGCCGCCGATGACCGCGACTTCCTGGTTGCGGTAGAAGAAACCGTCGCAGGTGGCGCAGGCCGACACGCCCTTGCCCATGAAGGCCTGCTCCGACGGCAGGCCGAGGTACTGGGCCGAGGCGCCGGTGGCGATGATCAGGGCGTCGCAGGTGAACTCGAACGAATCGCCCACCAGGCGGATCGGCTTCTCGTTCAAGTAGGTCGTGTGGATGTGGTCGAACACGATCTCGGTATTGAAGCGCTCGGCGTGCTGCAGCAGGCGCTGCATCAGCTCCGGACCCTGCACACCCAGCGGGTCGCCCGGCCAGTTCTCGACGTCTGTCGTGGTCATCAGCTGGCCGCCCTGCTCGACGCCGGTCACCAGCATCGGGTTCAGGTTGGCGCGCGCTGCATAGACGGCTGCGCTGTAGCCGGCAGGACCGGAACCGAGAATCAGGACTTTGGCGTGTTTGGTAGTAGTCATCGAGGAAGGCTTCTTAAGATATGAACAGACGGAAACTGGGGGCGACTGCCGCAGGAATCAAGGCTTGGCACAGCCCGGGATTATAAGCGATGATGCAGTCAAGCATGAATCGTGGTCGGCCCGGGCCTATATGGCTTAGAATGCTCGGATCGCCGATAGCGGACACTTCAGCAGAACACTTCAGCACGACCTCGCATGAGCAAGAATAGCCAAGCCAGCACCGCAGGATACACCCGCACCCCGGCCACCGCCCGCCAGCCCCTGCCGGGCCGGCTGTCGCGCCTTCTGTCAGAAGCGCGCTGGATCGCCATGGCCGTCGCCTTCCTGTATTTCGTGCTGATCCTCGTCAGTTACAACAAGGGCGACCCGGGCTGGTCGCACGCCAACGCGGTGCCGAAGATCGCCAACCTGGGCGGCCGCGCCGGCGCCTGGCTGTCCGACCTGTTGCTGTTCATCTTCGGTTTCTCGGCATGGTGGTGGGGCGTGATCTTCCTGCGCGGCGTCTGGCAGGGCTGGCGCCGCCTGACCGACCGCCTGGCCCCGCCGGAGGAAGCGCCGCATGCCGGCGAAATGTACGTACGCTGGGCCGGTTTTGCCATCATGTTCGCCGGCAGCCTGGGCCTGGAATACCTGCGCATGTGGTCCTGGAACGTCGAATTGCCGCGCGCCGCCGGCGGGGTGCTGGGCCAGCTGATCGGCCACGCCAGCCATACCGCCTTCGGCTTTACCGGCGCCACGCTGCTGCTCCTGCTGCTGTTCGGCCTGGGCTTTTCGCTGTTCTTCCAGGTGTCCTGGCTGGCCGTGGCCGAGCGCATCGGCGCCTGGGTCGAGTCCAGCGTCGACTGGTTCCGCCTGCGCATCGAAGACCACGAAGACCGCAAGCAGGGCGAAGCCGCCGCCGTCAAGCGCGACGAAGTGGTGGTGCACGAGCGCCAGAAATACACCGAAAAGCATCCGGCCCCGACCCCGATCGTGAAGGCCGAGCCGCAGCTGGAGATGCGCGACGAGATTGATGACGCGCCGCGCGCCGTGCCGCCGCCTCCCTCGCGCGCCGAGCCGGTGATCCTGCCGCCGTCGATGCCGTCGGCCGCCGCGCTGTCGGCCCCGAGCCCTTCGACCATCAAGATCGAGCCGCAGATGGTGAACGTGCCCAAGTCCGAGCGCGCCCAGAAGGAAATGCAGACGCCGCTGTTCCGCGAGCTCGATGCCGATTCGCCGCTGCCGCCGCTGGCGCTGCTGGACGAAGCTCCGCCCGCGCAGGAAACCGTGTCGGTCGAGACCCTGGAATTCACCAGCCGCCTGATCGAGAAGAAGCTGTCCGACTTCGGCGTCGAAGCCAAGGTCGTTGCCGCCTATCCGGGGCCGGTGGTCACCCGCTACGAGATCGAGCCCGCCACCGGCGTGAAGGGTAGCCAGATCGTCAACCTGGCGCGCGACCTGGCGCGCTCGCTCTCGCTGACCTCGATTCGCGTGGTCGAGACCATCCCGGGCAAGAACTACATGGCCCTCGAACTGCCGAACCCGAAGCGCCAGATCGTGCGCCTGTCGGAAATCGTCGGCTCGAAAGTCTATGGCGACAGCGCCTCCAGCCTGACCGTCGCCCTGGGCAAGGACATCGCCGGCAAGCCGGTCTGCGCGGATCTCGCCAAGATGCCGCACCTCTTGGTGGCCGGTACCACCGGCTCGGGTAAATCGGTGGGCATCAACGCCACCATCCTGTCGCTGCTGTACAAATCCGACCCGGCGGATGTGCGCCTGATCCTGATCGATCCGAAGATGCTGGAGATGTCGGTCTACGAGGGCATCCCGCACCTGCTCGCGCCGGTGGTGACCGACATGCGCCAGGCCGGCCACGCCCTGAACTGGGCCGTCAACGAGATGGAGCGCCGCTACAAGCTCATGTCCAAGCTGGGCGTGCGTAACCTGGCCGGCTACAACACCAAGATCGCGGAAGCGGCCAAGCGCGAGGAGCACATCCCGAACCCGTTCTCGATCATGCCGGACAACCCGGAGCCGCTCGAGAAGCTGCCGACCATCGTCATCATCATCGACGAATTGGCCGACCTGATGATGGTCGTGGGTAAAAAAGTGGAAGAGCTGATCGCCCGTATCGCCCAGAAGGCGCGCGCGGCCGGCATCCACCTGATCCTGGCGACCCAGCGTCCGTCGGTGGACGTGATCACGGGCCTGATCAAGGCCAACATCCCGACCCGCATCGCCTTCCAGGTGTCGAGCAAGATCGACTCGCGCACGATTCTCGACCAGATGGGCGCCGAAGCCCTGCTGGGCATGGGCGACATGCTCTACATGCCGCCGGGAACCGGCCTGCCGATCCGCGTGCATGGCGCGTTCGTGTCGGACGACGAAGTGCATCGAGTTGTAAAACATCTTCAGTCGCTGGGCGCCCCGAATTATATTGAAGGCATTCTCGAAGGCGGAACGCTGGAAGAGGGCAATGCCGAGGGCGTACCTGCGGGCGAGGGCGGCGGCGAGTCCGACGCGCTCTACGACCAGGCCGTGGCCGTGGTGCTCAAGAACCGCAAGGCCTCGATCTCGCTGGTCCAGCGCCACCTGCGCATCGGCTACAACCGCGCGGCCCGCCTCATCGAGCAGATGGAGCAGGCCGGGATGGTGTCGCCGATGCAGAGCAACGGCAACCGCGACATCCTCGTGCCGGCGACCGCCGCCGAATAATTTCGCCAGCGTTTTGCTGAACCGGGGCATTGGCTGTCGAACAGCCGCGCCCCGTAGGGTGGGCAAGTTCGTTGCCCACGCGTTCAGCGTGCGCAGGCGAACCACAACAAGAGGAATCCAGATGAAATTCACGACTCATAAATTCGCTTTACTCGTCGCAGCCTCCACCTTGGCATTGAGCGGCGCCGCCCAGGCCAGCGCCCTCGACCAGTTCAAATCCTTTGTCTCGAGCACCAAATCCGCCAAGGGCGAATTCACCCAGCAGCAGCTGACGAAATCGAAATCCGGCAAGGCTGCCCCGGTCTCGAGCGGTACTTTTGTGTTCGCCCGGCCCGGCAAATTCATCTGGACCTACCAGAAGCCCTACGACCAGCTGCTGCAGGCCGACGGCGACCAGCTCTACATCTACGACAAGGACCTGAACCAGGTCACCGTGCGCAAACTGGGCAATGCCCTGGGTTCGTCCCCGGCCGCGATCCTGTTCGGCAGTAACGACCTGGAAAAGAACTTCACCCTGACCGAAGCCGGAGAGCGTGACGGCGCCGAATGGCTCAATGCCGCGCCGAAGACGAAGGACACGACGTTTGAACAGATCGCCATTGGCCTTAAGGGTGGGGTGCCGGTGGCGATGGAGCTGAAGGACCAGTTCGGGCAGGTGTCGGTGCTGAAGTTCACGAACTTCCAGCGCAACCCGGCGCTGGGCGCGCAGCAGTTCAAGTTCGAGACGCCGAAGGGCGCCGACGTCGTCAAGCAGTAAGCCCCGCTCTACCGCGCTCCGGTCCCGGCTCTGCCGGGATCGATCGTTTACACTAGGCGCATGCACACCCACCCCATTGCCCACCTGAGCGCCGGAGCGCGTCATGGATGACCTGTTCAAGACCGAGCCTTCGCCGCCGCTGGCCGAAGCCCTGCGCCCGCGCACCATCGACGAAGTCATCGGCCAGAGCCATTTGCTCGGGCCCGGCAAGCCGCTGAACCTGGTGTTCAAGTCGGGCAAGCCGCATTCGATGATCCTGTGGGGCCCGCCGGGCGTGGGCAAGACCACGCTGGCGCGCCTGACCGCCTATGCCTTCGAGTGCGAATTCATCGCGCTGTCGGCCGTGCTCTCGGGCGTGAAGGACATCCGCGCCTCGGTCGAGCAGGCCGAGCACTACCTGCAGCAGGGCAAGCACACGATCCTGTTCATCGACGAGATCCACCGCTTCAACAAGTCGCAGCAGGACGCCTTGCTGCCCTTCGTCGAGTCGGGCCTGGTCACGCTGATCGGCGCGACCACCGAGAACCCGTCCTTCGAGGTCAACTCGGCGCTGCTGTCGCGCTCACAGGTCTATGTGCTCAAGGCCTTGAGCGACGAGGAGATGCGCCTGCTGCTGAAACGCGCTCAAGAGAAGGTACTGCAGCACCTGACGTTCGACGAAGTGGCGATCGACACCCTGGTGGGGTACGCCGACGGCGACGCGCGCCGCTTCCTGAATCTGCTGGAGCAGACCAAGACCTCGGCCGAGACGAGCGGCATCACCACCATCACCGCCGACTTCGTCGAAAACGCGCTGACGCTGAACGCGCGCCGCTTCGACAAGGGCGGCGACAATTTCTACGACCAGATCTCGGCCCTGCACAAGTCGGTGCGCGGCTCGCATCCGGATGCAGCGCTGTATTGGCTGTGCCGCATGTTGGATGGCGGGGCGGACGCCAAGTACCTGTCGCGCCGCATCGTGCGCATGGCCTGGGAAGACATCGGCCTGGCCGACCCGCGCGCGCTGCAGGTGGCGAACGATGCGGCCACCACCTACGAGCGCCTGGGTTCCCCCGAGGGCGAGCTGGCGCTGGGGCAGGCCGTGGTGTATCTCGCCATCGCGGCCAAGAGCAATGCCGGCTACAACGCCTTCAATGCGGCCATGGCGTTTGTGAAGAAGGATAAATCGCGCGAAGTGCCGGTCCACCTGCGCAATGCGCCGACCAAGCTGATGAAAGAGCTCGGCTACGGCCACGAATACCGTTATGCCCACGACGAGCCGCATGCGTATGCGGCAGGCGAAACCTATCTGCCGGACGGGATGCGCGAACCGGGCTGGTACCAGCCGGTGCCGCGCGGGGTGGAAGCGAAGATCGCGGAGAAGCTGGCGTTCTTGCGCAGCCTCGACGACGAGGCCGGAAGCTAGCTGCCCTTTGCGGCCTTGATCATCAGGCCGGAGAGCTCATCGAAATATGCCAGCGCCGCCGGGGTCAGGTCGACCTGCTTGCGGCGGCTGTCCTCGGTGTCGCCCAGCACCAGCCAGCCCTTCTTGCGCATCGAGGTGATGCGCGCATGGATCGTCGCCGGCGCCCCCAGTCCATCCTGGCCCATCAGGTCGCGTACGCTCAGGCGTTCCTCGAGCTGGCGCGCGCGGCCGACCACGGCGAGGATGCGTTCCTCGAGCGGGTCGAGCGGCGGCAGGGCGGGCAGGGCGCGCAGCGCATCCATCAGGTTCAGGAAGCGCAGGTAGATGTCGGCTGGACGGGGCGGCTTGCTCATGGCGGCGATGGTTTGGTAGTCATAGCTTATTGCTCAATTAATAAGAGTAACTGATATAATGCTTTGATATATTAGCCTAGCTTATTTTACCCTGCGCCCCATGTCCGGCATACACTTGAAACTTGCCATGATCGCCGGCACGGCGCTCCTCTTCCTCGGCACGATCGGCCTGAACGAATTGCTGTTCGCACGATTCGAATTCGCCCATGGTATCAGCTGGATCTACTTGCCGGCGGGCGTGCGCCTGCTGTGCATCCTGCTGTTCGCCGAAGCCGGGGCGATCGGCATCCTGATCGCCTCCTGGCTGATCTGCATTTTCTATTTCTTCCCGAACGACCCGATCCGCTCGTTTGCCGGCGGGATCCTGGCCGCGCTGGCGCCCTATCTGACCTACCGCCTGCTGGTGGCCGGCCGGGTCGGGCCGTCGCTGGCCGGACTCGGTCCCTGGCGCCTGCTCGGCTGCGCGCTGGCCTTCTCGATCGCCAGTCCTCTGATGCACCACATCTGGTTCGCCTTGCAAGGCCAGCAAGAGGGCCTGGTGCGCGGCTTCTTCGTCATGGCCAGCGGCGACCTGATCGGCACGCTCATCGTGCTTTATACCGCAAAACTGCTGCTTTCCATGCGCCAGCAATAATTATAGTGGTAGGTAAGTAATATTTCTTTACAGAAAAATCAAAGCTCGGTAGCATCTGCTCTCGTTTTTGCAACGTTCTAAATTCTATAACAATAGGGATGTTTCATGCTGAAGAGACCGATGCTGCTTGCGAGCAGTGTATTGGCGCTGTGCGCCGCCCTGCCTTTGTTGTCGGGCTGCGAAGATGTGCGCGAAAGCCTGGCCTCGGCCATCAAGCCGGCCGGCGCCGCTGAAGTCGCCACCAAACTGCGCCAGCAGGTCGCGCAGGGGAAGTTTGCCGAAGCCAGCCTTGAAGGCGCCAGCTTCCTGAAGGACAAGCAGGATACGGCCGGCGTCGTGGCCTGGGAGACGGCCAAGGCCAGCGCCCAGGCCGGCAAGCTCGACGAGGCCATCCGCTACGCGGGCCTGGCGGTGCAGGGCGGCACGGTCAGCGGCATCGACCTGATGTCCGAGCCGCTGCTCGAACCGGTACGCACCGATATCCGCTTCGTGACGCTGGCCGCAGGCGAGGGCGCCCCGGCCGCAGCCGTGTTGCCTGCCGCCGTTGCAGCCCCGCCGTCCGATGCGCAAGCCACCATCGGCGCCGGCGGCGTCAAGGCCAGTGCCGGCGACGTGTCGGTCCAGCTTCCCGAATAAATCCGCTCCACTCCACACTGCACAACATGAAAAAGACCCTCCTGCTGTCGGCGCTGCTCGCGCTCGGCGCCATTGGCACGCCCGGCATCGCCGCAGCCGAAACCTTCTCGGCCAACGGCGTCAAGGAACTCAGCATCAAGGCCAGCGGCGACCTCGTCAACGCACGCCGCATCGCCCGCGAACAGGCGGAACTGGCCGCCGTCGCCAGCGTGCTGCGCCTGAAACTCAGCGCCAACCCGAACGACCCGAAGGTGAAGAATGCGCTGGCCGAACTGCGCACCCAGCTGGCCGACAACCTGCGCACCAGCTTCCAGGCCGAAGGCGACATCCTGACCGCACGCGCGAGCCTGCAGGTCGATTCGAGCGTCTTCCTCGACATGACCCGCTCGCTGGAGCTGGGCTCGAAAATGGCCGTCAGCAGCGCCAAGGTGCTGTTCCTGATCGACGAATACTATGGCGTCGGTACCAAACTCGACCCGTCGCAGCCTTTGGTGACCGAGATCGACTACTCGCACGACAAGAGCTCGATGTCGGACCGTAGCTCCTCCGTGTCGGCGTCGCGCAGCGCGTCGAGCAGCTCGGCCAGCGCGGCCAAGGGCAGCTTCGCCGCCGCGTCGAGCGACAAGTCCGCCTATGCAAACAGCTCGGCTTCGTCCGCCGCGGGGCGCGACCGCGCATCGTTCTCGGGTTCGGACAAAGCCTCGTTCAGCGGCTCTGACCGCGGCGCCGTGGCGCTGCAGGACGGCTACGGCGGCTCGGCCGCAGGCGCCCGCAATGTGCAGGCCAGCGGCTCGCGCGATAGCCAGGCGTCCGGCGCGCGCGACACCCAGTTCGCCGCAGCCCAGAAGTCGGCCGCCGCCGGCAGCGCGTCCTCGCAGGCCGCCGTCAGCGCCAGCCACTCGAGCGCCAGCGCCGCCAGGTCCAGCAGCGCGGCCAGCTACGCCGAGAAGAACAACGACGTCCAGCGCCAGACCGACGTGGTCAACCTGAAGGTCAAGCAGGTCTTCGCCGGCATCGACAACGCCAAGCCGGCCGACAGCGAGTCGGCCCTGATCAACCAGAAGCTGCAGCAGGTGGTGGGCGAATTCGACCTGGCGGTGACCGACGAGCGCGACTTCCGTGTCGAGAACGGCCGCCGCCTGACGGTGTCGGACATCACCCGCCTGCAGAAATTCGACAGCTACCTGAAGAAGGCGGCGAGCGGTACCTACAAGGCCAAGTACCTGGTCTACGGCCAGGCCGTGATGCAGTCCGAAGGCAGTTCGCCCAGCGGCGAGGTGCTGTGTTCGGGCCAGCTGGCCCTGAGTTCGGCCGACGTCGACACCGGCGACAGCTTTGCCAAGGGCACCATCGGCAAGCGCGCCTCCGGCTCGAGCGACCAGAACTGCCGCGCCAACCTGGCCGACGCCCTGGCGCGCTCGCTGGCCGAAACCATCGGCACCAAGGCGCGGCGCGACCTGCAGCAGGCCAGCGCCCAGGGCAGCCCTTACGTGGTGTCGGTCTACAGCGCCCAACGCATCCCGGGCAAGCTGCGCCGCGACTTCGAGGCGCGCCTCAAGGAGATGGCCGGCGTGGTCGAATTCGGCGAGGGCGACAATGCCTCGGACGAGCTGCGCAGCTGGAAGGTGACGGCCAAGGGCAACTTCGGCACCCAGGTCAACGACCTGGTGGACGAGTACATCGAAGCGGACAACAGCGCCTTCCGCGGCGGACGCTATGAACGCCGCGGCAACCGCCTGCTGTTCTGCCTCGACGGCAAGTGCCCGGAGCAGATCTGATGCGTCGCCTGTTGCAGGCGTCCGGCCTGCTCGCCAGCCTGGCGGCCGCCTTGCCGGCCGCCGCGGCCTCGTTCTACCTGTTCCCGGTGCAGGAAATCGAAGGCATGTCCGTGGAGGCCCGGCAGGCGCGCTCGCTGCTCGATCCGAAGCTCATGCAGCGCCTGTTCGACGACCCGGCCGGGCAGGCGGCGCAAGCCGCACTGATCAGGCGCTTCGTCGGCCAGTTGGGCGCCGCCTATCCGGCCTCGATCATCCATGCCAGACAGGTCGCCGACAACAAGGTCGGGAGCGGCCACCGCTTCATCAACGACAACAGCTTGCAGTGCAAGACGGCGCCGTCGTTCGCCGTGGCCGACACCTATGCGGTCCTGCTGGGCATCACCCGCGCCTCGCTGTACGAGGTGGCGCGCGGCGACAACGTCGAAGTGCTGGTGCCGGTGACCCTGAGCCTGCAGTTCGTTCGGCCAAGCCTGGCCAAGGTGGTCTACACGATGAGCGAAACCGTGTACACGCCGTTTCGCTTCAGCCGCGCCGAATACGCGTCCGGCGCGATGGACGCGACCATGCGCGCCGAGGTGCTGAAGAATATCGAGGCCCAGGTCGATACCCTGGTCGCCAATGCGCGCGCGGCGTTCGACCCGAAAGCCACCGCAGTGAAGCTGGCCGACAGCGACGGCAAGTTCCTGGTCGCCGACCGCGGCGTGGAAGCCGGTTTCGTCAAGGGCGAGCAGGTCGAAGCGCAATCCGCGGACGGCAAGGCCAGCATCTTCGACGTGCTGTATGCCGACAGCGGCTACGCGGTCCTGCGCACGGCGATGGGCAGCGCATCCAGGGGCGACACCCTGCAATTCACGTTCGAGGGCACGGGCGACGACAGCCGCAAGCCGCGCCTGTTGCCGGTGGTGGGCGAGCACGACGCGGCCTCGAATGCGGTGGCCGATATCTTCGGGCGCGCGATCGGCTTCAAGGCCTCGTTCCAGCTCAGCCCCGTGGACGTGCACTTCCGCCAGACCAGGCAGCTGATCACGCGCTCGGCCAACTGCGTCGACTGGAACAGGCTGCCGAGCATGGCGGAAGCGTCCGGCATCCGCACCGATCCGCCGGACTTCTTCCTGCGCTTCACGCCGGTGACGACGCCGAGCGTGACCCTGAGCGGCACCGCCGGGACCAAGACCGAAGAGCGCTTCCATACATTGGTGAGCGCGCAGGTGGTGGACCGCTTCGGCAAGGTCGTGTTCTCGGAACTGGGCGACGACGACTATGCGATCGAGCGTGTGAAAGGCAGCGGCCTGGATGCGACCCAGGCGCGCGAGATCTCGCTGAAGAACGCGACAGGCAAGCTGGCGCAGAACTTCCTGGCCAATGTGCGTTTCGCGCCGCGCGAGCTGCGCATCGCGAAGGTGGACGCGGAGCGCATCTGGGTCGAAGGCATGGGCGGCGTCCCTGGCCAGCGCCCGAGCTTCGACGTGCTGCATCCGCTTTCGGCCAGGGTGCACGGCAAGCCGGCGCTGCTGGACCTGGACGTGGCCGGCGGACGCCTGGAGCCGGTAGGCGAGGGCGCCCTGGTTGGCCTTTCCTATTCCTCCACCAATCCAGGCCTGCCCAGGCCGCAGCGCGGCGACATCCTGCGGGTGTACGACCAGCAGCTGCCGGGCGTGACTGCGGTAGTGGATTGCGCGGAACCCGTCTACGTCGGCCAGAACAGCGTGGCCGACGCCGCGTATGCGGCGCCGCTGGTGCGCCATGCACTGTACCGCTCGCGCAAGCATGCGGGGCACCTGGGCGACCCGGCTTTCTACAGCGACGCGAACCTGTTGCTCAAGGCCGGCATGTTCGACACCGAGCTGCAGGCGCCGCGTCTTCCGGTGTGCGTGCAGCCGGGCTATGTGATCCGCGAAGAAGCGGCCAGCTGCGAGGGCGAGGCCTGCAAGGCCACCGTGACGCTCGGTCTGGTGGCGCGCTTCAAGAGCGGCGGCGAAGTCACGAAGACCGTGACCTCGGGGCTGCGGACCGAATTCAGTGGGATGCCGGCGGCAAGCAAGGCGGCGTACTACGGATACAAGGAGCTGGGCAACGGGCTGGCGATGCAGCCCGACCTGCTCAAGAAACTCGATAACTAAAACAGGGAGTGATGAAAAATGAAAAAGATTGCACAAGCAGTGATGATGGCGGCATGCCTCATGGGCGCCGGAGCGGCGCACGCACAGTTCGGCGGCCTGGGCGGCCTGCTCAGCGCAGCCAAGGGCGGCGGCGGTGGCGACATCAGCGCGGATGTGAGCACGTTTGTCACGCAAAGCGCGGCGCTGAGCCAGCTCACCGGCCGTTCGGTCATCGCGATCAAGCTGGCCTTCGACAACGCCGAGCAGCGCGCCCTGACCAAGGCCGAGCTGGACGCCATCGCGAAGCTCACCGACACCAAGGAGCGCGACGCACGCCAAGCCAGGCTGGTCGAGTCGGCATCGGCCGAAGCCAAGCGCCTGTACGACTCGGGCGAGATGAAGAACAAGATGAGCACCCTCGACAGCGCCAGCAAGAAGCAGGTCGGCGACGCACTGCTCAACTACGGCATCGGCGCCCTGCAGGCGGTCGCGCTGACCAGGACCGGCCAGTCCCTGATCGCCAAGGCCAGCGCCAATCCGCTGTCGCTGCCGCAGATCATCCCGGTCAAGGATTCGCTGCCGCTGCTGGGCAAGGTCGTTACCGATTCGGGCGGCTTCATGGCCGGCGTGATCAAGCTGGCGCAGGGCGCGAAGATCGACGTGCCGACCCCGAAGGCCGACTCGAAAGCGGTCGACCTGGCCTTCTAAGCACCCCGCACCAGGCCGCGGCTGGCGCGCTTCGACAGGCGCCTGGCCGCCGCCGACGCCTCGAATACGAAGGAACGTCGGCCAACATGCCGGCTACGCGCGGCCGGTCCGCGCTTTGTGCATTCTGGGCCATGTTTTCCGCGCTTCGTCGCAAGTCGATGGCGCTAGCTGGGGACGATCGATAAAGTTCAACCATACCGAAGCACTTATCGCAACGATCAACCCCAAGGAGCCGTACCATGAACATCCGTAAAAACTTCGAAGCCGTCTTCCTCGCCGCCGCCGCACTGGGCCTGGCAGCGAGCTACGCCACCGCCGCCGCACGCCCGGTCGAGGTCGTGAAAGCGCCGACCGCGATCCTGGTGGACACCACCATGCACGTGGTCGTGGTCAAGGCGCCACGCTTGAGCGTCGCGCAAAAAGCCGGCCTGAACTGAAGCAGGGAAGGGCTGGCGGGTAGCCCGGCAAGACGGTCGCTGGAACCGTTGCCGAAACTCGCTGACAATGGCTGTCGGCTTGGTACAATTGTGTTTTCGACATACGCAAGCCCAACCCGACATGATTGACATCCAACTTCTCCGCAAAGACATCGACAACGTCGCCGCGCGCCTGGCGAGCCGCAAGTTCCAGCTCGACGTGGCTGCCTTCAGCGCCCTCGAAGCCGAACGCAAGGCCATCCAGACGCGCACCGAAGAACTGCAGGGCAAGCGCAACTCGCTGTCCAAGCAGATCGGCATGATGAAGGGCAAGGGCGAAGACACGACCAGCGTGATGGCGGAAGTGGCCGGCCTGGGCGACGAACTCAAGGCCAACGAAGCCGCGCTCGCCGACGTGCAAACGAAGATGGCGCGCTTCATCGAAGCGGTGCCGAACCTGCCGCACGAAAGCGCCCCGCAGGGCCAGGATGAAACGGGCAACGTCGAAGTGCGCAAGGTCGGCACCCCGCGCACTTTCGAGTTCGAAGTCAAGGACCACGTCGATATCGGCGAGCAGCTCGGCCTGGACTTCGAGACCGCGACCAAGCTGACCGGCTCGCGCTTTTCGATGATGAAGGGCGGCATGGCGCGCCTGCACCGCGCGCTGGCCCAGTACATGCTCGACACCCACACCGGCCAGCACGGCTATACCGAGTGCTACACCCCCTACATGGTCAACGCCGATTCGCTGCGCGGCACCGGCCAGCTGCCGAAGTTCGAAGCCGACCTGTTCTCGGTGAAGAAGGGCGGCGTCGAAGGCGAAGGCGAGACCTTCTACCTGATCCCGACCTCGGAAGTCTCGCTGACCAACGTGGTGCGCGACGAGATCGTGGCGCTGGACGAACTGCCCTTGAAGATGACCGCGCACACCCCGTGCTTCCGCTCGGAAGCCGGCAGCTACGGCCGCGACACCCGCGGCATGATCCGCCAGCACCAGTTCGACAAGGTCGAGCTGGTCCAGGTGGTGCACCCGGAACAGTCGTACGCGGCGCTCGAAGAGATGGTCGGCCAGGCCGAATTCATCCTGACTTCGCTGGGCCTGCCGTACCGCGTCATGTTGCTGTGCACCGGCGACATGGGATTTTCTGCCGCCAAGACCTACGACCTGGAAGTGTGGCTGCCGGCGCAAAACACCTACCGCGAGATCTCCTCGCTGTCGAATTGCGAAGCCTTCCAGTCGCGCCGCATGCAGGCGCGCTTCCGCAACGCGGCGGGCAAGCCGGAGCTGGTGCATACGCTCAACGGCTCGGGCCTGGCGGTGGGACGCACGCTGGTGGCGGTGCTGGAGAATTACCAGCAGGCTGACGGCAGCGTGGTGATTCCGGAGGTGCTGCGGCCGTATATGGGCGGGTTGGAGCGTCTCTCGCCCGCTTGAAGCGGATAGGGCAAGTTTTGCGCGGCAGCTGAATTTGCTCTTCCGTTTTTGCAAGAGGCTCGCTATAATGCGTGTCTTGCAGCGACCGCAACACCGATTTAGGAGAGGTGGCAGAGTGGTCGAATGTACCTGACTCGAAATCAGGCGTACGTTAAATCGTACCGTGGGTTCGAATCCCACCCTCTCCGCCAGTAGTTAGAAGAAAGCTCCCTCGGGAGCTTTTTTCGTTTCTGAAATAATCTTTCGTTTGACGCTGTTTACTGAAATATTCTTTCATGCGGCGTTTGGTGCTGGCGATGAAAAAATTTATGGTGGGGCATCTTTTCACTTCTACGAACAGCCGCTATAATTCGGCCTCGCTTACAGCGACCGCAACACCGTTTCAGGAGAGGTGGCAGAGTGGTCGAATGTACCTGACTCGAAATCAGGCGTACGTTAAATCGTACCGTGGGTTCGAATCCCACCCTCTCCGCCAGTAGCATTAAAAAAGCTCCCGCTTGGGAGCTTTTTTATTGCGTATGCGGAAGGAGTAAGCCGCCTGCGCGGCTTACGCGTGGGATTCGAAGCCTCGCGCATATTTGCGCGAGGGCGGCCCGCAGCATGTGGGCGAATCCCACCCTCTCCGCCAGTAGTCAT